>JAITNF010000029.1 GCA_031290615.1 Desulfovibrio sp. | reverse complement strand
CCACCCCCAACCCCCCCCACACCCCAACCCACATACCCCCACCACCCCCACCAACCCCCCCCCCCCGCGGCCCCCCCACAAAACGATATACTTTCATCAGTATCTTCCTTAAAGTTTATCTGCCGGCATCGCGCAAAATTTCACGCTCACGCACAGACGCGGAAAGACCGGTAATCTGTTCTTGCAACATGCGCAAATTTCTGTTCAGGGCAACCTTTCGGTTAAACTGTTTTTCTTTGCTCATGGATGTTATCAGCTTGGCGGCCTGTCGTTTCAAAGCCTGAATTTCCTCCACACGGCCACATGCGCCGCCAAAGTTTTTCCCTCTCTGGCCGGTAACGGCAACAACGGCGCAAACAGGGCAGCATAGAGGTTTTCCAAATTCAACACCACGGGCACGGGCGTTCTGGGGGAATCCTCCGGCAGCCAGCCGCTGGTGAAATACCCGCTGACTACCCACGCATCGCTGTCCGCCTCACTTGGCCGCTTATAGGCGGCAGTATAGCCGACTTGCCCTCTGCATCGCAATTCAAAAAAAAGGGGGCAAGGGATTGCTCGGTCAATACACAACAACAGGTCGTCTTTCAGGCTGTCGTCCTTGAGCGTTACTCCGAATATTTGAATCTCAGGCACAGTATCGGAAGCCGGGATGTTGATCGTTTCCGGCGCGAGCTTGTATTCCCAGACCACTGTTCCACTTGGCCGACAAAAAGCTCTTTCAAAGAAGTTTTGACGTGAATGTGATCGTATATCGCGGTTTTCGGCACGATACGCCCAAAGGCCGCATTGGCGGGTCAGTCAAAAGCATGATCAAGCCTCGCCTTGCATCACGATAAAGACAATCAACTCAAAATCGTCAAGCCCTGTAATGGTGTTGACAAGCGCGTTGGTCGAATTTTTGGGCATCCGGCAATCATCCATATCAGACGCGAAAAAACGTAATGCCCTTCCAGCGTAATGGCTTGTAATACTGTTGAAACTGAAGGGAATAAACCCCGAGTTAATTTTGACAGGGCGGTGACCGCGACTATTACGGGGTGTGGATTGTCCAGAGGGGATTATTCCATAATATATCCAACAGAAGAGATAAGGGCACCTGAAAAATGTTCAGCACAAGAACTCATAAATGAACTTGTCCGCCGCGCATTGGAAAATATTCAGTGAAAAGATTTGAAAGCCTTTAAAGACCGAGGGCATTAGTATATTGACTATGTCTGTTTCTTACTATATCAGTTTATCCCGATATTGTGATGAGAAACGGAAAGCGGTGTAAATCCGCTGCGGACGCGCCACTGTGACCGGCATGTACCAGTCAAAGCCACTGGCCCGATTACGGGTTGGGAAGGTCAGGCATACATGGGCCGGAATCCAGGAGACGACTTGTCACATTGCCGCGATTCGGCGCGGCAAGGCAGTACTGTCTCGCGTATAGTCATGCCGAGCAACCAGAGCGTTTTTACGCTCCGGTAATGACATCGCGTGAATTGGACTGCCTTTTCAACATTCTTGAAAGGAGCAAACATGCAAACCCACATTCTTGGCTTCCCACGCATCGGGAAAAAGCGCGAGCTGAAACAGGCTCTCGAATCCTTCTGGAAAGGCACTCTTTCCACTCAAGCCTTCATCGCAACAAGCATGGAACTGAAAAAACGGCATTGGGAAATTCAGGAAAGCGCTGGTCTTGACTATGTAACTACCGGAGATTTCTCTCTCTATGACCAGATGTTGGACACAACGCTCATGCTCGGCGCTGTGCCGCCACGATTTTCCAAATACTCCGGTGATTCACCGCTGGATTTGTACTTCAATATGGCGCGGGGCGATGCCAAGCACAACATTCCGGCACTGGAAATGACAAAATGGTTTGACACCAATTATCATTATCTTGTACCGGAAATTGACGCCAACGGGCCTTGGGTCGCTGGTATACATCCGGTTGTCGCGGACACAAGGCTTGCACGGAAACTGGGCTATTCGCCAAAACCTGTCCTCATCGGCCCCTTTACCTGGCTGGCTCTGGCAAAAGCTCAGGGGAGCTCGCTCAAATGGTCACGTCTTGATGCCATAGTTTCCGCCTATGCGAGCCTCCTCGGCACGCTTTCCGCCCATTGTGATTACATTCAGATTGATGAACCGGTGCTGTGCACGGATCTCCTGCCCGAAGAAGCACGCAAGCACTTTCATTCCGCTTACGCGGCGCTTAATGCCGACTACGGCAAAAGCCGTCTTTTGCTGGCAACATACTTTGGCCCGCTTGGCCGAAATCTTGAACTTGCCGTCAATTCCGGCTGCGCGGCTTTGCATGTTGATTTGGTGCGCGGCAAAAGGCAACTTGAGGCAATTTTGCCGCTGCTTCCCGCTGAAACAGCTCTCTCATTAGGCGTGGTGGACGGGCGCAATATCTGGAAAACGGATTTTTCTAAAATCGTACCGGGTATCAATCAGGCTGTTGCCGCCCTTGGCAGTGAACGCGTCCTACTTGCTTCCAGTTGTTCCCTTTTGCATTGCCCTGTGGATACGGCGGAAGAATCCGCCTTGCCGGATCATATCAAAAAACGCATGGCTTTTGCCGTACAGAAATGCTTTGAATTGACTAGCTTACGCAAAATTGTCGAACAAAACGATCCATCAGTTCTGGCTGAAAACGTGGCTGTACTGCGAAATTCCGTCGCACATCCTCACACCTCTATTGCTGCGGTTCGGGAGCGTTCTAGTTCGGTCACGCCTGCCATGTTCACCCGCCTTTCTCCCTATCCGCAACGACGGGAGAAACAACATTGGCTGAATTTGCCGGAACTGCCGACAACCACGATCGGTTCATTCCCCCAGACCGCTTCTATCCGTAAAACGCGGCTGGACTATAAACAAGGCGACATGTCTGAAGCCAACTATATTGCCGCCATCAGACATGAAATCCGGGATTGCATCGAAAAACAGGAAGCCCTCGGCCTGGACGTTTTTGTCCACGGTGAAGCCGAACGCAATGACATGGTGGAATATTTCGGCCAGCAACTTGGCGGATTCTGCTTTACGCAAAACGGTTGGGTGCAGAGTTACGGCAGCCGTTGCGTCAAACCACCCGTTATATATGGAGACGTGTACCGCAAGGCTCCCATGACTGTAGATTGGATTTTATACGCGCAGTCTCTCACCGTAAAGCCGGTTAAAGGCATGCTGACAGGCCCGGTGACAATTCTGTGCTGGAGTTTTGTCCGTGACGATATGGCCCGGAGCGAAGTCTGCAAGCAAATAGCTCTTGCAATCCGAGATGAAGTACAGGATTTGGAAAAGGCTGGAGTACGCATTATTCAGATTGACGAAGCCGCGTTGCGCGAAGGCATGCCGCTGACGGCGCAAGAAGCCGAAATATACCTGAAATGGGCGGTTGATGCCTTTCGCCTTTCTTCTTCCGGCGTGAAAGATTCCACACAGATACATACACATATGTGCTACAGCGAATTCAATGCCATTCTTCCATGGATAGCCAGGATGGATGCGGATGTTATCAGCATCGAGTCCAGCCGTAGCGGCATGGAGCTTTTGGATGCGTTTACGGACTTCCGCTATCAGGGAGCAGTCGGACCGGGCGTCTATGACATTCACAGTCCGCGCATTTCTTCTGTGGAGGAAATGACGGAACTCCTGCGCAGAGCTTTGCGCCATATCCCCAAAGAACAGTTGTGGGTAAACCCGGATTGCGGCCTGAAAACCCGCCAGTGGGAAGAAGCATATCCGACGTTGGAAAATATGGTCTCCGCCGCAAAACGCCTGCGTGGTGAATAGCAATTTCTTTTTTTATTAATAACATTTAAAACTATGTATGGAGACAACCATGGCTACCGATTTCAATGCTGCTAAGGACAGAATAATTCTCCCTTTCAGGGCCGACCATGTGGGCAGCTTTCTGCATCCGGAGGCCATGAAAGATGCACGGGCAAAAATACAGCTGGATGAATGATAGGCAAAGACGAACTGCGTGTAGTTGAAGACAGCGCCATTACCGACTTGGTAGCCAGACAAAAAGATTCCGGCTTACGGGCCACGGGCGGCGAACTACGCCGGAGCTGTTGGCATTATGATTTTTTGGCGGAACACATTGCCTTGACCGGAAAAATTGACTTTTCAGAACATCCCATGCTGAAAGACTTTGCCTTTTTACGAAGTCTTACAACGGTAATGAAGAGTTTTCCCGCTCCCAACCTCTACGCCAATGAGGAAGCCTTGATCAACGCTATTACCTTGGAGTACAAAAAACGTTGCGGATATTTTACACCGGCGGCGGCCGGTATTTACAACTGGATGACACAAGTTGGGGTGCTCTTTGCTTTCAGGAACAACTGAAACCCATAAAAAACGCGGCTTTAATCCGGACGAACTGAAAAAACGCTATGGAGAAACAATTATGCTGTTAGATACTTGCAGGGAAAACAAACAGCTTGCGAAGAGTAAAAAAGTCGGTGTTAATGTCAATTTTGAAAGAAGCCGACGCATAACCGGCTATCTGGTGGGAACTGTTGACAGATTCAATAACGCCAAACGCGCGGAAGAAAGGGACAGAGTAAAGCATGGAGCATAGGGATCTGTACAGTAGCGTATGCGAACTCAGGGTCAACGGGATTGTGGAAGAATCCATTGTAGACGGCCCTGGGTTTCGCTATACCGTGTTCACGCAAGGTTGCCTGCATCACTGCACAGGCTGCCATAATCCTGATACGCATGACATGGAAGGCGGCTATCCCCTTGATGTTCAAGATATCCTGACGCAAGTTATGGAAAATCCATTGCTGTCGGGCGTCACGTTTTCCGGCGGTGAACCGTTCTTACAGCCCGCTCCGCTTTGCACTCTGGCCGCTCAAGTACGCAGCTTGGATAAAAATGTTGTGGTGTATACGGGTTATAAATACGAGCAATTGCTCGGCTTGAGCCTCCATTCTCCATACATCGCACGACTGCTTGACCTGACCGATATTCTGATCGATGGCCTTTTTGTTGAAGAATTACGGAGTTTGGAACTGTTATACCGGAGCAGCTCCAACCAAAGAATTTTGAGGCTATAAAAGGACGTGTATTGCATACAGTTAGAAGTGAAATAAA
Source organism: Desulfovibrio sp. (assembly GCA_031290615.1). Classification (GTDB taxonomy): domain Bacteria; phylum Desulfobacterota; class Desulfovibrionia; order Desulfovibrionales; family Desulfovibrionaceae; genus Desulfovibrio. Next base: position 4,163 of record JAITNF010000029.1, on the reverse strand, counting down.
AACGCATGTGTAAAGCGCTGAGCGCACCAGTTAAACTGGAAAGCTACGCGCTGTGTCTCCAGTTTCTTTTATCGTGAAAGTCCTTGTTGCCGCTTGGGCAATTCCGACTCCAGGGATATGCGGTCAAGCTGGACAGTCTGGCAGATGAATAATACGCCCTTTCTCAGTTGCGAAGTATTTTCTCCACGTAGAGATGTTCCGTTTCGTAGCCCTCCATTTTGGGAATCCGTTTACCTTAATGATGCCGGAAATACGGCGCTGGTTATCCGACGTCTTTTCCATAATGGACCACCAGATCAACCGGCCGGCCTATGAGCTTTTGCTTGTGGCCGAGGCCCGCCTCCTCAACAAGTTCTTCAAGACGCGGCAAAGCCTCTTCCGCGCTGTCCGCGTGGAAGGTGAAAACCACCGCCCGGATGTCCGGAGCTTCAAAAGCTCCAGAGCCGCCGCATCCCTCACTTCTCCCACCAGAATGTGCTTGGGAGTATAGCGCATACTGACTTTCACCATAGTACGAATATCCACCTTCGCCAGTATGGAGATATGGGAAAAAATAGTGTTGGCGCTTCTAGACTGAAGTTCCGCTGTATCTTCCAAAATAAGCTAACCGATGCGAAGGCCTAAGCTCTGTAACGGCATCTATGACCGCATTGACGAAGGTGGTCTCGCCGGAGGAGAGGAAGTGCCGCCGACCACCACGATGTTTTTGCACCGCAGCACAGCATCATGGCTTATGGAAACGACCTCCGCCGTGATGGAGCCGGAGTCCATGTATGCCGCCAGGGTAAAAATTCTGGACGCCTTTTTGCGAAGGGAGAATGACGGCCTAGGCCCGACTATGGGCGGAAACGTGCTCTCGAAACGGGAGACGTCCAAGAGAAACTCCTCTTCGACAATGGGATTGTGTTCATTGACTGTAATATCCAGGCCGCTGGCGACCAGCGTAGCCCCCGCAGAACTAAAACAGCAACATTCTTGAAAGAATGCAGCGTTGCCGCGTGACCGTCAAAGACTTTGCGAATGCCCTCGACCGACAGCGGCGATTGCCAAGCCCTTACTGTGCCGCCGTTCATGGAGCTTTTGTAGTTCGCCAAGGTAGGCGTTGCAGATGGTGATGCCCATGACTTGGAAAGGATTACGCCGGAGTTTTGGGCGATCAGCGCCTTGGCCTGTTCCAGCGTAAGCCCAATGCCGTCAGACAGAAACGGCGCTTTGGCCGGAGCTTCCGTTGCAGCGTTTTCAATGAAGCCTTGTTCCTGTATCATGAGCCTACTCCGCGATATGGGCCTGTTCCACAAGGCCGATGATTTTTTCCCAATAGCGTTTCAGGCACAGGCGCGTGGCGATACGCAGATCGGCGCAGGCCAGGGCAGCGGCAAAAGTCTGGTATCTGCCGAAAAGCTCCCGCAGATCACGGCCAAGGGTGTCTTTGTTGGTCACGGGAATTTGCAGAATAGCGTGGAAATGGCCGCTGCATTCCTGGTAAATCTTGAAATCCTCAAACCGTAGATTGCCCGACCGCACCGGGCCATCATGAGGATTGAGCCAGACCACAATTGGCGTTTCCGGGAAGCCCTCCGCCAGCATTTTGAGGCTGGAAGCCGTGTGATTGAGGATTTCTCCGCCCATGATTTACGGAATGAAAATAGACCTGATCCCCTCTCTCTTGCAGTTCCCGGATAAAATTGATCTCCCGGAAATAGTTTTTAAGAACCAGGAAGGAGGAAGCGCCATTGTCCACAACGACATGAGTGCCTTGGGGCAACGCGTAGATGCTTTCCAGAAGTTCGTCAAAGGCGGTTGGAGGTAATCTTACAATTATATTCTGTTATCATATGATGTTACAGGATAGAATATTTTTAGATACCGTCTAAAATACCGTCAAATTCTTTTGCTGCCCTATGAGCTGGGTCACTCTTTTTTTTGTCGCCGCCATATGGTATAACACACTTCTTTGTATCCATAACGTGCCCATATTGTGGCCTGGAAAACATTAAACGTCTTTGCACAAGAACACGCGGCATAATACGAACTCGTTATTTGTGGAATAGCAAAGAATAAAAACCCCACCAAGGAGTTCCTTGTAGTCAAAAGTAACAGGGATTACTCTCCCCCGCAACCAACCAGCCACACAAAGAGAAACACCCTGTGACATACATTGGGTAGGATAACCCACCTTGCCCATTTAAACACGTCAGGGTGCCCCTAGAACAAAAATAAATCTGATTTCCGACCAATCAGGGTACGCTGCCTTAAAACGAATCTTCGCCTACCTTAATCTATTTACTACAATCTTCGCCACCGATCCAGCATCCAAGATCAAAAAAGGGAGCGCTTGTAGAAGTAATAATTCTCTGGAACCACTTCGCAACCTCTGATTGGGCTCCATCCCCCCAAGCTGTTCCAGGTGTACCGGTAGCTGTACTTGATACCGGCATCGAAAGACAAAGCGTTAAAGCCAAACAGAATAATGCAATAGTCTTTTTCATAAGGGGCTGGCGATAATGGAAGGCTCTCAACTTCGCGGATACTGTGGAAAAAAGATCTTCTGACGCAGTTATCATCAGAAGGTCCGGCACACAGTGCCGGGAGTAAAATAGGCTACTGTAGCGTAACCTATTGGAATTTTTTGGCGTCCCCAAGGGGATTCGAACCCCTGTTGACGGCGTGAAAGGCCGTTGTCCTAGGCCAGCTAGACGATAGGGACATATAAGTAGTCGAATCTTAAAAAATTCAGATTTCGTTTATAGAGGGCGTAATATTTATGGCCTCGCCATATTGCCACCATCAAGCGGTCTTGCGGCCAAGATGAAAATGAACGCAAAAAACAGGGCTTCGCCCAAGATGTACATCAATTTTTTTTGCGTTCTTTGCCCTTGCAAATACAAAACACGTCAGGTTCATGCAGGCTGTAAATCTTGTTTTTGTCATCATATTTTTGAGAGAACACACGGTCATAGAGCTTGATTTCCTTGTCTCTAGCAGCAAAAGCTTCCAGGGGAAATTTTCTGACAACGTCCTTCAACAGCGCGCCTGCCATTGTATGGATCCGTCTAGTCGCGGCTGCTATATTTTCTTGTTTTGAGAATTTTAATCCTCTGCCATCTTTGGCGATCTTCCAGAGTCTGCTTGTCACATTTACTCCGAATTTAGTGTCAGCCATCAGTCGAATTGTTTTTGCCGGGCGACCACATTCAAAGTAATCCCGAGAGATTCTTGTTGAATGGTATTTTGATGGGACGAACTGGATTGAGTGGGGCAATGCATTTGCTAATTTGATTTTGATAATGTTACATCGGCACGACTACAATGTCAATAAAAAGTAGTTTAATACATTATTTTAAGAGTTGACTAAGAAAGTTGGCTGGGCTGCTAGGACTCGAACCTAGATTAGCGGAGCCAGAATCCGCCATCCTACCAATTGAACGACAGCCCAAACACAATTAGACAATTTAGATGAAATTGCGGAAGGTTGTCAAGCTTTTGATGCCTGGTTAGATGAATCTTTAATAAGGGCTAAGCATAACCCTGTGCTGCAGGCTTTGCATATCCTTACCAGCCTATCTGTCAATATTTTTTAACGGTACTGCCCCACATAAATACAGATGGAATACCGACATGAAACTGACAGATACCGTCTTGAGGAGCTTAAAAAATACCAACAAGGCGCAAAAGCACACGGACGGTGGGTCTATACCTGTATATTTCTCCCTCTGGCGTATGGATTACCGTTGTGACAAAAAACGGAAAACCTTGAGCTTCGGCGCCTATCCTTGCGGTATCTTTGAAGTACGCCGCCAGGAGCGTGAAGATGCCAAAGAACAGCTTGCCAGGGGCATTGACCCCGGAGTATGCAAAAAAGCCGCAAAGGAAGCCGTGAGAGCTGAAAAGGAAAATACTTTTGAAGTGATTGCCCGTGAATGGTTCATGAAACGTAAAGATACATGGGTTGATGCTCACGCCGAAAAGATTATCCGCCGTCTATGAAGGACAAGGGCAGAGTTGAGAGCTATTTCTGATAAGTTTGGGGAGCTTTCTAAACCGCAATTTGAAATATGGCGGGACGCTTTGCCCGATACACACAAAGACGCAATCAACCGCGCCACCTATCCCCCTAACACCGATGAAAACCTTGCAGGAGTAGACTAATTGCGTATCTCGTG
>JAITNF010000027.1 GCA_031290615.1 Desulfovibrio sp. | reverse complement strand
TACAGGCACTGTCCTTGCTTGTGGTGGTCATTCCGTAAAGGGAGAATCGTAAAACACCGCGCGAATATGATGCTTTTTTGTATAAAGAAAGAATGTTTGGCAAAATTAAGCACTTTCAGGGGGATGGATATTTTCCTCTTGAGACCTTGAATTGCCTACTCCAGGGACTCTCTCTTGGATACAGGATTTTTCTTGTTCCAACTATAAGGAAAGGCATTTACCACCTGCAAAATACGAATTAAGGTTTGATGAGCGACAGTCGGACCGTAAAACCTTGACTCGGAGGGGGCTAGACATGAACTATTATTCGGATGGTGCGAAATACATGGCTATCGCAAATGCGGTATAAAACGCGGTAATGTGCTGGCATTTCAGTAGATTGAACGTTATTGGCACAAGTATTGCTAATTTATTTTTTTGATGGCCTCCGCATTAACAAAAATCGCTGCCATGAACGCATCTTCTTCAATTATTATCAAACGCACTGAGCAGGCAGATGGAAACGGAACAGAATAAAAAAGAACTGGCTTATGCCAAAAAAGGCATCTTTCTGGCGCTTCTGTCCGGACTCATTTTTAGTGTGGGATGTTTTAACAACATTTGAGCTCAGACGCATATTTTCACGTTGCAGATTCTGCTCAGTCATTTTCTGGACGGTCACATCCATCATAATTCCTTCCAAAAAAATACAGTTTCCATCTTTGTTAAAAATACCCTCACCTTGATCCCATATCCATTTGATCTCATCTAAAGGCGTGCGCACCTTGTAATACAATTCATATTTCCTTTTTTTGACAAGAGCCATGTGGATAGCATCGCGCACAGTTACGAGATCATCCTCAAGCATCATTTTTTCCACTGTATTCGTAGGATTACGCATCACTTCTTTTGTCGTTATGCCGAGTAGCTTTTTACAGCCCTTGCTGGCAAAAACCAAACGATACTGGTAGTTTTCTACAACACAACGGTAAGCCATCCCCGGCAGATGATTGAGGAACCTTGTCAGACTGCCTTCCATGTGGGTTTGACAGGCATCCTTCTGAAGTAGGCAATTAACGGTATCTCCCATAATCCGACTCCACAAGCTTAAAGTATACGACATTAATGTCGTATTGTTTTTTAAGTGCGACACATTGTCAAGTCTAGAACATTAAATAAGTGCGTGCCAGTTCAGCTGGTATGGAATGGAATGTGCTTGTGCTATTGACATGCACTAAAATTTTATCCTAAATCAGTGGGGGGAGTCATTATGGCGGAATTGACGGTTACATTGGAGCGGAAAGGTGAAATTCAGCATATTCATACCGGCTCCGGTCTGCTTGGCGATATGAGCATCAATTATACCGATGTGCCCGAGAATAAGCGTGATGGCGTGGCCAAACAATTGTTGGCGACATCCGCACTCCACTGCTTCTGCAGCTCCTTCGGCAAAGCCTTGGAAACCCGTGGCGCAAAATACAACAAAATAGCCGGCTCGGCTACCGTGCAGACCGGCGTTGATGAAAAGAAACGTGTTCGCATTACCGGGGTGACACTGGACGTGACTGTTTACATGGATGAGGATTATGAATTTATTTTTGAACGTGTGGAAAAAATCATGCAGCAGGGCTGTTTTGTCACGGCATCGCTGGAAACCGCGTTTCCGGTTACCACACGTTGCACCATGAATCCTGATGGGTGACAGCCAAGCACAAGGAACGGCAGATGCCTAAAATTATCATCATTGGCGCCGGCCCAGGCGGTTACGCGGCTGCTTTTAAAGCCGCCAGGGCAGGTGCATTTGTTACACTTGTGGACAAATCGGATATGGGTGGCACATGCCTCAATAATGGCTGTATCCCCACAAAGACAATCAAGGCGTCCGCAGATGCTCTGAAACTGGCGCGCCGCCTTGATCAATTCGGCATTGTGCCAGCGGGCTTTCACCCGTTTGATGCCGGGACGGCCTTTTTTAACGTTGACATGCCGTCTGTCCAGGTCCGAAAAGAAAATGTGCGCAAAACTCTTTGCGCTGGACTGGAAAAAACCTGCGTTGCTCTCAAAGTCAGACTTGTGCGTGGACAAGCCGAACTGCAGGCCGGAGGCAGCGTTCTCGTCCATACTGCAAGTGGGATCGAAATAATTCACGGTGATGCCATCATCCTGGCCAATGGCTCAAAAACTCTGGATTTGCCGTCGTTGCCCGTGGATCATACCTGGATTTTCAACAGTGATGATGCGCTTGACCTTCATACCATCCCGCGGCGGATGCTTATTGTAGGCGGTGGAGTCATAGGCTGTGAGTTCGCATTCATTTACAGGGCATTCGGTTCTGATGTGACCATTGTGGAAGGACTTGATCGCCTGTTGCCCCTTCCGTCAGTGGATGTGGAAATCAGTCGTCTGCTACAACGGGAAGCCAAAAAATGCGGTCTGCATGTCGCCCTTGCCCAAACGGTGAAAAGCGTGACGGTTTCCAGGAGGGGGGTAACGTGTGAACTCGGAACATCGCCTTTTATGAAAGGCATAACTGGTCCGGACATATCTATTGAGGTTGATGCGGTATTGGTTGCCGTAGGCCGTGCGCCGAACTGTCAAGGGCTTAATCTTTCCGAAGCCGGGGTTGCGACTGATGCCACAGGCTGGATTGTTGTTGATGACAGAATGCGCACTTCGGTTGACGGCATTTACGCCATAGGCGACACGCTCGGTCCGTCACGAATCATGTTGGCACATTCGGCAACAGCAGAAGGCCTGTGCGCTGTTGACAACTGTCTTGGCAACAAAATACACATGGACTACAGCGTCATACCGTCCGCCATATTCACTTCACCGGAAATCGGTATTGTCGGACTTTCTGAAGCACAGGCAAAAGAACAGGGGCGTGATGTACGATCCTGTCTTGTTCAATTCCGTGAAATGGGCAAAGCGCATGCCATGGGTGAATTGCCGGGATTTTTCAAACTTGTATGTGAGAAAGGCAGTGGCAGGATTCTCGGAGTTCATATTGCCGGCGCCCATTCCACGGACATTATAGCTGAGGCCGCTCTGGCCATCAAAAACAGTCTCACTGTAGAGGATGTGGCTAACACCATTCACGCGCATCCAACTTTGGCTGAAGGCATGTGTGAAGCAGCTCAGGCGTGGCTACGCGTCTGATTTTCCATACTTCGCATTTGTTCCGCGCCGACAACAAAAAGAGGTGGGTATTAGTGAACTCTGCTTCCCCGACGATATTCTTTACCACACGAAACACACTTGGATCAAAATGCTGGACCATACATCCGCCCTGGTTGGTATAAGTGACTTTGCGCAAGAACAATTGGGCGAAGTGGCTTATGTGGATCTGCCGTCGGTCGAAGCGCAGTTCTCGACCGATGATGCATTCGGTGCGGTAGAGTCCATCAAGGCGATCAGTAATATTTATATGCCTGTAAACGGCACAGTGATAGCTGTCAATAATGTTCTTTCCTCGAAGCCTTATCTTGTCAATGCATCGCCATACGGTGAAGGCTGGATGTTGAAAATCGTCCTGGCAGTTAAGGCCAGTAAAGACCACCTCAAATCCAGTGCCGACTATATATCCCAAATTCATTCTGCCTGAGCAACAATGAAATATTCACTTGAGCCAAGGAGTATGTATGACATTTCTGTTGTGTAATGCATTGTCCCGTACGCGCTGTCTGATACTTTTACTTGCAGTCTTGCTAAATTTGAGCGCGATGTCGGAAGCAAATGCCGTAGACTTTCAGATCAAGGGCCAATGGCTTGTTGGTTTCGGACTTAACGAAGGGATCGGCTATCCGTATCTTGTCAATAAAATCCGTGATAACAGTGGGAAACATGCGGCCAGAACAAACGATACCTTTGCTGCATCACAGCGAGTACGCCTGTGGTTGGATGCCAATGCATCCGAATCTCTGTTCGGCACAGTCCATTTTGAAATCGGAGATCAGAATTGGGGAAACAATGCCCAAGGTGCGGCATTAGGCGCGGACAGCAGTAATGTCATTGAATTAAAGCACGCCTACCTGGACTGGCAGGTGCCGAATGCCAATCTGCGTACGCGTATGGGAATCCAGCCCATAACCTTCCCGAACAAGGCCGGCGGTTCCGCAATTATGGACGCGGATTCCGCCGCTGTTGTGGCATCGTATCGTTTTAACGACAATGCGGCATTGACTGCGATGTGGCTGCGCCCGATCAACGATAACTTTGTGGGGCGTGGTATAAGCGGAACCAACTCGAATTACTTGGACAATATTGATCTTTTTGCCTTGACACTGCCTCTAGAAATTGACGGCTTCGAAATTATCCCTTGGGCCATGTACGGCATATTGGGCAAAAATGCCCTTGAAGGTTACAATTCAATCACAGGCCCTTATTCCCGATATGATAATCCTGATCAGCCCAATTGGTGGTCAGCCGACGGAGTGCTGAACCACACGCTGAACGGCGTTTATCCGGGTTTTAATGTTCAACGAACCGGCAACACGGGCAATGGCTATGGCAACATGTTTTTTGCAGGTCTGCCCTTGGGTATAACCACGCTTGATCCGTGGAATATTGAGTTTGATATCAATTATGGCTACGTGGAAGGTATGGGGCGTTTTGACGTAATGAAACGCAATAATCCCGCAGAAATAACGCGTGGGGGAACAGAACGCCAAGGCTGGCTTGCCAAGGCTCAAGTGGAATATAAGACGAATTAGGGCACGCCGGGCATTTTCGGCTGGTATGCCTCAGGTGACGACGGTGATGTGAATAATGGTTCTGAGCGTCTCCCTACTGTCGCTGGTGCGGGTAACTTTATGTCTTTAATGGGAGATGGCAATCTTGCCTGGGGACCGGGAAGAGGCTGGTTTGATCTGAACTTGACCTATGCCGGAACTTGGGGCGTAGGTCTGCAGGTCAAAGATGTCAGTTTTGTGGAGGATATTTCGCACACTTTCCGCATGGCCTATTGGGGCGGCACCAGCAGTCCTTCTATGGTCAAATATATGGAAAGTTCGTATTCATGGACAGATGGAGTGTGGAATCAGGACGGCCCCTATCTGACGACTAGCGACGGCATGCTGGAATTGAACCTTGTGAACGTATAGAAAATATATGAAAATTTAAACCTTAACCTGGAGTTAGGCTACATTGTCAATATGATGGATGACGGTACATGGAAACAAAGTTGGATGCCCGACTCTTATGAAAAACAGGACATCTGGAAGGTTCAGCTTGTTTTTGCGTATAATTTTTAGAGCATTTAATGCTTAAGATGCTTGCTTTACGGCTGATAAGGATTTGCAGGCAAATCCCTACCGGGCAGATCAACAGCGGGAGTTTGTCCGCGACCACTTTAAGGAATGTTTTCCCGGTGATACAGTCCCATAGCCGCTGTATCAATAAGCGCCCGGAGCGACTTGAACAGCTTGGTACCGAAAAATTTTTCTCTGATTTCATCCCAAATTTATTCCCGGGGGTTAAGTTCAGGCGAACAGGGCGACAAAAATACCAATTCCATAATTTGCCGGTATCCTTAGCCCTTTTGATTTATGCCGACCAGCCTGTTCCATAAATATCAATATAAGGGCAATAATCACCAGGTCAATAGACTCTTTTTCGGCAGTAGATAATGCTCGTTTCACTCCGTCCAGGTAAATGTAGATCTGAAAGCTCCCGTACTTTGTCGGATATGTCATGAGGTCCATGTGCTGATACCATGCAAAAAAACCTTGTGTTTTTAAGAAGATTACATGAGTCTTACTTGATTCTAAACTATATTGACGATACTGTCTAGATATATCAGTATATTTTTCAAAAAGCATTCTTAAAGGAACACTTTCAAAAATCGATGGTCCGCAAACAAGGGTGAAATTTAAATAATACCGTGGTGGATTATGATGTTTGCCCGTCCTTGCAAGAAGGCTGAAATGAGTGTATCCACAATCTGAAGACATTGTCGCCTACGACGGACCTGTCAAACTTTCAGGATAGGAACATGAACACGTATTCCTCATTGTGCGAAACCATACAAACGAAACCGTCCCGCTGGCTTGTCACCGGCGTGGCCGGTTTTATCGGCTCCAACCTGCTGGATCATCTTCTCTGGCTCGGTCAGACGGTCGTGGGACTGGACAATTTTCTCACTGGTTATCAAAAAAACCTCGACATGGTTGAGGCCATTGTCGGTCCGGACGCCTGGAAGCGCTTTACCTTTGTGCAAGGCGACATACGTAATCCGGACACCTGCCGCGAGGTCTGCGCGGGCGTGGACCACGTGCTGCACGAGGCGGCTCTCGGTTCTGTGCCGCGTTCCATTGACGCCCCCCTTCTATCTAACGGCTGCAACATCACTGGCTTTGTCAACATGCTTGTGGCCGCGCGTGACGCGGACGTAAAAAGCTTCGTCTACGCGGCGTCCTCCTCTACCTACGGCGATTCGCCGGAATTACCAAAGGTAGAAGACAAAATCGGCCGCCCCCTCTCCCCGTACGCGGTCACCAAGTACGTAGACGAGCTATATGCCGGGGTTTTTGCCCGCTGTTACGGTTTTACCAGCATCGGGTTGCGCTATTTCAACGTGTTCGGACAGCGGCAGGACCCGTACGGCTCCTATGCCGCCGTTATCCCGCAGTGGTTCGCGAATCTCATCAAGGAAGAAACCGTCCATGTAAACGGGGACGGGGAAACTAGCCGCGATTTCTGCTATATCGACAACGTAGTGCAGGCCAACCTGCTGGCCTCCCTTGCCCCCGAACAGGCCCGCGACAAAATTTACAACGTGGCCTTCGGCCGGCGGACAACTCTCAACGAGCTTTTCGAGCTGATTCGGGAAGAAGTAGCACGCCATCTGCCTAGGGCCACTCACGCCGTTGCCGTGTACCGGGACTTCAGGGCAGGGGACGTGCGCCATTCCCTAGCGGACATAAGCCGCGCCAGAAATCTGCTAGGCTATAAGCCCCGTCACGACGTCCGGCAGGGACTGCGCCTCGCCGGAGACTGGTATGCGGCAAATCTATAGCATGTCCGTTGAAGCGGCCCAGAATCCGCGGCTCTGCCGCGCGTTGCTTGAGCGCCTCTCTCGCGCCCTTGACGGGCGTCAACTGCGTTTCATGGAGGTATGCGGCACACACACGGCGGCCATTTTTCAATGCGGTCTGGCTTCGCTTCTGCCCGCTTCCGTCATGCATCTTTCCGGCCCCGGCTGTCCTGTCTGCGTCACGCACGACGCCGAAATCGCCGTGATTCTGGAACTGGCTGGCAGGGAGAACATCATTACGGCGACCTTCGGAGACATGCTACGCGTGCCCGGTCCCGACGGCAAAAGTCTCAGTCACGCCAGAGCGGAAGGCGCACGCGTGAAGATTGTGTATTCGCCCTTGGATGCTCTGACACTTGCCGAAAAGAATCCCGACGCTATAGTCTTTTTTCCCGGCATAGGCTTTGAGACCACGGCCCCCACCGTGGCCGCGACGGTGCTGACGGCCAGGCAGAAAAAAATCGACAATTTTTTTCTGCTTTCACTGCACAAGCTCGTGCCCCCAGTCCTGCGCGCCCTGCTGGACGACGCCTCCGACGCGAATATTGAGGCATTTCTGCTGCCGGGGCACGTTTCCACAGTGCTTGGGCTTGCGCCATACGCGTTTCTGGCAGAGCGGTACAGCATTCCCTGCGTTGTGGGCGGCTTTGAGCCGGCGGACATTCTGCTGGCCATCTGCCTCATGGCCGAGCAGTTGCGGGACGGCTCCCCGGCTGTGGTCAACGCCTATCCACGCGCCGTGAACGATGCCGGCAATCCCAGGGCACTCGCCCTTATGGAACAAGTCTTCATGCCCACGGACACCCTATGGCGCGGCATGGGGCGTATCCCCCAAAGCGGTCTTGCCCTACGTCCGGAATACGCCGATATGGACGCCACAGCGCGCTTCGGCGTTGTTTTTGCGGAAAGCCAGCCCCCCAGGGGCTGCCGTTGCGGAGACGTGCTCAAGGGGTGCATCAGTCCGCCGGCATGCCCGCTTTTCGGCCAAAAATGTACCCCGGCGTCGCCGGTAGGGCCCTGCATGGTTTCCACGGAGGGGAGTTGTGCCACCTGGCACAAATACGCGGGACATCAGTGAATATTCCACCGGCTGAAACCTGTAGCTTCTGGTAACAACTAAAGATGGAGATTGCGGATGGAATCCGCCCACGACTCAGGAGAGCACAAATGGGTTATTCTTCACCCTCAACTTTGAAATCATCATCTTCATGGTTCAGCTGTTCAATACAGACTTTTGATTACATCATCAATCACCTTTCCACTACCGCAACAAAAATAGCCGCGCGCCCAAAGAGGCCCCGGTATTGACGGTGTAACGACCCGAAGTCGTGGAGCAATTTACAGAAACTTTTCCCCTTCAATTTTTGAACCAACTGACTGATTGTTACCTGAGAAGGCTACATCGCCCAGCGGTACCGACTGCGATACCTGGTTATCCATGCGGGTAATGGCAAAACACTGTGCGCTCCGTGACGATAATCGCTCATGGAAAACAGTTTAAACAAGAAATGCTAAATCTGGGGGTTTTAACCATCCCCCCAAAAAAAGGGGACAAAGATTTTTTGATGAAAAAAAGCCTGTTACTGGACGCCGGCAGCGGCGGACGCGCCTCGCAACGTCTCATAGCCGAGTGTTTTTTCCGGCATTTTGACAACCCCTTGCTGGAGTGCATGGACGACGCGGCCCTGCTGGACGACGTACGCCCTCCCATAGCCATGAGCACTGACGCCTATACCGTCACCCCCCTCTTTTTCCCCGGCGGCAGTATAGGCTCCTTAGCCGTGCACGGCACGGTAAACGACGTATCCATGCTCGGCGCGCGTCCGCAATACCTGAGCTGCGCCTTTATACTGGAAGAGGGTCTGGCGCTCGACATGCTGAACCGCGTAGCTGCTGACATGGCGAAAGCGGCTGAAGAGGCTGGTGTTCTGATTGTTACTGGCGACACCAAGGTGGTGCCGCGCGGAGTGTGCGACAAAATGTTCATTATCACAACCGGCGTGGGCAGCATTTTTGCAGATCCGCCGCCCTCGGGGCACAACGCACGGCCCGGAGACGTCGTGCTGGTCAGCGGTTCCGTGGGCGACCACGGCCTGACCGTCATGCGCAGCCGTGAAGACTTTTTCTTTCTGACGGATGTGACCTCGGATTCCGCACCATTGAACAGGATGATCGCGGCTGTCATCGAACAGGCAGGGCATGTGCATGTGCTGCGCGATCCCACGCGCGGCGGCCTTGCGGCGACCCTCAATGAAATCGCCGAACAGTCCGGCGTGTCCCTTGTTCTTGAGGAGAGGGACATCCCCGTGCGCGAGGCCGTGAAAAACGGCTGTTCCTGCTTGGGGCTTGACCCTCTTTATCTGGCCAACGAAGGGAAATGCATCTGTATTCTGCCGGAAGATCGGGCCGGGGCCGCCCTCACGGCCATGCGCGCGTCCCCGTACGGGGCCGAGGCCGCCCGTATAGGCGTGGTGGTCGCTGCGGAGAAAAAGCCGCGCGTGACCCTGAAAACCAGCATCGGCGGCAGCAGATTTCTCTCCATGCCCGAGGGAGTGCTCTTGCCCAGAATTTGCTGAATTTTGTCCGTAACAAACATCCTCTGGAGCAACACCCATGTGTCTTGCCATCCCCACACAGGTTGTGGAACTGCAGGGAGAAACAATGGCGCGCGTCCGCGTGGGCAACAGCGATACATTTCTCTCCGCCTCAACCATGCTTTTGCCGGAACCACCCAAGGTCGGCGACTATCTTATTGTTCATGCCGGGTTTGCCATGCATGCCCTCTCCGGGGAAGAAGCCCTCAGCAGCCTTGAGGCCTTCCGGGAAATTGCGGAAGCCCTCGAAAACGAAAAAACCGCCAAATGACACTTCCATTTCGGACAACCGCCGCGATTCGGAACCGAAATGCGCGGCAGGGCGCAATTTTTATCCGCAATCTGAAATGAACAGGCAAACAGCATGATTGATTACGCCGCGGCTCTGAACGAAGCCCAGTACGAGGCCGTCACATGCGGGGACGGGCCTGTCCTCGTGGTTGCCTGCGCAGGCAGCGGAAAAACCCGCACCATCGTCTACCGTTTGGCTTGGCTTGCCGAACATGGCATCGCCCCGCAGTCTATCCTGCTTCTGACCTTCACACGCAAGGCGGCACAGGAAATGCTACGCCGGGCCGCGACGCTGCTCAACCAGGGCCTTTCGGGCGCACAGGGCGGCACCTTTCACTCCTTTGCCTACGGCGCATTACGGACAAGCCCCCCCACCTGGCTAAACGGGCGGATCTTCACCCTCATGGACAGCCAGAACATCAACGACGCCGTCAAACACTGCAAGGACACTCTCAAACTCGGCAGGAACGATCGGTCCTTTCCCAAAACGCAGACTATCGCCGGCCTTTTGAGCAAGGCCCGCAACAAGGAATTACCCCTTGCCGAGATATTGGAGCGAGAGGCCTTTCACCTTCTGCCGCACCTCAATTCCCTAGAGCAGCTTGAAACGGCCTATATCACTTGGCGGCGGGAAAAATGCCTGCTGGATTACGACGATCTACTCTTTGAACTGGAAACCCTGCTCAACAATCCCGAAACAGCGGCCTCCCTGCGCCGCCGTTTCACCCATATTCTCGTGGACGAATACCAAGACACGAACCGCGTCCAGGCCCGCATCGTCCGCCTTCTGGGCGGGGCGGACGTAGTGGATGCCCCGGACTGCAACGTCATGGCCGTCGGCGACGAGGCCCAGTCCATCTATGCCTTTCGCGGGGCCACGGTGCGCAATATCCTGGATTTTCCAAACTTCTTCCCCGGTACACGCGTCATACGCCTAGAAGAGAATTACCGATCCACAAAGCCCGTGCTGGACGTTGCCAACAGCCTTCTCGCCTACGCGGCGGAATCATTCCGCAAGAAACTTTTCACACGCCTGGAGGACGGCGAGGCCGTGCGCCTTGTGGTCCCCTTGAGCGACATGAGCGAAGCGGCCCTTGTGGTGCGCCGCATACGCGAATTGCTGAATATCTGTCTGCCCCATGAAATCGCGGTGCTTTTTCGGGCTGGATTTCACTCCTACCATTTGGAAATGGCCCTCCAGCACGCCGGGATACCGTTCCGCAAATACGGGGGGCTGCGCTACTCCGAGGCCGCGCACGTCAAGGACGTCATCGCCTACGCGCGCCTTGTCATTAATCCCCTGGACATGCCAGCCTTCGCCCGCGTGGCGGCATTGCACAGCGGCATCGGGCCGAAAACGGCTCAAAAGCTCCACCTCGCCCTGACCACACTGGACGAGCAGGCCATGTCCAGATCCTTCGCCCGCTTTCCCGACCTGCTGGACGACATGCATTTCATCACGCATCTTCAGACCATGCCGCAAAATCCGGCGGACATTTTGGCCGCCGTCCTGGAGCGCTACTTTCCCAAGATGGAAACGCTCTATCCCGACGACTGGCCAAGACGGCGGCAGGGGCTGGAGGAAATTATCCATATGGCCTCCGGCTATGCGGCCTTGGACATGTTTGTGGCCGACCTCGCCTTGGAGTCGCCGGAAGAAGATGAGAACGATGGCGAAAACCGCATTGTCCTCTCCACCATCCATTCCGCCAAAGGGCTGGAATGGAGGGCGGTGCTGATTCTTGACCTCGTGGAAGACCGCTTTCCCTCACGGCACGCTCTGGCCCGGGAAGACGATTTTGAGGAGGAGCGCCGCCTCATGTACGTCGCCTGCACACGGGCGCGCAGACATCTTGACCTCTACGCCCCGTCCTCCATCTACAGCCGCGCCGAGCGGGGTACCCTGTACGTGAACCGGAGCCCCTTTTTGCGGGAGCTTGCCCCGGAACTTGTGGAAACCTGGGTTGAAGGTTATGGCGGAAGACTCAGCCGGCGCGCCGCAACAGAGCAGGCGGTCGGCGGCGTTCCTTTTTCGGACGGAGCGGCACGTCCGGCGTGCGCGGACTTAAACTCTGCCGCAGGTTTTTCTGCGGAACCGGCCGGGCATTTTCAGATTCGGGACGACAAGAGTGCGGAGAATGCGGCCTCCCGGAACAGGGACAGAGCCAGCGCCGGCATGCGTTGTCGACACCGTATCTTCGGCACGGGCAAGGTGATCAAAGAGCTTCCGCCAGACAAGATGCAGGTGTATTTTCCCGGCTTCGGCCTCAAGGTCATTTTGTCGGAATATCTGAATTTTGAATAAGTCTGCCGATACGGACAGCGCCAAAAAACACGAACATCCTCCCATCCTCCCGCACTCCGGCTTTAGGGCGAACAGGCATGCGGCCCAGCATACCTTTGGATTACTGCTACTGCCAAATCTTGCCTCTCAAAATAGATATTTGGTCATGCCTCGTTAGAGTGTTTCAACTTTCAAATTATTCATCCGCTTATTCATATCCACAAGATTCAAACCAGCGTTGGTCATCTGGGAGTGACTAGGTCCAGGGCTTCCCCAACTCCAGAAAAGAGGT
>JAITNF010000014.1 GCA_031290615.1 Desulfovibrio sp. | reverse complement strand
AAATAAAAAAACTGGTTCCCCCACCTTTTTTGAGACTATTCACTTACAGGTTGTCAGGTCTCTGCTCCGTGGGGCAATGCGGCCAGACGCAAAAGGAGTCCGCACAGGATTATGCAGCTACGGATTGTCGTGACAAACAATCAATATCTTCATCCGCTAGCGCAAGGCCCATGGCTGAAAGTTCCTTGCGCATCTCAGGTCCAAGTTCGTCGTAGCGGCCGTGCCGGCTGTCCATCAGCACGCAATACAAAAAATCGTGAGTGGCGCCAGACGCGTTTCCCCGCAGTTGGCCACAAGAGTGCGGCGCTGCTCAACAACAGGCAAGCCGCGTAACTCTGGATCGTTTCCGGTATTGGGGATGAAATTTTGGGGTAGTCAGTCTGCGCTATGGCGCTGCCGACACATCGCGGCAACAGAGTGGTAAGCATGCTACTGTAAAAATTTTCCATCGGGTAG
The DNA here is from genome assembly GCA_031290615.1 of Desulfovibrio sp. Lineage (GTDB taxonomy): Bacteria > Desulfobacterota > Desulfovibrionia > Desulfovibrionales > Desulfovibrionaceae > Desulfovibrio. Next base: position 8,880 of record JAITNF010000014.1, on the reverse strand, counting down.
ACGATGGTGATGGTTCACGTATCCTCAAAAGACGGCTGAATGCGGCCAGCAACCGGGCAGAAATCCTGCTTGTGGCGTAAATAGCCCTAGGCCAGCATCAGATTGCCGTAAGCTGCTCGGCGTGGACGAAATGCCTTGGCTCGCGCTCTAGAAAGTAGGCCATGAGGGCGCGCAGTGACTCGGTAAACGAAGGGGCATGGTCAGCCAGAGGGCAGGCCAGGATGTTTATGGGCCAAAAATTCCCGGTGCAGGCTTTCTTCAGATGCGTCGTCCGGTTCATGGCGCGCGCGGTCAGTTCCTGTACTATAAGCATGCCGGATGTTCTTAGGTATTTGGCGTGCTCTGTTCTTCTTGGTCCGCGAGGATATCCAGGACGCTGATTGGGTTCCCTTCCCGCGCAGTGTCCCGAGTTATGTCCGGCGCGAGGCCCAGCTCGCGCATGCGCAGAAAAATCAACCGTCCCATCCAGGCGTCAGTGGCGGCATATAAAATTTGGCGATGGCTCAGTTCCGCAAGACCCCAGTTTGAGCAGCGCGAACTCTTGGAAATGCGGCGTCCGAAGATATTTGCCGCCAAGGTGCGCAGCCCCTGTGTGGGTAGTTTGTGGGAGCTGGCCAGTATGCCCAGATCAACAAGGCCCACAATTTCAAAATTATGCAGAGCCGCCAGTTCCTTCATGTCGTCATGTATGGCCACGCCCGCTTTGATCTGGCGGGGATTGTCCAAAATTTTCGTCAGAGATCGGCTGAAAGGCAAAAAATTCAATTGGATGAGATAGACTGCCAGCGTAGTGGCCAATTGTATGAGAGAGGGCGAATTGCTCTTTCCCTTGTGGAAGGAGGGGCGTGTTTCCGTATCAAAACCGAGGACTCCCTCGGTCGTCAGGTCAGGCATGGCGCGATCGAGGTCGTCCATGGAGCGGATGAGGCGCACTTCACCGCCGTAATGACACAGGGGCAGGGCATTGATTTCCTCGTTGCACAAACGGCGGCGGAGGTAGGCTATCTTGGCGTTGTTATCCATATATAGTAAGCGACAGCGTCATTTGCCGATGCAAAAATTTTCAAAAACCCGGTTGAGTACTTCCGCCGAGCTTACCACGCCCGTCACGTCGCCAAGTCTGGCCGCCGCCGTCTCAAGGCGTGCGGCGCAACAGTCGTAAGTCTGTCCGGTCTTGATATCCGCTTTGAGTTCCCCCAATTCCGCGAGGGCGTCCTCAAGAGCCGTCGCTTGCCGCAGGTTGGGTGCCATGTCGTCCGTCGCGTTCGACCCGTCCAGGGCCACAGCGCGCAGGGATTCCGCAAATTCTTCCACGCCCTCTCCCGTGAGGGCGCTAACAGAGCAGTAGGGATAGCCGGAGGTCCAGGGCGGGGGAAAGGCAGAGGGCATGCAAATGTCGCGCTTGTTCCAGACAAAGAGTACAGGCTTGCCCGAAGCCAGTTTAAGGACTTCCGAAACTGCCGGATCAGGGCAGTCGGCCGCCGCCGCCCCTGTTTCCCCCAAACTCGCGCCGTCCAGCACAACGACCACGGCGTCGGCTGCGCGAATTTTTTCTCTTCCGGCGGCCACCCCCAAAGTTTCCACAGGCTCTGCAATCGTGCGCAAACCGGCAGTATCTGTCAGGCGCACGGGCAAGCCGTCCAGATCGCACAGTTCTTCCAGAAAATCGCGTGTAGTTCCCGGATGTTCGGTAACAAGAGCCCGCTTGCGTCCCAAGAGAGCGTTGAGCAGAGAGGATTTACCCACATTGACGGCTCCGGCCAGAACCACAGCCGCCCCCTGTTGCATGAGGCGCGCCCTCCTTTGTCCGGCCAGTAGGGAGCGCACTGCGGCCGACACCGATTCCACGGCGGTTACGAAAGCCTCCGGGGGTGGGCAGTCCGCGTCATCTTCCGGGAAATCTACAGCCAGACATATCTGCGAGCGTAAATTGTCCAATTCTTCGCGCAGAGCAGTCACACGGCGGCCCAGTAGACCGTCCAGCCGTTTGAGGCTGTAACACAGAGCTTCTCTGGAGGGCGCGGCTATCATTTCGGCCACGGCCTCGGCTTGGCTTAGGTCCATGCGTCCGTTCAGAAAGGCGCGGCGTGAAAATTCTCCCCGTTCTGCCTGACGCGCCCCCAAGGAGAGAATCTTGGAGAGTACGCTCCGCACGATGAACGCCCCCCCATGGCAGTGTATCTCTGCCATATCTTCGCCGGTAAAGGTGTGCGGCCCTGGCATGGATACGGCCAACACGTCGTCCAGAGCGTCGCCGTTTTCGTCCAAGACGCGGCCCCTGTAAAGCATCCAGGGATGGAAATTTTCAAAACGCGAAGAAAAGGGCAGGAACATTTGCGCCAGAATATCCTTGGCGCGTGGACCGCACAGGCGCACGATACCTATGCCGCCGGACCCCGGCGGCGTGGCAATGGCGGCAATGGTGGACATGCAGGGCTATTTTTCCGTTTTCTGACGTTGGATGACAACGCGCTTCAGCGGGCCTTCGCCGACACTCCTTGTTTGTATGTCGGGTATGTTTTGCAGACTCAGATGCACAATGCGTCGGTGATATGAGGACAGGGGTCTAGTGGAAAAGGCCCGGCCGCTGTGGTGGTGCGCCTTTTCCGCCAGGGCAAAGGCTAGGGCTTTCAGCTTGTCCTCCTGCTTTTGCCGGTAGTTGCCAGCGTCCAACTGCACGCGCACGGCGGTGTTCATGCTACGGGAAATAATGCGCGAAAGCAGGTACTGAACCGCGTCGAGGGTTTGTCCGTCCCGCCCGATGAGCAGCCCGGAACTCCGGGGACAGTCCACCATGACACGCACCCGGGCTCGGCAGACCTCGACCGCGATGTCCGCACTTTCCCCCACAATTTCACCGACAATTTTGCTGGCGGTTTCCAAAGCAAAAGTCTGAAGGCGTTTCGGGTCCAGTTCTTCCAAGGGAGTCAGCGATAAATCGGATAAGTCGGACATGTCCGAAGCCGTATCTGGACTGTCGTCCGCAAGCTCGCATACAGATCCGGCGCACGCCATCACGTCATCACTGGCGATGGGAGCCGTTTTTTTCACATCCCGGCCCTGATTCGCCTCCTTGGCGAGCACTTTTTTCCCGGCCCCGTTTTTGCGGGTGTGCCTGCTGTTTCTGCCGTCAATTTCCCCGGACTCCTTGTCTTCTGGGAAGGCCATTTTGACTCCGGAAACGGAACTTGCGTCCGGCACGTTTTCCGCCTCATCCTTATCTTTATCCTTGGAGGGATGGAGATCGGTGCGGGCGGGCGGCGTTTCTTCCGACGTTTTCCTGCCCAGAAGATTTTTTCGCGTTTCCGACAACTGAGCGCGGCGTGCTCGGATTTTTGCCTTGCGCGCCACCACTATGCCGAAAATGCCGGATTTTGCGTCCTGCAGTATTTCAATCTCAAGTTTTTCCCTAACAAGATTGAAATAGGTGCAGGCTTCGTTTATAGCGTTGTCCAGATCTTTGCCCTGAAATTCTTTGAAGCCGTCCATAAAACCTCGCTCAGCCGGTAGGGCAGTCTCAGGCGCGCACCGCGTTGTGTTTTTGAATCATCCTCCATTGCTGGGCAATGGAGAGAATACTGTTGACAAGCCAGTAGACCACGAGGCCAGAAGGGAAACCCAAAAAGAGCACGGTAAAAATCAGCGGCAGAAACATCATTACTTTCTGCTGGGTCGGGTCGGCGGCCGGGGGACTCATCTTCTGCTGCAAAAACATTGTCAAGCCCATGATGACGGGCGTGATGTAGTAGGGATCCTTTGTGGAAAGATCCGCCAGCCAAATGATGTCGGTAAATGGCAGGTGCGTGATAAAGGGTGCGTGGCGCAGTTCAATGGCCGTGAGCAGAGCTTGGTACAGACCGAAGAAGACGGGCAGCTGTATGAGAATGGGCACACAGCCGCTTGCCGGATTTACGCCATAGGTCTTGTACAGGGCCATGACCTCTTTGTTCATCTGCTCCTTGTCGTCCTTGTATTTGTCCCGAAGGGCCGTCATCCTCGGCTGGAGCTTCTTCATTTTTTCCATGGAGGAATAGCTCTTGGCCGTGAGCGGCCAGAAGACGGCCTTGATGAGCACTGTCAGAAGCATGATGGCGACGCCCCAGTTATGTACCCAGGAATTGAATATATCAAGCAGCCACAAAAGACCCTTGGCGATAAGGCTGAACATGCCTAGGTCTATGCTTTTGGCAAGCTCAGGGGAGACGGATTGCAGGAGCGAGCGCTCCTTGGGGCCGTACCAGTAAGAAACGGCCCAGGTTTTGTCCTCGCCAGGCTCTAGGGTGATTTCCGGCTCTTCCAGTGCCGCCCGGTACACGTTGTTTTGCAGACGGGCCTTGACTGTCATGCCGCCGCCCGGAGAATCCGGTACTACGGCCGAAAGAAAATAGGTGCTCATGGCCCCTGCCCAAAAAATTCTGCCGCTGTCCTGGACGCCGGTGGATTCCAGAGTTTTGGCGGAAGATTCCTCGTTAAGGCCGCTGTCCTTGCCCCAAGCGATACGCATGCCATCATAGCGATCGTCCGTAGCGTTGCTCGCGTCCGCCGCCGCCGTATAGCTCAGACGCATGGTGCGGGCTTGGTCGCCGGGATTCCTGATGTGTATGGTTTCGTGTATGAGATAGGAATCCGCACTGAATGCAAGCTCCCGGTCAATGCGAAAATTGTCCGCTTCGCCGATCAGGTGCAGTGTCGTCCTAGCTCCAGGCTCCAGACTAAAATTTTTGACGGCCGTCTCCGTCGCCCATTTGCCTGTGCTCCAAGAAGGCTGGCCGTTGATCACAAGTCCCAAGGGGGCCATGACCGCAGTTTGCGGTGACACCATGTTTACCTTGGGCGCGTCCGGGGCAAGGGATGTGCCGTACGGCAGGAGATTGAAAGAACGCAGGATGCCGCCGCCGTTGTAGATCACGGCGTCGTATAGGGGCGTATGCACCGTCACGTCCTGTCCGGGGGCCGGAATAAAAGCGGGCAGGGGTTGCGGAGCCGAGGTGGCCTGCTGCGCTACCTGCTGCGCGGGCGGCGTGACCCACCCCATATATTCCGCAAAGCGCCCCCAGCCGAAAAGGACCACAAGGCACAACACAATAGCCAGAATCATATTTTTACTGTCTTGCATGTCAATATTTACTCCCTTGATTTTCCAGATCAAAATTTTGTAATACTGACTTGGTGGCAGAGATGCGGTCTCGCCGCGCCTACAGAACTGCCGTTGACGTATCGCATTTTCCGCCGGTTGGAACTAACGGCACCGGGTCATAGCCATACGCACCGAAAGGATGACATTGACTCAGCCGCCGCAGGGTGAAAAGTCCTCCGCGGAACAAGCCGTGCCGCAAAATGGATTCCACTGCGTAGTCAGAGCATGTGGGATAAAAACGACAGCCCGGCGGTAAGATCGGCGAAATGCAATATTGGTACACGCGTATGGGTAAAACAAAAAAGCCGCGTACTATGTTTTTCATGCTATACGCCTCTGTTTCGCGCTATGCGCCGTAACAACGGCCAAAGTTCCATCTTCACGCGCTCCAAGTTTAGGCCGTCGCTCCCGGCGTTTTTTTTTGCCACAGCCACCAAGTCCGCCCGCGCGGGAAGCGCGTTGGCGTGCAAACGAAAAAATTCTCGCAACAGCCGTTTGATGCGGTTGCGGACAACGGCCTTCCCCACTTTGCGGGAAACCGCCAGTCCCAGACGCGTTTTTGCATCATCCGTGGCCCCCGCAAGCAAAAAAACGAGAAAATGTTCGCTGTAGTGCCGACTTCCCCTGTCGTAACAGGCGAGAAAATCCGCCCGGCGGCGAAGTTTTTCCGGCTGCGGGACGCTATGTTCCGGAGTACCTTGCGAATGAAATGAACACGTGTCCCGATAGTGCGCGGCGTGGGCGCAATTTTCTTCTGCCGGACCCGCCCAGGGGGTGGAGGTGGAGCGTCTCAAGTTTGCTCTGGAGGGGTAAGGGCGCGGGCGCCATACGGCGTTTTCTTACACGCCCAAGCGTTTGCGTCCTTTGGCGCGGCGGCGGCGCAGCACGGCGCGGCCGGCCGGCGTTGCCATGCGTACGCGGAAACCGTGCGTGCGTACTCTTCTGATCTTACTCGGTTGATATGTTCTTTTCATTTGCTGTTTCCTGTTTTTTATATAAAGTCAATAAAGTAGTAGTTTATACACGGGAAAATGAACACCGTCAAGCACTCCCTGTCAAGAGAGTTTCACCTTTGTAATGATTTTGCGGTATAACTATTTGTATTTACTGATTTAAATCTCTGCAAAAGTGAATCTCTTCCGTCACTAGCTCATTGTGTTGCCGCCAGGAACGATGCTGTATTTTTGGCATATACCGGGGAAATGCCATGCCACCGCTTCAAACGGAGAAAGTCATTTTCAACCAAATGCCTGAGGATAAGCGGATACAATATATTAAGGATTGCATTCAACACCTGGATGTTGTCAAAATGCACATTCCCTCATCTGGCGCGGAAAGCGGTCGGCAATTTTCTCATTCAGATATATACTGTGACGGACTTCTCCTTCAGTTTCCACGCCGCCGGCAACAATATCCCTGACCAACGACGCAGGGTACGCCGCCAAGCGCGCCACGACCACTCCACCCAAAAAAACCAGGGGCAGCTTGAACCAATATTGTTCATACCTATCTTCCTCTATTTTAAGAATAAACGGACAACAATGTGATGTTTGTCGGTCTGTCAACCCTAGTCCGACCACAAATACAGCAAACTACAATCTGTATGAGAAATCTATGAAGAAATTTTACATCAGGCACTGGACGAATTTCGAGAAGGTCTTAGTTTATACAAAACACGGAAAAAATTCGTGACAGCCAAAAAAATTGGAGAGTTTTGCATAAAGAATGTTTTCACCTGATGATAGCACTGCTAATCTTTGTAATTTCATCTAGATATATCGATATATTTTTCAAAAAACATTCTTAAAGCAAAATTTTCAAAAATTGATTTCTCCCGGGAGGATTCAGATATGTCCAAAATTATCGGTATTGACCTTGGCACAACAAATTCCTGCGTGTACGTGATGGAAGGCAAAGACCCCAAGTGCATCACCAACCCAGAGGGCGGACGCACTACCCCTTCCGTGATAGCTTTTACCGATAAAGAACGTTTGGTGGGCGAAATAGCCAAACGTCAAGCCGTAACAAATCCCAAACGCACTATCTTCGCCATCAAGCGCCTCATGGGCCGCAAGTATGACAGCGCCGAAGTGAATCGCTGGAAAGAGCATTCCCCCTACGTCATAGCCAAGTCCGCCAACGAGGATGCTGGCGTTGAAATGGACGGTCGCGTTTACAGCGCGCCGGAAATTTCCGCCATGATTCTGGCGAAGCTGAAAGCCGACGCTGAGGCCTATCTCGGAGAGCCGGTTTCCGAAGCTGTCATCACCGTTCCCGCGTATTTTAACGACGCCCAGCGTCAGGCCACCAAGGATGCGGGACGTATTGCAGGCCTTGAAGTCAAACGCATCATCAACGAGCCCACGGCGGCTTCCCTAGCCTACGGCATGGATAAGAAGGCCAATGAAAAAATCGCCGTCTTTGACCTCGGTGGCGGTACCTTTGACATTTCCATTCTGGAAGTCGGCGACAATGTTGTGGAAGTGCGCGCCACCAACGGCGATACATTCCTCGGCGGCGAAGACTTTGACCGGCGTATCATCAACTGGCTGGTGGAGGAATTCAAAAAAGACAACGGCATTGACCTCTCCAAGGACAGCATGGCTCTGCAACGCTTGAAAGAATCGGCAGAAAAGGCCAAGAAAGACCTGTCCACTTCCATGGAGGCGGAAGTCAACCTGCCCTTCATCACGGCGGATCAGAACGGTCCCAAACATCTGCTCATAAAACTTTCCAGGGCCAAACTTGAATCATTGGTGAACGACCTTGTCAACCACACCACTGAGCCCTGTAACAAGGCACTGACGGATGCTGGCCTCAAGCCGGGCGACATTGATGAAGTCATTCTGGTGGGCGGCATGACACGTATGCCTCTCGTGCAGCAGGTGGTGGGCAGATTTTTCGGCAAGGATCCCAACCGTTCCGTCAACCCGGATGAAGTGGTGGCGCGCGGCGCAGCCATTCAGGGCGGCATTCTTGCCGGTGACGTAAAAGACGTGCTCCTGCTTGACGTGACGCCCCTCTCTCTGGGTATCGAAACCATGGGAGGAGTGTTCACAAAGCTCATTGAGCGCAATACCACCATCCCCACGCGCAAGAGCAACGTGTTTACCACTGCGGCGGACAATCAGCCGTCCGTGTCCATTCATGTCCTGCAGGGTGAGCGCCCCATGGCCAACGACAATATGACTCTGGCCCGTTTTGATTTGACGGGTATTCCACCGGCCCCGCGCGGCGTGCCGCAGATTGAGGTTTCCTTTGATATTGACGCCAACGGCATTGTGAATGTTTCCGCCAAGGACATGGGCACAGGCAAGGAGCAGTCCATCAAGATCACCGCTTCTTCAGGCCTCTCCGAACAGGATATTCAGCGTTTGGTGCGCGAGGCGGAAACCCACGCCAGCGAAGACAAGAAGAGACAGGAGCTTATTGAGGCCAAAAATCACGCTGACAGCCTGATTTACGGTACGGAGAAATCCTTGGCCGATTTGGGTGACAAGGTCGATGCCGCCGTCAAGAGCGATATTGAAAGCAAGATAGCGGCTCTGCGCAAAATCATGGAAGATGAGTCCGCCGCCGCCATCAAGAGCGCCACGGAGGAACTTGCCAAGGCTTCGCACAAGCTTGCCGAGCGGCTCTATCAGCAGCAGGCACACAATGCCGGGGATGCCGGCCAGCAAGCCGATTCCGGTTCCCAGGCCCAAACCGCCCATGCCGCTGATGACGTGGTGGACGCGGATTAC
>JAITNF010000049.1 GCA_031290615.1 Desulfovibrio sp. | reverse complement strand
TCATCAGAATATGGCAAGTGGTCAAATGTGCATAAACGATCCATACGTTGGGCCGGAATTGGGTTTTGTTCAAATCGTGGCAATTCTTTTTGTGGATAGAATGAATCACGACAGAACCTGGAGCCAACGATTATACAATGTTTTATATGGGCCGTATTCATGCGGCTCATCTTTCCATTGAAGACCATATTTGATGACGTAAATTATTCCACTTATCACCTTTTATCACCTTCATGTCGTCTACTCGTAAAATATCATGTGAAAGCGGAAAATGCGGACGAATACGTTCAGATTGTTGACGGAAAGATAAAAAAACTGCTTAGATGTCACCTTCAGACGAAGGGATGTCCCATATTCATAATTTGCGCAATTAATGAGTCCTGAGCCCAGAACATTTCACGATTGAGATGCTTGTATTACATCAGGCAAAGCCAGCTTGAAAATCTTTTGTGGTAATGAGTTACAGGTGAATACTCACAGGGATGTTCAACTTTTTCAAAGTTTATCCGCTCTGAAGCTCCGTCCGACGAAACCATTTTTGCAGCCGCCGGAGCTGGTTCAGCTCCGGTTTTATTTTTGCACTTTTCAAGTTCACTCTTGGCATTAAGCCGTAATTTGTATAAAAGGACGTTTTCCCAATTCGATTCAGGCAAGGATGACATGCGGCACAACAACACACTTCGCAATGTGGCGATTATAGCCCACGTGGATCACGGCAAGACAACTCTGGTGGACGCGATGTTCAGGCACAGCGGCGTCTTTCGCGCCAATCAGCATGTGGACGATCGCGTCATGGACAATATGGACCTGGAACGTGAGCGTGGCATAACCATAGCCGCCAAAAACTGCGCGGTAACTTGGCAGGGGGTGAAAATCAATATTATAGACACGCCTGGCCATGCGGACTTCGGCGGTGAGGTGGAGCGCGCGCTCTCCATGGTGAGCGGCGCCATTCTGCTGGTTGACGCTTCGGAAGGACCGCTGCCGCAGACGCGTTTTGTGTTGAGCAAAACTCTGGCCGCAGGACTGACCGTGTTGGTAGTGATCAACAAAATTGACCGCAAAGACGCCCGTCCGTCGGAAGTGCTGGACGAAATTTACGGCCTTTTTATTGATCTGGACGCCAATGAAGAACAGTTAGAATTTCCCGTTTTGTACGCCGTCGGCCGCGACGGCGTCGCCATGGCAGACGCTAACGCCGCGCGTGAAGATTTGACGCCGCTATTCCGGGCAATTCTGGAGCGGATCCCCGGCCCGTCATACGATCCGGCAGAACCGTTTCAGATGCTGGTGGCGGATCTGGCCTATTCCGATTATCTGGGACGGCTGGCCGTCGGTAAAATTGTGCACGGTAGCGTGGCGGCTAGGGAAAGCCTTGTCTGCATGAGGGAAGACGCCAGCGCAACCCCCCTACGCGTCACCAGGCTGCAAGTCTACGACGGCCTGCAACTGAAAGAAACTGAGTCGGCCGGACCGGGGGATATAGTTGTTCTGGCGGGCATTGAAGATGTCGCCATCGGCGACACCATCTGCACACGCGGAAACCCCAGGACGCTGCCGCGCATTCGGGTGGACGAACCCACGGTTGCCATGCGCTTCGGCATCAACACTTCTCCACTCGCCGGGCAAGAGGGCAAAATTGTGCAGAGCAGAGCTATTGAGGACCGCCTCGCTAAAGAAAGCCTGCGCAATGTCGCCATTTCCCTAGAACAAACAGAAGACCGCGATGCCTTTCTGGTAAAGGGACGTGGAGAATTCCAGATGGCCATTCTCATAGAAACCATGCGTCGTGAAGGTTTTGAGTTGTCTGTGGGGCGTCCCCAGGTAATACTGAAAAATGCCACTGACGGCACTGTGCTGGAACCCATTGAGCATTTGTATGTGGACTGTGATAAAATTTTTATGGGCATTGTGACGGAAAAGCTGACGCAACGCAAAGGACGGATGATTAACTGCGCCAACGACGGTACAGGCAGGGTACGTCTGGAATTTTACGTGCCATCGCGAGGGGTTATCGGTTATCGCGACGAATTTTTAACGGACACTAAGGGCACGGGAATCATGAACTCCTACTTGGACAACTACGAGCTTTGGCGTGGAGATTTCCCCACGCGGTTTTTCGGATCCATAGTCGCGGACAGGGCTGGCGTGGCGGTGGCCTACGCGCTGTTTAACCTTGAGCCTAGGGGTACTCTTTTTGCGGAACCCGGTGACCCTGTCTATGAAGGCATGATTGTTGGCGAGCACAATCGCGACAACGATATTGACGTGAACCCGACCAAGGGAAAAAAATTGACGAATCTGCGCGCCGCCGGAAAAGATGAAAACGTGATCCTGACGCCAGTGAAAAAAATGACGCTGGAATATGCCCTGCATTTTGTGCGCGAGGATGAGCTGGTGGAAATAACTCCCCTATCCATCCGGCTTCGCAAGACGGAACTTTCCGCGCACAGGCGCTATCGGATGGCTGGGACCAAGAGAAAGGTATAACCGGATGATCGGACGCATGTTTTTTTGCGTCATGCCCGTGTGTTCACAGCCACCCTTATTCGCGGTAGCGCTGTGGTGTTTTCTTTTTCTTCCGGCGTGAGTGTCTGATGCCGTGCAACCCACGCGGAACGGTCTTCTACGCAGGCCATACTACTGGAGCACGATGCCCCAGCAGCTGGCTAGCCTTATTGCGCCGGCCTCCCACCGCTGTTTCAACGAACTGCGCAAGGAAATCATCGACGGGTGTTGGCAGTTCGGGCAGGCAAACTGGTACGCTGAAGAAGGAAAATGGTCAAGGTTACGCAGTTTTTGCCTGGAGGGAAGTATGGCAATATGCAAAACCTGCAAGTCGGAACTGGTGGTGAAAAACGGCTTTGTCCGGGGCACACGGAGAACTGTGGACCAGGTGCCCGGCAATCGTGATACTGCAACCTTCCAGAGCTTGTATCAGAAAGTGAAACACCTGGAGAAATGCATATTTATACCGGTCAATGGAAAAAATTCAAGAATATGCCGTCGTCAGGACATCATGTTGTCGGCAAAGCGCACACGCATTGCATTGGAAGAGACTACAGCGATACCGCTATCATTTGATGTGATTAACACGCCTCCATCTAACCAACAAGGCAGGTTATTATTAACGCAAACGGCGTCATCCGGTGAGGATCGCCAAGTATGGAGGCAGGCCATAAAGAAAGTTCACTATGCTGGTTTGGATATTGCCAAAAACCTTTTCGGGTTTTTAAAGGCATTTCCGGGGCATCGCAACAAAACCTATGCCGCTGACACCAGGGCGAGCCACGAAGCGCTCATGCATCCCGGAACACGTTTTGTCCGCGCCAAATCCGTTGAGCAACAAGATACAGAGCATCCGCCGGCAAGGGGTGTGCGACTGCGGACTTTGCTTGCCCGGCAGCCAGCATTGCGATACAGGGGATTGAACGCCGCAAAAGAGGTGAAGACGGAGTGCCGCTTCGGCTGAATGCGTTAGACCGCCGGATATTGGCCTTGAAGAAAAAATCGGGATATTCGGGGCGACAGCGACATTGGTAAACAAAATGACGCGAATAGACTGGGCCGTGTTTGCCGAAGGAGTGCTGTTTGATCCCACAAAAGCCTTTATGGTCAAGGCAAGCGCACAGGAGAAGGTCATCTCCAAATCATACAAGGCTGTTGAATCTATGTTACGACTTTGGCGCGATTTAACAATCGCCTCAGATTTTTAAAAATGCGGACTATAGCTTTCATCTGTCTATAAATGAAAACTTTCTGAAAAAGTTCACGGCGTTTTCCGAGTTGCCGACAAAACCATCTATGAGCAGATTGTTTTTGATTTACCTGAAGAAAATCTCAATTTGCCACCGCTCTTTATAAATATCGGCGATGGTCTTGGCGGACAGGCGAAAGTGGTTGCCGGTTTCGGCATCTCGGTAGCCGATACGACTCAGACGAAAATGAATATTATTTACCGGAAATATACCGACAAGACTTGGGACTTATGCTCAGCAAAGGGGCGCGCCCCAAAGGTCGTTAACCTGATGCGCAAAGCATTTGCAAGCGCCGGATTGTAAATGACAATGACAATATGCAAATGGAGCGATCTCCACGATATTTCTTTGATATTGCCAAAACCGCGCCGCCGCGATACACTGATACAAGCTTGAATATCCTTAAAGGGAATCGCGCCGCCCCCGCGGCCGATGGAAAACACTTTTGCGACAATGGAAAGCCACGCGCCGTTATATTCCCTTTCTCTTTCTCTGAAAAACCGGCACTGTCTTGTTGTCGGCATCGGCGAAGTTGGTCTACGCAAGCTTTCACGCCTTCTTGTCAGCAATCCGTCTTTTGTTCTGGCCCTGGATACGACGGCCCCTTCCGAAAAGGCTTGGGATATTCTTGAAGACGACCGCGTTCGCTTTGAGTGCAGGACCTGTTCGCCGGAAGACGTGCGGGGAAAAATTCTAGTTTTCGCCACCACCGACAGCAAGGCTGAAAATTCCCGCATTGCCCGATTTTGCCAGAAAGCGGGAGTGTTGTGCAACTGCGCGGGGCCACCGGAGCGGGGAAATGTTTTTCTTCCCGCTGTAGCTAGGCAGGGGCGGCTTGCAATTGCGCTTTCCACGGACGGCGCGAGCCCCGCTCTGGCGCGTCGCTGGCGTGACGAACTTGAGGCTTGGCTTATTCCGCGAAGGCGGACGGCGTACTTGCTCGGGCTGCTACGTCCCCTGATTCTTGACTTGCCCGGCGATGTGGAAAAAAATAAAAAAATTTTGCAAAAACTGGCCGCATCTCCTTTGCAGCAATGGCTGACTGACGGGGATGACGTGTCCTGCCTCGCATGGCTTACTGCTGAACTGCCGGTAGCACTGCATGCCCAGCTGGCTCCCTTGCTTGCGGAGGTCCTTGATGATGTCACCTGAAGTTTCCACCATATTCGTCCTTGTTCTTTTTGGCACGGCAAGTTTTTGCGGCATTGCCTGGGTGAGGACGCGTAGCGTTTTTTTGCGGCGTCTCGGCATCTGGCTGACGGTTCTGGCATTCGCCAGCCAGACGCTCATGCTTCTGCTCGGCTTTCACAAAACCATGCCGGATGGTTTGAGCGCTGGTGCTTACATACAGTTACTCGCCTGGTTTGTCATGCTCGGCGGCATCGTTGTGTGGCGCGGAGTGCGGCAGGCGACCCCCCTGCTTTGTTCCGTTCCCTTGTGCCTTGCGCTTTTTGCCGTATCCCTACCATGTCTTGACGCCGTGGTGACGTTGCCCGCATCCGTGCAAAATTCTTTCTACGCGTTACACATAGGCGCCCTTTTTTCAAGTTTAGGCCTTCTGTCCATTGCCTTTTTCGCCGGCCTAATTTTTCTCTTTCTGGAAGGGCGCATCAAAAACAAACAGCATATGCCAGGATTCTGGCAGGATATGCCTGCCATTTTCCTGCTGGACAAAATCAACGCTTTTGCCGTACTGACGGCCTTTCCGCTCTATACTTTGGGCATTATCTCAGGCATGGCTTGGGCCGAGCCTGTTTTCGGCACTTCCGTCACCGGCGATCCCAAGGAAGTGATGAGCATTGTCATCTGGCTTGTCTTCGGCGTTCTTTTTCACTACCGCCTGATCATGGAATGGAAAGGCCGCAAACCGGCGCGATGGGCCGTATGTATTTTTTTGCTCTGTCTTTTTTCATTTGTGGTGATCAATACAATTATGAATACGCACCATACGTTTATTCGGGGATAATTCCGCTCTCATGGACAGCAATATTTATCTTGTTGGACTCAATCACCGCACGGCGGGAGTGGATGTGCGCGAGCGGTTTGCCCTGGACGACTGCTGTGACCCGGAGCGCTGGGCCGTACCGTGCGTCGGAGCCATACAAGAAAGCCTGATTCTCTCCACTTGCAACCGTGTGGAACTTCTAGCTGCTGGTAAAGGGGATATCACGGAGCAAATGCTGCAATGCTGGGCCAGGGCGCGCGACGCCAGCATAACGAACATCCGGCCTTATATATATATTCACAAAAACCTTGAAGCCGTGCGGCATATTTTTTTCGTGGCCTCCAGTCTGGATTCCATGGTTTTGGGTGAACCGCAGATACTCGGGCAGTTGAAGGCGGCCTACCGCAAGGCGGCGGCGTGCCGGACCACTGGCGTTATATTGAACCGTCTGCTCTATAAATCTTTTTCCGTCGCCAAACGTGTACGCACGGAAACGGCGATTGCAGCCAATGCCGTATCCATCAGCTATGCGGCAGTGGAACTTGCTAGACGCATATTCGGCGACATGCGCCGGCACAAGGTTCTGCTGGTGGGGGCGGGAAAAATGGCGGAACTGGCTGCCACCCATCTGTTGCAAAACGGTGTTGACGAAATACTTGTGGCAAACCGCACTGTCGCCTGCGGGGAAGAACTTGCGAAACAGTTTCACGGCCGCGCCGTGCCCTTGGAACGCCTGACTGATTTTCTACCGTCCGTGGATATCATTATCACCTCCACCGGCTCCCCCAGGCCGGTTATTCGGGCCAAAGACATCAGTGCCGTGCTCAAAACCCGCAAAAACAGTCCCATGTTTTTTATAGATATCGCCGTGCCGCGCGACATAGACCCAGACGTCAACAGCCTTGACAACGTCTATCTGTATGACATTGACGACCTTAAGGAAGTGGTCGAAGAAAATCTGGACAACCGCCGTGACGAGGCCAACCGCGCCCGCGAAATTGTGGACGAGGAAGTGGCAGATTTTGCCGGATGGCTTGACATGCTTGACGTGCAGCCCACCCTTGTCGAATTGCTTGGCCGCGGAGAACGCATGGCGGGGAAAGAAGTTGCCAGAACGCTTAAACGCTTGGGCTCCCGTGATGAGAACCTGCGTGAAACGCTGGAAACCATGGCAAAGTCGCTGGTACACAAATTGCACCATGGACCAATCATGTTTTTGAAACACGGCGACAAACATGAGGAAGGCAATAATACCCGCATCAGCGCCGTACGAAAAATATTCAACTTGGATTCAGATTCGTAAATGCCTTTTTTCCCGGATATTCACAATCTTTCACCGGCTTCCGCCAGACTGTGCCTTTGTGTGGAGCGCTTCCTTCTCACCCTGGGCCTCAAAAGGGGTACTCGACTGCTGGCCGCTGTTTCCGGCGGGTCAGACTCCACAGCGCTGGTCTTTGTTTTGTGCCTGCTCGCGCAGCGCCTTGACCTGCGTATTTTCGCCCTGACGGTGGATCACGGCCTCCTGCCAGAGGCTGGTGCCGTTGCCGCGCGCGTGTCGGCCCAATGCGCGGAATTCGGCATTGACTGCGTTTCAAGGAAAGTCGACGTTTTGGGCCTTGCGGGCAGGGAACATTTGGGTATTGAGGAGGCCGGACGCAAGCTCCGCTACGAGTTACTTGAAGATGAACGCGCGGCAAGGGAAGCGGAATACAGTGTTCTCGGGCACCACAGCGGCGATTTGGCAGAAGACGTGCTCATGCGGCTCACGCGGGGAGCTGGTTGGCCCGCCTTGGGCGGCATGAAAGCCCGCGACGATCGCAGGCGTCTTTTGCGCCCTCTGCTCTTTGTGAAGCCGCGAGATCTTGAGGCGCTTTTGCTGGAATGCGGCCTTGACTGGTTTGAAGACCCGGGAAATGCGGATCTGCGTTTCAAACGCAACCGGCTCCGCCATACCGTTTTGCCCTTGCTCCTGAAAGAAAATCCTTCACTGGACAAAAAAATCGGCGAATTGTGGCGGCTTGCTCAAATAGATGGCGATTACTGGGAAGAAATTCTGGACGAATTGCTGCAAAAACATCCTTGGAGAATGGACGCGTGTTGTCTTACTCTGCCCCGCGAATTGCTGCGCGGCCGGCATCCGGCCGTCCGATTGCGCCTTTACCACAGGGCGCTTTCTATTTTTTCGCGAGTGTCGATTACGGGCAGGAGGAGACAAGCCAGGGCGGACACGCTTCTCGCCTTGGACGCGGCTCTGGCGAAAGGGCGCGGCAATGCGCGTTTTCAACTACCAGGCGGGGTGGAGGCCCACCTTGCCGGAGGCGCGGTGGTTTTTTACCTCAAAACGGCAAAAGGCATGGATTGCCACGCCCACTTCGCTGGCTCGCAATGACATCGTTCGGCGTTATCATTCGTTGGTTAGAGCAGATCAACTTTGAAAATGTTGCTCCGCTCCGCAAGATACTTACAGGCGGGCTTTGTCTGCCGTAAAGCAAGCATCTCAAACATTAAATGCTCTAAGAAACCACTGAGTTAGATGGTATCAGTGCAGCACATGGACCTCATGACATATCCGACAAAATCATGGTGCTTTCAGAGCCGCATTTACCTAGACTGAAAGGAACGTGGGGGCAACGCGCGGGAATGGCTCCGTAACCGACACTTGCCTGCACAAGTTTATTTGCGGCGGCGGGCAAGCCGCTCCAGGTTTTTTGGTCTAGCGCAGGCCGGGTCCGACTTCAGGGACGTGGCTTTTGTTGAGTACGGCCTGCTCTCCAGCGAACTTTATGCAACTATAGACTGATGTCGAATTTGGGGTCGTTATCCTCGCGCCAAGGCGTCCGGATTTCCTCGAAAAAGACGAAATCTGTGCTGTACCCTTGTTTGTCCAAGATCGTTGACGATGCGGACCAAGGCGTCGGGCAGAGTGCAGTTCAAAAGCTGCGCTTCCCTGTGGCAGGTTTCGGCATCGTCCACCCGCGCTGCGCCAGCACACATACGAGCACTTGGCCCACAGGTCTGTCACGCCGCCAAAAATCAGTGTTTTCGGCATGACAACCTCTTGATATTGGGGTGTAAAAATTTTTCGGTCCCGACATATCCAACCAATATCAATTGGATATGTCGGGACCGAAAAATTTTTACACCAGAGAGACTGTCCACGCAATAAGCGGCCTTACGGCGTCACCGTGTAGCGCTGCTTCTCCTGCGGAACCCACCAGTCTTCAAAATTGTACATTATGCCCGCCAGATTGGGCTTTATGCCCGTGAAACGCCGTTGTATGACGGGCAGAGCGTAGGGCACGAAAAGAAAACAATAGGGTTGTTCCTCGGCCAAAATTTCCTGGACACGATAGTATAATTCGGCTCGCTTATCCTGATCCGGCGTGGCGCGCGCCTTTTCCAACAACTCGTCCACTTCGCTGTTGTGATAACGGGTAATGTTGAGTCCGCCTTCCCGTGCGCCGGAAGAATGCCATATAGGATAAATATCAGGATCCTGCGGAATGGTCCAGCCCAAAATTATGGCGTCATAGCGTCCTTTGTGCACAAATTCGCGGATAAAGGCAGCCCATTCCACCGTGCGTATGCGCACGTTAATGCCGATGGCGGCAAGCTCGTGCTGTATGACCACGGCCGTCAGAATACGCTGCTCATTACCCTGATTGGTCAAAATGGTAAAAGAAAAGGGATTGCCGTCCTTCTCCAGAATACCGTCGCCATTTTCGTCCCTGAACCCGGCATCGGCCAGAAGGACACGTGCGGCAGCCATGTCATGGCGCACCGGGGTCAGCCGGGGATGGTAGGCCCAGCTTCCGGGCTTGAAAGGCCCGAAAGCCGTCACGCCTTGGCCAAGCATCACGCCACGGACAATGTCCTCGCGATTTATAGCAAGGGACACAGCCTTGCGCACGCGCACATCCCTGAAAAAAGGATGTTCCATGTTAAAACCCAAAAAAATATAGACGGATGCCAGATAGCGGTATTTTTTGAAATTTTCACGCCATGCGGGACCGTTCGTTTCCCGCAGATACTGCATGGGATTCAGATCCATTACGTCCAGATGACCGGCGCGGATTTCCATAAACATGGAGGCCGTATCCGGAATAATGCGGTATACCGTTTCGGCAATGTGCGGACGGCGCATGAAATAGGTGGGCGAGGAAGACAGAATGAGGCTGCCCGGATCCCATCTCTTGAGACGGTAAGGTCCGGCTCCCACAGGTTTGCGGGAAAAGATGGTGTTGCGTATGTTTTGTCCCTCCAGGATGTGGCGGGGCAAAATGGGATTCATCCATGAGGCAATGGCGCGCGCGAAAAAATTTTCATAGATCACTTCAAAACTGTGGCTGCCTGTCACCCGAAATTCCTTGACGCGTAAAAAATCGTCGGCATATGGGCTTGCCGTTGCGGGGTCAATGATGACCCTGTAAGTAAAGGCAACATCTTCCGCCGTCAGCTCTCGTCCGTCTTCCCACATGATGCCCTTGCGCAGGGTAAAGCGCAGAAGCCGACCCTCCTCCTCCACGCTGAAATGCTCTGCCGCCCATGGTTCTATCTGTAATTTACCGTTATAGCGCAGGGGCGCGACAAAAATGAGATCCGCCACTTCGTGCGAGGCCGAATCCGTGGTGAGGTAGGGGATCAGATTGGACGCCTCGCCGATGTTGCCGAAAATGATGCGATCGCCGAAGGCGGGCGTATCCTCCGGGATTTTGTCCGCTTGGGCGATGGCGTGAATTCCGCAAAGAGCAAGAGCCAGAAACAGTACGCGAAAAATCGAAAAAAAATTACTTTTCATAGAATTGTTTTAGTTGCCTTTGGCATCAATCTTGTGCTACTATTTAAAACTATGAGCCGTTCAGAACTGGATTTCATCAATGAGATGTGCAGCAGGTTTCTGCACGACGCCGTGCCGGAATACGTCCGCGACATGGCCAAGTATATACTCATGGACAACGGTGTGCAAAAAATAAATATCCAGGATGGCGAAATCTGGGAGGTACAGGGCACCATCCAGGGAGAAGAGCTTCAATTATACACGCCGTCGCTACACTTTTCCCTTACGGACAACTCAACAACCAGCCGCTGCAACTGCGAGGACTCCTTCTCGTGTGTTTGCCGTCATGCGGCGGCGCTTGCCATGCGCTTCATGGAAGGCCTGCGCCGGAAGCAGGGCCAATCGAACGAAGCGCCGCCTGTCGCAGTGGACTGGAGACGGTGCTTCCGCAGTTTTTTCTCCACCACCATGGAGGCGGAGCCGGGCCAGTACTATCTTATTTTCCGCTTCACGCCGGAAGAGAGCCGGCTGCTTGTGTCCTTTTTCCGGGCTCGCCAAAATAAGAGAGGACTTTCCAGCGTGCATACGGAAATAACACTGGAACAGATTATCACAAATCCAGACTGGTGTGAATCATCTCCGCAGTTGCCAGCAGTTGCCCAACAGATCGGACGCTACCTTGAGTACTACGGCCACAGAGTTGAATTGCCGGACGGATTGCTTTCCTGGTTTTTCTGGGCCGTGCGCAACGAGTATTATCTGCTCTATAAAGACACGGATCAGCCCTGCTCCATTGAAAATACGACCTTTGCCCTAAAGCTCAAGCCTGTTTTGGATGACATGGGCCTGCATTTTGATGTATTCATTCAGCGTGAGGGGCACCAGCCCCTGCCCATACGCCAGTCTGACGAAAAGTGTAATGACAACACTCCGCACGCCGAACAGGTCCCCATTACCTTTCATGGGCAGATGCCCCTGTGGGTATGCTTTAACCACAAATTTTATCCGGTGCAGACGTCGTTGCAAACGAGGCTAGTGCACAGGCTCATACACGAGCCCTTCGTCGTGCCACACGAGGATATTTCAGAATTTCTGGACAGGGTCTGGACAAAATTGCCCGACTCGGAACTCTACAGTCCGCAACAATTTTTGAAACTCATAGCCCCAATTTTCCAGCCAACTACTTACAATCCCAAACTGTTCCTGGACGAGGAGGGAAGCCTCTTAACGCTGGAAATAGACAATATCTACGAAACCGTGCACGGTGAGTTCACCATCAACGGGCCCAATCCGGATTTCCAGACAGGCAGCTACACCTATCTAGGCAAAACCTATCTGGTGCGTCGCCACCAGGAGGAAGAAGCGCAACTGCTTGACGAACTTGTCAAAACTGGATTTCAGTCGCGCTCAAGCAAACTCTGGTTCCTGGAGGCGGAAGAAGCCATCGCCTTTTTGCTCGACTCCTACCCCAGCATGGTGGAGTATTACCGCGTTTACGGCGAGAGTGCCCTAACCCGTTACAAGGTGCGGGCTGCGCAGGCCGACATCACGGCCAAGGTGTCGACCAATGAAAAGGAAAAATGGTTTTCGCTTGATGTGACGGTAGATTACGATGGGCAAAGCATGCCGCTGGAAAAAATTTGGAAGGCGTGGACGCGAGGCAAACGCTATGTGCAACTCAAGGACGGTTCCTATACAAGCCTGCCGGAATCCTGGCTGACAAAACTTTCCCACAGGTTGAAACGTCTGGGACTTGATCCCTCCAGGCCGCCGCAAAACAAATTTCAGCAATACGAGGCCACGGTGCTGGACACGTTACTGGACGACATGCCCAACGCCTCAACAGATTCTTTCTGGAACTCCCTGAGGGGAAAAATCCGTTCTTTCCGGGAAATTACGCCCATATCCCCACCCAAGGGACTCAAGGCAGATCTGCGCGGCTACCAGCAACAGGGGCTTTCCTACCTAAATTTCCTTTTTGAATACGGTTTCGGCGGTATTCTGGCCGACGAAATGGGCCTCGGCAAAACTGTGCAGGCCCTTGCCTTTATTCAGTACATGGTGGAGTGCCGTCACGAAAGGCCCAATCTCATTGTCGTGCCAACATCAGTTTTGCCCAACTGGGAGCGTGAAGCGACAAAATTTGTTCCGGGGCTAAAGCGCGTCATTATTTATGGGACAAGGCGGGAGGATCTCTTCAAACAGGCGACACACGCGCATCTGGTTGTGACCACCTATGCCATGTTACGCCGTAACCTGGAAGAAATGGAGAAATACGAGTTCAACGCCGTGATTCTTGATGAAGCTCAGAACATCAAAAATCCCAGCACCATCACGGCCCGTTCAGTACGGCGTCTGAATTCACGCGTGCGCATCTGTCTTTCGGGCACGCCCATTGAAAACAACCTTTTTGAACTCTGGTCCCTGTTCGAATTTCTCATGCCAGGCTTTCTCGGCTCGCAGCACGCATTTCAACGGAGCATTATCAAGCCCATCAAAGATGGAGACCAGGAAACGCTGGACCATCTGCGCGCTCGCGTGCGGCCTTTTATTCTGCGCCGCACCAAGGCGGAAGTGGCCCGTGATTTGCCGCCGAAACTCGAACATGTGACATTTTGCGCTCTGGAAGACGCTCAGGCGGAACTGTATACGGCTCTTGCCCGCAAGCTGCGCGAGCAGGTGCTGACGGATGTGGACGAAAAAGGCATTGCCAAAAGCCAGATGTCCATTCTGGACGCGTTGCTCAAGCTGCGTCAGATATGCTGTCATCCGCGTCTGCTGAAGATGGAATTACCCGGCTTTACCAATAATCTGTCCTCCGGCAAGTTTGACGCCTTCAAGGATATGATTACGGAAATTGTGGAAGGTGGGCACAAGGTGCTGGTGTTTTCGCAGTTTGTGCGGATGCTGCACATCATACGCCAATGGCTTGAGGTCGAAAAAATGCCCTTCTGCTATCTGGACGGTGCCAGCAAGGAACGCCTGGAAATAGTAGACAGATTCAACAACAATCAAAATATCCCCATTTTTCTCATTTCGCTCAAAGCGGGCGGCACTGGACTGAATCTCACATCCGCCGACTATGTTATTCACTACGATCCGTGGTGGAACCCAGCGGTGGAAAGCCAGGCGACTGACCGTACCCACCGTATTGGGCAGACGCGCCAAGTTTTTTCTTACAAACTCATTTGCGAAAATACGGTGGAGGAAAAAATTGTCAAGCTGCAGGACAGCAAGCGTGATATAGCCGAGACCATTATTCCGGGCAGTGACACCTGGAAATCTTTTTCCAGGGATGATCTGGAAATGCTTTTTGATGTGTAGCCTGGAAGAGTTTAGCTTTTGCAGAGAGGACAATCAGCAAATACAAATAGTTGTGTGATAAAATCATCACCAGAGTGAAATTCTGCTTGCATTTTTGAGCGAGAGTGTCTACTCTAAAATGGTTTCGGGCAGTTAGCTCAGTTGGGAGAGCATCGCCCTTACACGGCGAGGGTCACAGGTTCAAGTCCTGTACTGCCCACCAGGGATATCAAGGCTTTTCGGGGGATCACCGGGAGGCCTTTTTTGTTCGAAGGTCATTTTGCCCCGCTATAGCCCCGCTTTTTTGACACAGGTAAATTAACTTCGCTTTTATCTTCAACCAGGTGGAGTTGTTTTGTGCATGGGTAAATTCCAGCCCCACAAAAAGTCCAGGGAAAACGAAAAATCATGGAATGACAAAGAATAAAAAACACCACCAAAGGGTTCTTTTTGGCCGGTGTCCGTGAAAATATAATACCCCCCTCCTCTAAAAACACACTGAAAAGTCACTGGCGGCGTGCGTGGTAGGATTATCTTTTCTAACTGTTTTAACCAAACAACATTTTTTGGACACGACGATCGTGTCCTGCACGTCTATCTAGTCCCATCACTCAAACGTCATGAGACTTAGGACAATAGACAATGAACAAATTCGCAGTGTTTGTTTTTTTTGACAGACATCCTTTCCCTTCCCTTCACCGCTCGCGCGGACGTCCTTGATCCTCCCGGCGGCTGGTGTATCAACTCCGACGGTTCCCAATCTTCGCTCCCCTAGTGCATCCCCATTCCGGACAGTTATCCCGAACCAGCGGGGATTGAAACCATTTTGTCGGGCCTTTAGCCTTCCGGCGAATAAGGAATTGTTTTGTTGGTATTGTTCACCGGTATCGCCAGGAACCAGTCCTGTCGGTACTTAAAGTCCCGAAACCGCATATTGCCCGGCCGCGGTGAAGACAGCCTGTTTGGGGAATCTCTTGCCTCTGGAGCCTTTGCCGGTTGGTGCTGGCCTAAAGGCGGCAAGATGAGCACTCCAGAATGTCCAACCTAAGAAGGAGAACAACATATAAAATCACCATTGGGGGTTCAGGGACTACAAAACACCTTGCATTTTCTAACTTGGTTTGTTTAGCCTGTTTGCCCACCAAGATAATCTTGCAGCATTGCCTGGATTGTCGCGTAAACCTCAGCCCTGGTAGCAGCATGAGTCGTATCTGTGGCATCCAGGATGACTGCACTTGCTCCCGGGATGACAGGATTGGTGGTGAAAATCTTTTGATCTGCTATTGTTTGAGGAGTACTAGTATAGACGGTAGTTACCGCTGTAGATTGGCTATTTTCGGCTATTAGGACTTGTGCCCAATCTCTCCAGGTATCTGTTGTCCCTATACGACGACGCCTTTCCCAAATAACATCTACACCTGTACTGGCGTGCCTTCCGGTTAGACGTTGTAAAACATCTGCCTGGTGTACACCTCTGAATAATCCTTCCATAACCTCTAGAGTAAAGCCATTAGTTGTAGCTCCTTTAATCGTAATACCCGTCTCGGAGAAGTACCATCCTGGAGTATATGTAGTATCAAGCGTACTCGGGCCTATATCCCTGGTGTTTGTCGTAAATATCTCAAGCCAGTCCAGGTAGGCGTCTCTGTTCCATCAACATATTGGCCTTTCCGCTGACGAATGAATACTCGTCCAGGAACATTACTTGTTCCAAGGAAGTTGTTAATGGCAATTTGCGTTATGTAGTTATAGTAAGGTAACGGAGCATTACCATAATACGCCGGTAAAACCGTTACTCCCCAGCTGGAAGAAGTCACATCCAGAATAGTATAGTCATTTCCCCTCATACAATAGGTACCAGGCGTAACAAATTGTTCTGGATTTTTCCACGCTCCATCCGTGCCATAATTGACGGTCGTATAGACCTGCGCCTTTGTAGCCGGAAGTGTTGGTTCAGTTATATCGGCTACCTTCACAATACTTGAGGGGATAACCGGCAATGTCGTGAAGCTCTTAAGTCCTGCAACTGTCTAGTTTGTAGTAGTATAAACTGGGCCCGTTACAAGACCAGCGCCAGGTTTGCCGACAATCATTGGAACCCAGGCAGACCAGGTGCTGTTGACAAATCTTTACAAGCGCGATCAAATACGGCTGTTGGGCATCATAATAGTGAAAAAATACACGCCTTAGGCACGGACATTTTTCTAATATCATGAATATTACCGCTTTTTTCATCCGTCGCCCTGTAGCCACTACCCTGCTCATGCTGGGAATGTTCTTCTTCGGCTCGGCTGGATATCTTTCCCTGCCGGTGAACCAGTTGCCCAATGTGGACTTCCCCACAATCATGGTCATGGCCGACCTCGACGGCGCTGACCAGGAAACCATGGCCGCCTCTGTGGCGACGCCGCTGGAAAAACAGTTTTTCACCATAGCTGGCATTGACTCCATCTCCTCGGTCAATGCCACCGGCCGTAGCCGCATCACCATCCAGTTTGACCTTGACCGAGACATTGACGCGGCCGCGCTGGACGTGCAATCAGCCATCGGTCTTGCCCAACGCCGGCTGCCCCCCAACATGACGACGCCCCCAAGCTTCCGCAAGGTCAACCCGGCTGATCTGCCCATCCTATATCTACGGGTTTCCTCCTCTACCCTTCCGCTCTATGCCCTGAACGAATACGCGGATACCTTCATCGGCCAGCGCCTTTCCATGGTGGCTGGCGTGGCGCAGGTGACCATTTACGGACAAAAACAGTACGCTGTGCGCATTCAGCTTGACCCGGACGAACTAGCCTCGCGGGGCCTAGGCATTGACGAAGTGGCCGACGCGGTGGCTGACGCCAATTCCATGCTGCCCACAGGCTCCCTAGACGGCGCCAAACGCGCCAGTTTCATCAAGTCGTCCGGCCAGTTGTTCAACGCCCAAGCCTTCGGCGAAGTTGTGGTAACTTGGCGCAACGGCGCGCCGGTACGCCTCAATGATCTGGGCGTCGTAGTGGACAGCGTGCGGCAGGATAAACAAACTGCCTGGGGCAACGGCGGCGTGCCCTGCATAACCCTTGCCCTAGAGCGCCAGCCCGGAGCCAACACCGTCCAGGTAGTGGACGCCGTCCGCAGGCTTTTTCCAAGTCTGCTGCAGCAACTGCCGCCTTCCGTCGAAGTGGAATTTTTTTATGACCGTTCGGAGTCCATCCGGGAATCTGTGGCGGACGTCAAACTTACTTTGGTACTTACGGTTTTTCTGGTGGTACTGGTCATTTTTCTTTTTCTGCGCAACCTGCCCGCCACCATCATCCCGAGTCTAGCCCTGCCCATGTCCGTCATTTCCACTTTTGCCGTCATGTCCGTGCTGAACTACAGCTTGGACAATCTTTCCCTCATGGCCCTGACGCTCGCCGTGGGTTTTGTGGTGGACGATGCTATCGTCATGCTGGAAAACATTGTCCGCCACCAGGAATCCGGCAAAAATCCGCTTGCTGCCGCCTACGACGGTTCGGCTGAAATCGGCTTCACCATTGTTTCCATGACCATCTCCTTGGCGGCAGTCTTCATACCAGTATTATTCATGGGCGGAATTGTGGGGCGACTTTTCCGTGAATTCGCGGTCGTGATCATCGGAGCCATATTGTGTTCAGGCGTGGTTTCCCTCACACTCACACCCATGCTCTGCGCCTATTTTCTGAAGACCGGCGTCCAACACAGGGCTGGCTACGAAGGCGTGTACGGCAAGCTGGAACGGGCTTTCGACTGGCTTGCCATGCGCTACGCCGACTCGCTGGCTTTTGTCCTGCGGCGCCGTTTGGCCGCCTTCGGCGCATCCATACTTCTGCTCCTGCTGACTGTGTGGTTGGGCATCACTATGCCCAAAGGTTTTCTGCCTACCGAAGACATGGGGTTTCTTGTGGGCAGCACGGACGCTGAACAAGGCATTTCCTTCAGTGGCATGACGGATGCCCAGCACAGCCTGGATACCGTGCTGGAAAATGAGCCATTCATTGCTAGGTTCAACTCTGTGGTGGGCATTGTGGGTGACAGTCAGAGCATGAACAACGGCACTGTGATGATACACCTTGTACCGCACGATAAACGGCCCGGCATTGACGCAGTGGCGGAGCGTCTGCGCAGGGAGCTGAACGTATCTCCGGCTATGCGGGTTTTTCTACGCGTGCCACCCGCCGTCAATATCGGCGGCCGCTCCTCCAAGGCGTTGTACCAGTACACACTTTCCGGGCCGGACATAGTGGCCCTGTACGACTGCGCCCAGAATGTGGAAAAAGCTCTACGCAAACTGCCGCAACTGCAAGACGTGAACAGCGACCTGCAGATCAAAAATCCCGAATTGCGCGTCACCATCGACCGCAACCGGGCGGCGGCCTTGGGCGTGAGCCCGCAGCAAATAGAGCTTGCCCTGCAATCCGCCTACGGCTCACGCGAGATTTCAACCATCTACGCACCGACCAATGACTACAGGGTTTTTGTGGAATTGCAGAAACGTTTCCAGCAGGAGGCCGCCAGCATTTCCCGGCTCTATGTGCGCTCCAAAGACGGTTCGCTGGTGCCGCTGGATTCGCTGGCGCAGCTTTCACCGGGCATCGGACCCATAGCTGTCAACCATGCCGGACAATTTCCGGCAGTGACCATTGCCTACAATCTCAGGCCCGGCGTCGCTCTGGGGCCAGCAGTGGCTACCGTGGAGGCAACGGCGCGACCGCTTCTTCCCGATTCCGTCCATGCGGAATCCCAAGGCACGGCCCAAGCTTTCCAAAAATCCCTATCGGGCATGGGCTGGCTTCTGATTCTGGCCATTGTGGTTATCTATCTCGTGCTGGGTATTCTCTATGAGAGCTTCATACATCCCCTGACCATACTTTCAGGGCTGCCCTCGGCTGGCTTCGGGGCACTCACAACCTTGTGGCTCTTTGGCATGGAACTTGACCTATACGGCTTTGTGGGCATGATTATGCTGCTTGGCATTGTTAAGAAAAACGCCATCATGATGCTTGACTTCGCCTTGGAGGCTCAGCGGCGAGATTCCTCCCTGACGCCGCTTGAGGCCATCACCAAAGGCTGCCATGTGCGTTTCAAACCCATTATGATGACCACCATTGCTGCACTTATGGGCGCTCTGCCCATCGCTATCGGTCTGGGAACCGGGGCGGAGGCGCGGCGGCCCTTGGGACTCGCCGTTGTGGGCGGCTTATGCTTTTCCCAAATAGTAACCCTCTACATCACACCGGTCTACTACTATTATATGGAAAAAATCTCCCGCCGCCTGCAAAAACATTACGGCCAGCGTTTCAGGGGACAGGACGCCGCTGAAAATAACGCGCTTCCTGCGCGCGAAGCGTGAGTTAATCTGCTCTGGGCTTAAGGTAAAAATGACACCTAACAAATAACGGAGAAAAAGGTATAAGCGCATCGGGTCATAGCGCATGACAATTCTGCGCCGGTCCTTGAGCCTTCCAAACTATTTTTGGATGTCCGTCTCCAAGTGGACAGTGGGGCGCTACATGAAAGCATGGGGACTGCCTGCTCAAAAACCGGCCCGAACGTGCTTTTGAGCGGGATCCGGCAAGAGTGGGGTCTTGGCTGAAGACAAAATATCCCGCCTTTGTTATTGACGCCAAAGCTGTACCTGCTAATAATGGCACAAAACAAGGGAGGCAAACTGTATGCGGGAAATCTCCTCGGAAACTATTACAAAGGCCATAGCCGATCTGGCCATCAAGGCAAACTGTGTTTTACCGAAAGATGTTTACGACGGATTCAGAACCTCGCTGAAATCCGAACCTTCGCCTGTGGGCAAGGATGTTCTTGGTCAGCTTCTGAAAAACGCAGATATCGCCAGGGACGAAACCATGCCCATTTGTCAGGACACCGGGCTGGCCGTGGTTTTTGCCGAACTCGGACAGGGTGTGCGCATTATCGGAGGCAATTTTGAGGACGCCATCAACGGGGGAATCCGTCGCGGTTATGTTGATGGATATCTGCGCAAATCCGTTGTGGCCGAGCCGCTTTTTGAACGCAAAAACACAAGGGACAACACACCGGCCGTTATCCACATCCGCATAGTACCGGGGAACGGTCTGCGTCTGCGACTAGCGCCCAAGGGAGCAGGGTCGGAAAACAAGGGCATTCTGAAAATGCTTGTCCCCGCTGACGGCATTGAAGGCGTCAAAAAAGTTGTTCTGGACACCGTCGTCACCGCCGGCCCAAACTCCTGTCCGCCCATGATCGTGGGCGTCGGTATCGGCGGAAATATGGAAACGGCCTGTCTCTGCGCCAAATGGGCATGCGCGCGCGATGTGGAATCAAAAAATCCCGATCCCCGTTATGCGGCCTTTGAAGAAGAGCTGCTCACCCTTGTCAACAAAACCGGTATCGGCCCAGCCGGTCTTGGCGGTAGAACAACAGCCCTGAAAGTAAACGTGGAATGGTATCCTACCCATATAGCGAGCCTGCCTGTTGCCGTGAATATTAACTGCCATGCCGCCCGCCATGCGGAAGTGGTGCTGTAAGGAGGCACGTATGTCAGAACCGAAACGTATTACCGCACCCTTTGACGACGCGACGGCGCGTTCCCTGCGCGCCGGCGACAGTGTGCTCATCAGCGGAGTCATCATAGCCGCCCGCGACGCGGCGCACAAACGCCTTGTGGAAACTCTGCAGCGCGGCGAAAAACCTCCTGTGGATCTCAACGGCGGAGTCGTCTATTATGTCGGTCCCACGCCAGCCAAACCCGGCCATCCCATCGGCTCCGCAGGTCCGACGACATCTGGCCGCATGGACGCCTACACTCCCGCTCTCATTGCTCAAGGACTCAAGGGCATGATCGGCAAGGGCTATCGCAAGCCCGAGGTTGTGGAAGCTATAAAAAAATACGGAGTGCCCTACCTTGCCGCAGTGGGTGGGGCAGGCGCGCTCATAGCCCGGAGCATCAAAAAATATACAGTCCTTGCCTATGAAGAACTGGGACCAGAAGCCGTCGCTGCAATGGAAGTCACGGATTTTCCCGCCATTGTTGTCATAGACGCCGATGGACATGACTACTACTCCCAAGGTCAGGCGCCCTACAAGCAAAGCTAAGACGTGTTTCGACTCCGGGCAGGCGGCGTTGAGGCCGCCCCCTGATGTTTTCCGGCACCCCCATCCACTCGGAGAAAACCATGGATAAAAGAGTAAGCGCTATTATTCCCATTACCGCCACGGCCCTGATCTGGCTTCTGCCGGTTCCGGACGGACTGACGGTAAACGCCATGCGTTACCTCGGCATATTCCTTGGCGTCATTCTTGCTCTCATTCTTGAACCTCTACCCAACTCCGCCGTTGGACTTATCGGCGTTACCTTGGCAGGATCCCTGCGACTGGTGCCCATGCCGGACGGCAAAGCCGCCACGTTGGGCGGCTCTCTCAACTGGGCGCTTTCCGGTTTTGTGGACAGCACTGTGTGGCTGATTTTTGTCGCCTACATGTTCGCCATGGGTTACGAAAAGACAGGCCTCGGCAAACGCATTGCCCTGCTCCTCATGAAAAAACTCGGCAGCAAGGCTTTGGGCCTCGGTTTTGCCACGGCCCTCTCCGACCTCGCCCTAGCCCCGTTCATCCCATCCAACACCGCCCGTAGCGCTGGTTCGGTATACCCTGTGGTCAAGAACATCCCGCCCATGTACGGCTCCCTTCCCAATTCAGAGCCGCGTAAAATCGGCGCGTACCTGATGTGGATATGCATTGCCACAACGTCGGTCACCAGTTCCATGTTCTTCACGGGCCTCGCGCCGAACCTGCTGGCCATATCGCTCATCGGCAAAGCGCCGGGCGTGACTGATCCCGCGGCGGTAACCATGAGCTGGATGCAGTGGTTCTGGTGCATGCTGCCGACGGGCGTCATACTTTTCATTTTGGTTCCGCTGATTACCTATGCGATTTATCCTCCGACCCAGAAAGCATTCCCCGAGACGCCCAAATGGGCCACGAGCGAGCTTGAAAAACTCGGCACCGCCACCCGCAAGGAATGGCTCATGGCCATCATGGCCCTGCTCGCCCTGCTGCTCTGGATTTTCGGCAGCAAAGTCATGAACGCCACGATGGTCGCTATCTTTGTGCTCTGCCTGATGGTCATTCTGGACATCATCAATTGGGACGACGTCGTTTCCAACAAAAGCGCCTGGAATACCCTGACATGGTTCGCCACCCTGGTGGCCATGGCCTCGGGCCTTGCACGCGTCGGCTTCCTCAAGTGGCTCGGCGTGATCTTCGCAAGCCATCTTGCCGGCTCAAGCACGGCTATCGTGCTGTTCGGCCTACTGGCGTTTTTCTATTTCTCGCACTATTTCTTTGCCAGCCTCACGGCGCACACCACAGCCATCATGCCCGTGCTGCTGGCGACCGGAGCGGCCGTGCCAGGCATTGACATGAAGCTGCTCGGCATGATGCTTGCCGGAAGTCTCGGCATCATGGGCATACTCACGCCGTACGGCACAGGCCCGAGCCCGGTGTATTACAATACCGGCTATATTGAGAAGAAAACCTTCTGGGCGTTCGGGGCCATATACGGCTTCATTTTCTTCGCCGTATACGTAGTATTCGCCATGTACTGGTTTCCCACAGCTCTGTCCTTCTGATTTTGCAGACCGCAATAACAGGCGAGCAGCAAGTTCTTCTTTGAAACAGCAGGATTTGCTGCTCGGCGGAGGAACCAAGCCCTGTTGCGCAACCTGCTCCAATAATTCAAATCGAACAGCCCAACTGTTGTGTGAGGAAAAAGCCATGCAGTATGAACTGGCCTACGGCAGATCTTGTCTGCATTTTACCCTTCCAGACAGCATCAAACCCACAACCATGCTCTCCGGCCGCAGGGAAAAATTGCAGGATCCCTTGGGACAAACGCGCGAAATGCTGAAAAATCCCGTGGGCACGCCGCCGCTCTTGGACATGCTGCGCGCCAAAAAGCCGCGGAAAGTCGTCATTGTCGTCAACGATATCACGCGCCCAACGCCATACGGGATACTTTTTCCTCCCCTGCTGGAAATGTTTGCCGAGGTCGGCATCAAGGACGAACAGGTAACGCTTGTCATCGCCTTGGGCATTCATGATCCGCATACCGAAAAACAGAACCTTGAGGTTTACGGCGAAGAAATTGTCCGCCGCTTCAAAATAATCAATCACGACGGCACGGACCAATCCAACCTGACAAAACTAGGCACATTAAAATCCGGTTATGATTTCATCGTCAACCGCATGGTTGTGGAAGCCGACTTTCTGATTACCCTAGGCGTTGTCATGCCCCACTATTTCGCGGGATATTCCGGCGGTAGAAAATCCATCTTGCCCGGCCTGGCCTCCAAGGAAATCGTGAAAAAAAACCACGCCCGCATGGTGGAACTCATGGATTCTCTGCCCCATATAGACAAGAATCCCGTGAGCAACGAAATGATTGAAGCGGCCAGACAGGTGGGCGTGGACTTTATTCTGAATGTGGTCACCAACTCTGCCAAAGAAGTTGTCTATGTGGCCGGCGGCGACGTGCATGCGGCCTGGCGCAAGGCCGTTGACGTTTCCGCTTACATGTATGAAGCTCCTTTTGACAACTTTGTGGATGTCACCGTCACTTGCGCCAGCGGCCGCCCGCGCGACATCAACGTGTATCAAGCCCAAAAGGGCCTTGACCACGCCGACCGCATTACGCGGCCCGGCGGAACCATCATTGTCGCAGCGGAATGCACGGAGAGCTGGGGAGAAGCCATTTTTGAAGAATGGATACGCCGCCGCTGGGAACCGACAAAAGTGACGCGGGAAATCAGGGCCAACTTTGTGCTGGGCGCACACAAGGCCTTCGCCTTTGCCAAGGTTGCGGCGGAAAAGGAAGTTTACTGGATTTCCGCATTGACTACGGACGAAACTTCGCTCCTTTGGGCCAAAAAAGCCGCCACGCTTCAGGAAGCTGTGGATGCGGCACTGGAGAAACACGGCACCTCCGCGTCATGGGCCTATCTCCCCGAAGGTTCGCTGGTGTTGCCGGTACCCCGTCACTGAACAATCAGGCGTATGACCGGAGCATTTTCATTGTTATTTCATTTTTTCACAGTTGTGGGTGGTTGGTTAGTACTAACATATATAGGCATCTTTACTTCCGGAGGTTTTGAATGTGCAAACGCTGAACTTCGATATTGCCATTATAGGCGGCGGCGGATCCGGTCTGCGTGCCGCTATTGCGGCGGCGGAAACTAGCCCAGGCCTGAATATCGCTCTTGTCTCGAAAGTATACCCCATGCGCAGCCATACGGTGGCGGCGGAGGGCGGCTCGGCTGCCGTCTGGCAGGACAACGATTCTCTCGAACTGCACTTCAGCGACACCGTTTCCGGCGGAGACTGGCTTTGCGAACAGGACGTGGTGGAATATTTTGTCCAGAACTGTACGCGCGAAATGATTCAGATGGAACAGTGGGGCTGCCCCTGGAGCCGCAATCCAGACGGAAGCATCGCCGTGCGCAACTTCGGGGGCATGAAAGTGCCCCGCACATGGTTCGCGGCGGACAAAACCGGTTTCCACATGCTGCACACCCTGTTTCAGACCAGCTTGAAGTACCCGCAGATTCGCCGTCTGGACGAACATTTCATCCTTGATCTCCTAGAGGAGGACGGACGAGCCGCCGGAGTTGTCGCGCTGAACATGATTGAAGGAGAACTGCTGCAGATCCGCGCCGGCGCGGTAGTGTTCGCCACCGGCGGAGCCGGCCGCGTTTACCGCTACAACACCAACGCGAGTATTGTCACGGGCGACGGCATGTCCATCGCTTATCGCCGCGGCGTCGCTCTGAGAGACATGGAATTCGTGCAGTACCACCCGACAGGTCTGCCGGGGTCCGGTATCCTGATTACGGAAGCGAGCCGCGGAGAAGGCGGGTTGATGCTCAACAAAAACGGATACCGCTATCTGCAGGATTATGGACTCGGACCGGAAACCCCCATGGGTCAGCCAAAACCGAAATTCATGGAACTTGGACCGCGCGACAAGGTTTCGCAGGCTTTCTGGCACGAATGGCGGGCTGGCCGCATGGTCAGCACTCCGCACGGAGACGTCTCCCTCCTGGATATTCGCCACCTTGGGAAGGAAAAAATTCTGGAGCGCCTGCCCTTTATTCGCGAGTTGTCCATGCAGTACATGAGCATTGACCCCATCAACGATCCCATCCCGGTTCGCCCGACGGCGCACTACACCATGGGTGGTATAGCCACTGACAAAAATTGTGAAACTAGCATCAAGGGACTCTTCGCCGTCGGTGAGTGCTCGTCTATCGGCATGCACGGGGCCAATCGACTGGGCTCCAACTCCCTGGCCGAACTTCTGGTCTTCGGCGAGGCCGCTGGGCGCTGGGCCGCGCAGCGTAGCAAGGAAGGCGTGAAAGTGTCGCCCACTGCTCTGGACGCCCAGGCCGATGATACGGAAAGCCGGTTCAAGACCATCCTGCAGCAGAAAGGCAAGGAAAAATGGGTAACCATTCGCAACGAAATGGGCCTCTCCATGGAAGAGGGATGCGGCATTTACCGTTCTGAAGAACTCATGCGGAACACCGTCGACAAGCTCGCCGAGTTGCAGGACCGCGTCAGGAACGTGGGCGTCGTCGACTCCGCTTCCGTCTTCAACACGGATGTGCTCAACCTGATTGAAATATCGTATGGTCTGAATGTGGCGGAGGCTATGGCCCATTCAGCCATAGAACGCCGTGAATCGCGTGGAGCGCACCAGCGGCTTGACGAAGACTACCAGCAACGCGACGACGAAAACTTCCTCAAGCATTCTTTGGCGTATTATAACAAGGACGCCGCGCCGCGCATTGAATACGAGTCGGTAAAAATAACCAAACTGCAGCCGGCCAAACGTGTGTACGGAGCTGAAGGCGCTTCTCAAGACAATAAAAACAAGGAGAAGGGCAATGGCTGATGCGAAAAAACTGCTTCTGAAGGTACAACGGTACAATCCGGAAAAAGACAATGCTCCGTATCTTGTGCCGTATGAAATTCCGTGGGACGATCAGACCTCGCTCCTTGACGGCCTGCAATACCTCAAGGACTGTGTGTGCCCGGATCTGTCTTTTCGCAGTTCCTGCCGCATGGCCATTTGCGGTTCCTGCGGCGTCATGGTCAACTGCGTACCCAAACTCGCCTGCAAGACCTTCCTGAGGAATTATTCCGACGGAGCCATTGTGGAGCCTCTGGCCAACTTCCCTGTTGAAAGGGACCTAGTGGTGGATCTCACACATTTTCTGGAGTATATAGAGGCCCTCAAACCCTATGTC
Organism: Desulfovibrio sp.; assembly: GCA_031290615.1. Classification (GTDB taxonomy): domain Bacteria; phylum Desulfobacterota; class Desulfovibrionia; order Desulfovibrionales; family Desulfovibrionaceae; genus Desulfovibrio. Next base: position 17,514 of record JAITNF010000049.1, on the reverse strand, counting down.
ATCGGCAATGCCCGCAAACCGGCAGAGGGCCCCAACACGCAGACGCCGACGGAACTGGCCCGCTACCACAAGTTTTCCATGTGTATAAACTGTGGACTGTGCTACGCAGCCTGCCCGCAGTTCGGGCTCAATCCAGCCTTCCTGGGACCGGCTGCCATTACCATCGGTCATCGGTACAATCTCGACAGCCGGGATCACGGGCGGGACGAACGCGTACAGACCATGAACACAAAAACCGGCGTCTGGTCCTGCACCTTTGTGGGATATTGCTCCGAAGTGTGCCCCAAGCATGCCGACCCGGCGGCGGCGCTGCAACAGTGCAAGGTGGAAAGCGCCCTGAGCTTTGTGACTTCCATCTTGAACTGCAAGAAAAACAAGGAGGCCTCTCATGGCAACAAAGCGTAAGCCCTATGTGAAAGAAATCGACTGCTGGTGGTGGAAGAGCAATCCCTATTACCGCTTTTACATGCTGCGCGAGACAAGCTCCGTCTTTTCCGTCCTTGCGAGTCTGTTCCTTCTACTCTTTCTCTTTTCGCCGAAAACCTTTGCCACGCTTGTCCAGAACCCCATTATCTGCCTACTCAGCTTTATGGCCCTGCTGGCGGCGGTGCTGCACACCAAAACCTGGTTTGATTTGACGCCCAAGGCGTTGAATCTTCCGGAAGAGAAACTATGCAGCTTGATGAAAGGCCTGTGGGCAGTTACCGTCGGATTCAGCGTTCTGACGTTATTATTGTCCGTAGTTTAAGGAGACTATCAATGAACGACACGACAAACCACCGAGGAACCAGCAAACGGACGAACGAGCCGATATTCTGGGGATTGTTCGGAGTGGGCGGCATGTTCAGCGCCATCTGCGCTCCGGCGCTCTTCCTCTCCCTTCTGTTGCTGTATCCCTACTTCGGGAGCGGAGATGATCCGGCGCTGTTCTATAAATTTATAAATACCTTTTTCGGGCGTCTTCTGCTTGCCCTCTTTATCTCGCTGACGGCCTGGTACGGACTGCACCGCATTGTGCATTGCCTGCACGATCTCAAGGCCTGGACCGCCGGACGCGCGCGACTGTGCTACGGCGCGGCTCTGCTCATAACCGTGCTCAGCCTGATCAGCCTTTTCAAATGTTGATATTTTTCTGACAGAGATTGCTCTTCGGGATACGGATTTGACACAGGGGCGGGATTACGCCCCTGTTTTAGTACGTTATCCGCAACGGGAAAAACCGCACGCCTGGCAAATAAGACAACCTTCCTGACACACCAGAATTTCGCCGCATTCTGAGCAGCGCTGGGCTTCCAGATCGTTGACTTCCCCGATGTTCGCGTGATTGAGATAGCGCTTTTCCAGCACCCAGGCAATGGCGTCGGGGATGGAGAGAAGCAGCCCCTTACCGCGAAAAACTGGGTGTTCGCCGCCTATGCCCTTTATTTGTGTCACCACATCCCGCACATGCACCCCTGAGCGCAGGGCCAGAGAAACAAGCCGGCCTATGGCCTCGGCCTTTGCCGTGATGGAACGTCCGGATTTGCCAATAGTGGCAAAAACCTCAAAGGGCTGACCGTCCACCTCGTTCACGGTCAGGTACATGGCGCCCAAGCCAGTCTGTACCTTCTGGGTAAAGCCCTGAACCATGTCTGGTCGCTTGCGCACAGAGGAAATATATTTGGAGTCAGGATCGCCCACGCCAACGTCCATTTTTTTCTGGCCTTCGCCGGTTGCCAGCACCTGCACGCTTTTACAGCCGTCGCGGTAAACGGTGACGCCCTTGCAGCCTTCCCTGTAGGCCGCCCGATAAATATCATAAATATCCCGCTCGGTCGCGCTGTTGGGCAGATTGACCGTTTTGGAAACCGCGTTGTCCGTATGGCGCTGAAAGGCCGCCTGCATCCGCAGATGCCAGATGGGATCTATGTCCATGGCCGTCACAAAAATACGGCGCAACGTTGCCGGCAGAAAGTTCATATCCTGTATAGATCCCTTGGCAACAATGCTGTCCATGATTTCGTGCCCGGCGAGGCCGGCCTCGGCGAGGGCCGTCTCAAAATGCGGATTCACTTCTACAAGCCGCTCGCCGTCCAGAATATTGCGCGTGAAGCAGAGGGCGAAGAGGGGCTCCACACCCGAGGAGCAACCGGCAATGATGGAAAGGGTTCCCGTGGGCGCTATGGTGGTGACCGTGGCGTTGCGGTAAGGACCCTTTTTCTGTTTGGCGTACACGGATTCCGGATAGGCGGGAAAAGGACCGCGCTCCCCGGCAAGCGTGCTCGAAGCCTTGTGTCCTTCCTCCTGAATAAAGCCCATGACTCGCTCGGCCAATTGGACTCCCTGCTCCGAATTGTAGGCTATGCCCAGTTCATAAAGCAGATCGGCAAAACCCATGACGCCGAGGCCGACCTTACGGTTTTTGCGTACGGTCCGATCAATACGCTCAAGGGGAAAACGCGAGGCATCAATGACATTGTCCAGAAAGCGCACGGCAAGCTGCACCGCCCTCCGGAGTTCTTCCCAGTCTATGCCGTTTTTGGCCGGGTCATCCTCTTTATTATGACCAGGCACATAGAACGGGGCCAAGTTAAGGGAACCCAGGTTGCACGCCTCATAGGGCAAAAGGGGCTGTTCGCCGCAGGGGTTGGTGGATTCCATCTCGCCCTGTTCCGGCGTTGGGTTGTCGCGGTTGATGCGATCCAGAAAGACGATGCCGGGATCCCCGGACTGCCATGCTTTTTTGACAAGCAGGTCAAAGACGTCGCTAGCGCGCAGGCGCTCCTTTACTTCACCGGTGTCGGGTGTACGCAAATCGTAGGATTCGTCCTTTTCCACAGCCTGCATGAAGGCTTCCGTCAGACCCACGGAAAGGTTGAAATTGTTGAATTCACCTTCCTTTTCTTTGGCGCGGATAAATTCCAGAATATCGGGGTGATCCACGCGCAAAATGCCCATATTTGCGCCGCGCCGCGTGCCGCCCTGCTTGATCTGCTCCGTGGCCGTATTGAAGATGCGCAGAAAAGAAACTGGACCGGAAGCCACGCCGCCTGTAGAGCCGACGCGGCTCTTGCCCGGGCGCAGGCGGGAAAAAGAAAAGCCGGTGCCGCCGCCGGATTTGTGTATCATGGCCGCGTGTTTTACGGCGTCAAAAATCTCCTCGATGGAGTCGCCCACAGGCAGGACAAAACAGGCGGAAAGCTGCCCCAGATCAGTTCCCGCATTCATCAGCGTGGGGGAATTGGGCAGAAATTTCCAGTTTATCATCAAATGGTAAAAATCACACGCAAGTTCTTCCGCCTTGTGAAAAGACTGCTCATAGTTGACTTCCTGCCCGGCGATGGTCGCGGCCACACGCCAAAAAAGATCTCTGGGCGTTTCCTGAATCTCGCCGTCAAATTCTTTGCGTAAATAACGTTTTTGCAAGACAACTTCAGTATTTTTCGGCAATTGAGGATGAGGCAGATTTTTCGGCATAGAAATCATGAGGCATAATCCTGTTTGTTTTTGTTATGGTGACCGGTTTCCATAGCAATTATCGCTTCAAGAATATACGATAGAACGGGATAAATTTAAAGAGGTAACTATGCAATTCCAGCGCTCAACAAATCGAAATCGGCCGAGGGAAAATCTCCAAAAAATATAAAAAACGTGGCCAACCTACTGTAGCATCAAGTAACAATACGGATTATTTTTTTCCTTTTTTCCTGTATTATCGCTTGCGCGAGTCCGTAAAAAAATATAGACAAAAATTAATATACCCTGCAGGCAATTCGGGTTTCAAGGAGTCTATACCGTGATCATCACTTGTCCACGTTGCGCGTTTTCCAAAGAAGTACCGCCGGAAAAAATGCCTGCGTGTTCTATCATCGCTACCTGCCCACACTGTTCCTGCCGCTTTCGTTTTTCCCAGGCCGAAGGTGTGTTGGAAGCGCTGCCCGACACTCCGGATTTGACGCATCGCACCGCCGCTGATGTGGACGATCCCCTGCCATTCGGCGCCGTTGTGCCTAGCCGTACAGACCTTGAGCATGACGAAGCGCGGATCCCGTCGCTCTCCAGTAGCGACTCGGGAGTGCCCGCCAGCCCGCCGCGCAAAAATGCGCATAAAAAAAATACCCCGGAAGACGAAGAAGATATACGCCTAACCGCCAGCCGCGCCTGCAGCCGTGAGGCTGCTCATTTTGAAGGGCAGTCCGGCGAGGAGGGGGATGCACCCTCTGACAATCCGTGGGAGGAGGCTCCGGACGAACACGGCTGGATTGCCGCTTTTTATTACACGCTTTTACGCGTCATGTTTGCCGCGCCGCGCTTTTTCGCGGCATTCAGGCCGCAGTTGCGCCCCATGCGGGCTCTGAGCTTTTATCTAGTTGTGAGTGTTGTCCAGATTCTTGTAGAGCTCTTTTGGGGCTATATACTGCTGCAATACATGACCCCCGGAACGACTCCGGATCCACAGCTTGAAAAATTGCTGACCATGCTGGCCCCGCAGACAAGCATTGCCATGACAGTTCTGCTCAGAACCGGCATGCTTGTTCTGGAACTGTATTTTTTTACCGGAATCATACATTTGGGCTACCGTTTTCTTGCGCCCGACAGGGCGAATTTTTCCATTGTCTTCCAGGTGATCGCCTACAGCGCGGCCCCGTCACTTTTGTGCGCCATTCCGCTTATAGGCTCCCTGACGGGTTTTGTATGGAGCCTGAGCTGCATCACCGTCGGCTGCAAAACAGCTCTCAGGCTTTCCTGGGGCCAGACATTGACTGGCTTTGCGCCCGCCTGCTTTGTGGCTATGCTGCTTTTGCTACAATTTATGAACGCTGCCCGGGGATAATTCCTGTTTCGGGTAGCCAACCGGCCCTTGTCGAGCCCTTTTTATTGTCTCATTTTATCGGCGACCGTTATGTATCCGCATCGTCCAGTGACGTGTGATATTCGGGATACGCGCTATATTTTGTCCGCATAACGGAACAGAACGACAGGTCTATCCCGGACTCGCAGTATTGCCACTCGTCACTTTTATAATCCAGGAAGCTGTAGCTGACAAAACTAGGATAAAAATGTTTAGCACATGCAGCGCCATCCTGTCGACAAGCGTGCCGTCCTTGCGGTTAGGAAGATAGGAATAAGTTCTCTCGTCTCCCATGCAGGTCAGGTTGAAGCCAGCGACAATGCGCTATTTAAATATATTCACGTTCAAGTGGATATACGCTACGATATGTGTCGCCGAGGCCCCGAAAGCAGACAACTTGCCAGTTTCGCCATGACTACAGAGCCGGAGAGCTAATTATTAGTGAGAAATATTTCTTTCTGTTCATTTCCCGAAATCAGCAATTCCCCGTATGTCGGGTTTCCAGGGGCGAGAATCGCGTCGATTTTCGCGTGATATAGGCCATGTTTCAGCTTTTCGCGCGGCCTCATTGGCGAGGAAGAATCCCCATCGCCGTGAGTAGCAGGAGGTCACATAGAGAATGGCATTCGGCATGTCCGGGAGTAAGTGCAGATGTCCCTGTAATTTTTCAAGGGACAAAACTCAGTCAACCGGTTCGGAATATCCCACAACATGCAAGCGGTGAGCTGGTTTTTATAAGCATGGCAGTTCCGGCTGACGCCGGGGGGCCTTACAGCATCCGCGCAGACTCAAGCCATGCGCCGCCTCCCGCGTAACTCACCAGCTCCTTTCTCTGAACCGACCCAGCAATTTTTTTGCACGGGAACTTTATAAAGCGGACTTGCCGTATACAAGGCAAAAGAGTCCACCATGTTCTTGTGGACACGATGAACACTTTCATGCACGGAATTACACCAGATCTGACCTGGATTCATGCACTCAGCTCACACACCTTGAGCGGCTACACGCGGGCGGATAACCGCTTATGGCGAAGGCTACTCCTGTTGCAACGCTGCAAGGGCGTCGCATGCGGCGTTTTGCTCCGCACGCTTGCAGCTTGTGCCGCTACCTAAAAATTCCCGCCCGTCCGGCAGACGCAACATCACCTCAAAGATGCGTGCATGGTCCGGACCGCGCGAAGCCATCCTCTGGTATATCGGTAGTTCTTTGAAAACCTCTAAGATTTTTTCCTGAAGACGGGATTTATAATCTTTCGCTTGGTGTACTGACTCGCCAATCACCGGCCAGAGAAGCGCGAAAACGCGCTCTACCGACGCCGAGGCAGCAGCAAAGCCGCCATCCTCATACACGGCCGCGAACACGGCCTCAAAAGCGTCGCTCAGAACAGAATCGCGGTCGCGACCGCCCTGTATCTCCTCCCCGCGTCCCAACAAAAGCATTTTGTCAAGCCCCAGCTCTCTGGCAAGTTTTGCCAGAGAATTGGCGCTCACCAGCCTTGAACGCATGGCGGAAAGATTCCCCTCGCGCGCTACGGGAAAACGCCGAAAAAGCGCGATGGACACGCACAATTCAAGCACGGCGTCGCCCAGAAACTCTAGGCGTTCATTGTGTCCCATCCCTTCCTCCGCGCTTTCATTGGCAATGGAGGAATGCGTCAACGCCTGCGTGAGCAGTTCCGGACGCACAAAAACATGCCCAAGACGCGCTTCAAGGGCAGCGCGGGCAGACGGTGACAAGCAATTCCGTGCAAGAGCCATATTTACCAAGTGAACAGTGGGAAGACGCGGGCAAATTCCTCAATCCTTTTACGTAGCTTCTCAATGTCCGTGGCGCTGCCGCGCTTTTCAAGGGCCTCCGCAATAAAGGCCCCGACCACGCGCATGTCGTCTTCCTTCATGCCTCGCGTGGTCAGAGCAGCCGTGCCCAGACGGATGCCGGAGGTGACAAAGGGCGAGCGTGTCTCAAAGGGCACGGTGTTCTTGTTCACCGTAATGCCGGCTTCGTCAAGAATGTGTTCGGCTTCCTTGCCGGTGATGTCGATATTTGTCAGATCCACCAGCATGAGGTGATTGTCCGTTCCACCGGAAACAAGGACGTACCCCGCATCCATGAGCTCCTGCGCGAGCGCCACCGCGTTTTTCACAATCTGCCGTTGATAGTCGGCAAAGGCGGGACGCAGGGCTTCCCCAAGAGCCACACCTTTGGCTGCGATGACATGCATTAGCGGGCCGCCTTGGATACCGGGAAATATCTGGCTGTTGAGGGTTTTGCCCATGTCTTCGCCGGAAAGAATCATGCCGCCGCGCGGGCCGCGCAGGGTTTTGTGCGTGGTTGTTGTGGTGACGTGTGCGTGGGGGATGGGGCTTTCGTGCAGATCGACAGCCACAAGTCCGGCGATGTGGGCCATGTCCACAAAAAGCTTTGCCCCGACCTCGTCCGCTATGGCCCGAAAACGGGAAAAGTCTATACGGCGCGGGTAAGCGCTGGCTCCAGCCATGATGACGGCGGGTTTGTGCTCCCGCGCGAGGGCGGAAACTTCATCGTAGTCGATGCGACAAGTCTCCCGCTCAACGCCGTAGGAAACCACCCGGAAAAAACGACCGGAAAAATTGGCCTGACTACCGTGTGTCAGATGGCCACCGTGAGACAAATTCATGCCAAGGATGCAGTCGCCGGGCTTTAAACATGCAAAATAGGCCGCCATGTTGGCCTGGGAGCCGGAATGTGGCTGCACGTTGGCATAGTCGCAACTGAAAAGTTTTTTTGCCCTGTCCAGAGCCAATGTTTCGGCCATATCCACATACTCGCAGCCACCGTAATAACGCTTGCCGGGATAACCTTCAGCGTATTTATGGGTGAGAACGCTTCCTTGAGCCTCCCGCACGGCAGGAGAAACAAAGTTTTCGGAGGCGATAAGCTCCAGTTTGCTCACCTGCCGGTCAGATTCCAGCATGATGGCCCTGGCGACTTCCATATCTTGAAGCATGATCTCGTACATGGGCTATCCCTGATATTTTTTTAGAATCAGACTCGCATTGGTGCCGCCAAAACCGAAAGAATTGCACATGGCATATTCACAGGCAATCTTTTCGGAGCCGCCTGCCAAGTAATCCAGGTCACACTCAGGGTCAGGAAGCTCCAGATTGATGGTGCCGGGCAGCGTTTCCCTGTGCAGGGCCAGAGCCGTGAACACGGTTTCAATGCCGCCCGCCGCGCCCAAAAGATGGCCAGTCATGGATTTAGTGGCTGAAATTTTAAGTTTTTTGGCGTGGTCGCCGAAAACAAGCTTGATGGCCCTGGTTTCCGTAATATCATTGAGATGCGTGGAAGTGGCGTGGGCATTGATGTGAGTGACGGCCGACGGACTTATGCCAGCTTCGCGCAGGGCGTTCTGCATGGCCTTTGCCATGCCTTCACCGTCCTCTCTGGGAGCCGTCATGTGCCAAGCGTCGCCGGAAGCGCCGTAACCGACAACTTCCGCGTAGATTTTCGCGCCGCGCTCTATAGCTTTGTCCAGTATTTCCAACATGATAAGCCCAGCACCTTCGCCGATGACAAAGCCGTCCCGCCCGGCGTCAAAAGGCCGCGAAGCTTTGGCGGGATCGTTGTTGTAGCGCGTGGAAAGGGCTTTCATAGCGGTAAATCCCGCCACGCCCAAGGGCGTGACTGTGGCCTCCACCCCCCCAGAAATGGCCGCCGAAATCCGTCCCAGCAGCATTTCACTCCAGGCCGTGCCTACGGCGTGGATGCCGGAAGCACAGGCAGAGGTGGTGACGATATTCGGCCCCTTGGCCCCGGTAAAAATGGATACCTGCCCCGGCCCCATGTTGGAAATGAGCATGGGAATCATAAAGGGGGAAATTTTGTCCGGCCCGGATTCCAGTAGTTTGGCGTGCCATGTCTCCAGTGTGTGGAGTCCGCCAAGGCCAATGCCCAAAATAACGGCTGTTTCAAAGGCGTTTTCGGGAGTGACGGCAAAGTCCGAATCCTCAAGAAGCATCTTTGCCGAGATCACGGCGAACTGTGTGAAACGATCCATACGCCGCATCTGCTTGGACGGCATGAAAGCCTCGGGGGCAAAGTTTTTCACCTCCCCCGCAATACGGGAAGCATAGGCCGAAGCGTCGAAAAGCGTAATGGCCGCAATGCCGGATTCACCAGCGACAAGACGTTTCCAGGTGGTTTCAATGTTGTCGGCAAGGGGCGTAACAGCGGCCACACCGGTTATCACAACACGGGGACTGGACATACAACCTCCTGTAAAGGCAATTTTTTCTACGCCACCGGCATATAGCGGAAACCCGGCGGCGCAGAAAACACTACTTCTTTTTGTTTTCGATATAGGCGACAGCATCCTCGACCTTGAGAATATTCTGAGCGTCGTCATCGGCTATTTCAACATCAAATTCCTCTTCCATAGCCATGATTAGTTCCGTCAAATCCAAGGAGTCCGCACCGAGATCCTCAACAAAAGAGGCTCCGGGCTTCACGTCATCCTCCATGACGCCCAACTGTTCCATAATGATTTTCACGACTTTCGCTGCAGTTTCAGACATTCTGTCCTCCCGGATTTCCAGACAATCCGCACTATGGTTAATAATTCAATTTCCGGTTCCGGATAAAAACGGCGTTTTTATCCGAAGAGCCGCAACAGCCGCGTTCAGCAGTACATACCGCCGTTCACGGCCAGAACCTGTCCTGTAATATACGCCGCCTTGTCCGAAGCCAAAAAGGCTACGACATCGGCCACTTCTTGAGCCGTGCCCATGCGTTTTAGAGGGATGGACGCCTCGTAGGCGGCCCGCATTTCCTCGCTCAGCCCGGCCGTCATGTCAGTTTCGATAAAGCCCGGCGCCACGACGTTGACGGTTATCCGTCGCGCTGCCAATTCCTTGGCGGCGGCCTTTGTGAGCCCCAGCAAGGCCGCCTTGGAAGCGGCGTAATTGACTTGCCCGGCATTGCCAGTCTGGCCTACCACAGATGATATATTGACAATACGCCCTTTGCGGTTTTTGCTCATGATCTTCGCCGCTTCACGCATACAGCAAAAGGCGCCGCGTGCGTTGACGGCCATGACCCTGTCAAAGTCCTCGTCCTTCATGCGTATGAGAAAACCGTCCCTAGTGATGCCAGCATTGTTTACCAACACGGCAAGATTGACTTTGTCCCTGATTTCCAGCGCAAAGAAAGCCGCCACCGCAACGGAATCTTCCACATTCAGGGCAAAGGCGGCAGCGCTCCCCCCCGCCTCGGCAATTTCGTCCGCCGTGGCCTTGGCTTCCACGGAACGGCTAACATAGGTAAACAGAATTTGGTAGCCAGCCCCGGCCAAAGTTTTAGCCACAACCCTGCCTATGCCGCGCGAAGCGCCGGTCACAAGAGCGGAAGGCGTTTCGCTATCCAAGGCCTGCGTAAAGTATGGTGCAATCATATTTTTTTACCTGTATCCGAAAATTTTCACAACTAAAAACGTAACAGAGCCGCACCCCAAGTCAGACCGCCCCCAAAGGCCGTCACAAGCACCCGCGCCCCCGGACGAACGAGATCCTGCGCCCGGGCTTGTGCCAGGGCAATTGGTATGGAGGCAGAGGAGGTGTTGCCGAAGCGCTCGACATTGGTGAAAACGCGATCACTTTCCACGCCCAGACGGTTGCCGACGGCCTCAATAATCCTGATATTGGCCTGATGCGGCACAAAAAGATTCACATCCCCCATGGCAAGATGGTTGCGCCCAAGAATTTCCTCGCAGACTTCTGTCATGCGGCGCACAGCATGCTTGTAGGTCTCCCGGCCGTTCATCTGCACAAAAAAATCCGGACCCACGGGCTGCCCGAGGCCGTACCGGCAGGCTGTACCGCCGCCGATGGCAAGGAGGTCGGTCATGGCGCCGTCACTTTTGCAGATAACGTCGTCCACCGTCGCATCGTCCGGGCGGGTTACGCCCGAGCACACGCACGCCGTCGCGCCGTCGCCGAAAAGCACGCAGGTGGAACGGTCGGCCCAGTTCAGACGGCGGGTTAAGGCCTCGACGCAGACAAAAAGGATGTTCGCGTCCCGATTTCCCGCCAGGATGCTGCGAACCAGGGACAGGCCGTACAAAAAACCTGAGCAAGCGGCACTGAAATCAAAGGCCATGACAGGCCCGGCATTAAGCTTGCCAGCGAGAATACAGGCCACAGAAGGCGAAAGAAAGTCCGGGGTGCAGGTAGCCGTTATGATATGTGTCAGTTCGCGCGCTTCCATGCCCACAGCCTCAAGAGCGCTCTCCGCAACAGTCAGGGCGAGGTCGGAGGCGTTTTCGTCGTCCGCAAGACGGCGCCGCTCCCTGATGCCGCTGCGCGAAACAATCCATGCGTCGTTCGTGTCGGTAAACTTTGTCAAATCGTCGTTGGTGACGACAGTGTCCGGTGTATACGCACGCAGGGAGGCCAAGCGGCAAAGTGTAGTCATAAGGATAAGGATATCTATCGTTTGTTAAATGGCGCGGGAAAAACGCGTCAATTCTTCATTGGCTAGAATAATTTCGGCAAGGCGAGCGCTTGTTCCCTTGCGCACATATGCCCCGGCCATTTTAACGGCATTGCCCATGGCGCAGGCATTGGACCGGCCGTGACAGACAATGGCAAGCCCCTGCAAACCTAGAAGCGGCGCGCCGCCGTACTCCGCGTAGTCTATCGTACGGACAAAACGGCGAAAGGCCTTGCGGGTGAGCAGCCCCCCTAGGGCGGGCAGCAGGCCCGTCTTGAAGACGCCCTTGATCATGCGCGTCAACGAAGTGGCAAGGCCCTCACTCATCTTGATGACGACGTTGCCTACAAAACCGTCGCAGACGACGACATCAATATCCCCGACAAAAATGTCGCGGCCTTCGGCATTGCCCACAAAATTCAAATTTTGCGCCAGTTTCAGAAGCTCGTAGGCTTCCTTGACCTGAGAATTGCCCTTGCCTTCCTCCTCCCCTATGCTCAGAATGCACACGCGCGGCGCGGCATAGCCCAGGATGTCGCGGGCAAAGGCGTCTCCCATGAGTCCGAACTGAAAAAGATGGTAGGGACGGCAATCCACATTGGCTCCCACATCCACCACCACAACGGGCTTTTTCTCCGTGGGCAGCATGGCGACAAGGGCAGGGCGCTCCACACCGGGCAGACGCCCTAGGATAAACATGCCGCAGGCGACGGTGGCCCCGGAATGCCCGGCACTCACAACGGCATGGGCTGCGCCATCCTTGACAAGACGGCACGCCACCTGGATGGAAGCGTTTTTTTTGCGGCGCAGGACGTCAGAAGGTTTTTCGTTCATGTGCACCACATCGTCCGCATGGATAATGTTACAGAACACGTCCTGAACGCCGAGTCTTTGCAGCTCGTCCTCTATCTTGCCGGTGTCGCCCACAAGCTGAACATGTACGTCATGAAGCCGGGCCGCAGTAACGGCACCTTCCACCACAACGGAAGGACCAAAGTCCCCCCCCATGACATCCACCGCTATGACAGGGCGCTCACTCATGTTCCCCGAATCCGTAAAGCTACGAAAGCTGTTCTAGGACTCTTTGCTCTTGCTTTTAACCACCTTACGGCCCTTGTAGGAACCGCAGGCCGGACAAACGCTGTGGGGTAGCGTGGGCTCCCCACAGGAGCAAAAAATAACGGAGGGTGTGGGAATATGGTCGTGAGAACGGCGCATCCCCTTGCGGGAACGGGATTTTTTATTCTGTTGAACAGCCATGAAAGTCTCCTCGTCGCCGTGCGGCATCATTAATGCCGTACAGCGTTTGTGAATAAATTTGATTCCATATGGTTTTAATCCACAGTACTCTCCGTCCGCCAACTAACTCCATTCCCTACGGACAAGAGCCGTTATGGATTGCTCCTCCCTAGGAGGGGGAAGTTTCAGATCATATAAGGAATTACTGATCAATAATGCTGAAAATCGAATTAAGAGTGATAAGTATAGTAAATTTTTATGCTGTTGTCCAGCCGTCGGGAGGGTTTTATCAGGATTTATTTTTCAGCGGCAACAGAAAGATGCGCATTTTTGCCACCACTTCATTCCTCAGCGGTCATAACCATGAAGACAGCGGTACCCTCACGCCCCGAACCCGTGAATCCGGCCAAAGGGGTCAGACTGACCACGTCAAAGCAGAACCGGGCCTTGAGTGCGGCGTCACCGCGGCGACATCCTGATCAGCGTCACAGCACAGAATGCCAATGAATGCGTCATGAGTTCCATCTGTTCCAGAACAGAGTCCGCAAGATTGTCAGCATATAGGGCGGCGCAACACGGAAGAAACATCCGCCGCAGGACAGACGCGTTAAGTCTGTAATAGTCTTAAATTACTACATAATTTTTTTAAATATGATTTCATAACGCCCTGTTATTCCAAATAATCGCTGGTTTTGGATGCGTCAGCCCTGACATCCGCCGTGAAGACACTCGACATTTTACATAAAAATATGTAATCTGAATTCAGATTGTTCACCCAATAAAAAAAGCCGGCGCCCAAAAAATTTACGGCAACACACCGATGACGCGCAATTCACCTACGCCGAACACGCCGAGTGTTCGGGCTTGATTTTTTCTCCAACAGGAAAAAACATGACATGCCGCATACTGACGTTACATAGTGAACAGGAATGGCCCAAAGCTGGTCAATGGCTCAGGGCCCGCAACACCCCCGGCCAAAGTGTGGAAAACAGTGTGCGCGAGATTCTTGCGGCGGTACGGAAAAATGGCGATGCGGCCCTGTGTGACTACACACGCCGCTTTGACTGCCCAAATTTTTCCCCGCCCCTCCGTGTGAGCGCGCGTGACATCGCCCTCGCCACCGAGCTGACGCCCCCGGAACACAGGGAGCACATCAGCGCGGCTGCCGCCAATATTCGTGTCTTTCACGAAGCTCAGACGGAAAAATCCTGGTTCATGACGCGGACGGACGGCTCCATTCTCGGCCAGCGTGTTCTGCCGGTGGACGCCGTCGGACTGTATGTGCCGGGCGGGCGGGCGGGCGGTACTCCCCTGGTGTCTTCTCTGCTCATGAACGCTATCCCCGCGCAGGTCGCCGGAGCCCCACGCATCGCGGTATGCACCCCGACGCGCTGTGACGGTAGCGTCAATCCCGTCATTCTGGCGGCGGCTCATCTGCTGGGTATTGATGAAATCTACCGTGTTGGCGGAGCTTGGGCCATCGGAGCCCTTGCCTTCGGCACGGAGAGCCTGCCCCCTGTGGATGTTGTCGCCGGACCGGGCAATATTTGGGTGACAACAGCAAAACGTCTCTGCCACGGCGGCGTCGGCATAGACATGATCGCCGGCCCCAGCGAAGTGCTTGTCCTGGCAGACACTACGGCAAATCCCGCCATGATCGCGGCCGACATGCTTTCCCAGGCAGAGCACGATCCTTTAGCCTCGGCCTTATGCGTTACTGACACCCCCGCCTTGGCGGCCAGCCTTCAGCGCGAGCTGGAAAAACAGTGCGCCACCCTGCCCCGATCTCAAACAGCAGCCCGCTCCCTGCTTGACTGGGGAGCCATAGTCATCACGCCGGACATGAAAACAGCCGTCGCCATAGCCAACATGGTTGCCCCGGAGCACATAGAAATCTGCACCGCGGATCCCTGGAGCATGTTGCCCCTGATCCGCCATGCCGGAGCCGTGTTTTTGGGCAACCACAGTCCGGAGCCTGTTGGAGACTACTTTGCTGGCCCGAACCATGTATTGCCGACCATGGGCACGGCACGTTTCGCCTCAGCCCTTTCCGTGCAGACCTTCTGCAAAAAAACCAGCATCATCGCGGCATCTCCCGCTTTTGTACGGGAAAACGCGACGGCTGTCGCGGCGTTAGCCCGCCTGGAAGGGCTGGAAGCTCACGCCCGCTCCGTGGAAGCGCGTCTTGTATGAAACAGAATTTCAACGTCCCTGGAAAGATATATGCAACTTGTTGTAAAAACAGATATTAAAGTCTATCCCCTGTCTTCGCGCGGCAAGGTACGCGACATCTACGCCGTTGACGACGACACCCTGCTGATTGTGGCAACTGACCGCATGTCCGCCTTTGACGTAGTAATGAACGAATCCATCCCCTATAAGGGTGTGATTTTGAATAAAATCACCCTGTTCTGGATGGAGAAGTTCAAAGACGTCGTCCCCTGCCATTTACTTGAAAGCGACATCAGCCGCTTCCCCGAGCCGCTTGCGCCCTACGCGGACATGCTGGAGGGGCGCGCCGTGCTTGTGCGCAAGGCAACGCCGTTGCCAGTGGAGTGCATCGTGCGCGGTTACATCACAGGCTCCGGATGGAAGGACTATCAGGCGAGCGGGAGCCTGTGCGGTCACAAACCGCCAGCCAGACTGCGTGAAGCCGACAAACTGGATCCGGCGATCTTCACTCCGTCCACCAAAGCCGATCTAGGCAAGCACGATGCAAACATCTCCGTGGACGAAGCGGCACGCTTGCTTGGGCAGGCGACAGCCGCAGAAGCGAAAAAAATTTCCCTGACCATTTATGAAACTGGCCGGTCGTATGCCGCCGGGCGCGGAATCCTTGTAGCGGACACAAAATTTGAATTCGGCATGATTGACGGGCGCCTGCATTTAATTGATGAGGTGCTCACGCCTGATTCCTCCCGTTTCTGGCCGGCTGCGGAATACAGACCGGGCCAAGGGCAGCCTAGCTTTGACAAGCAGTATCTGCGCGACTGGCTGAAAAAACAGCCATGGAATATGCAGGCGCCGCCGCCAGATCTGCCCGACGACGTGATTGAAGCCACCGCCGCTCGCTATCGGGAGGCGTATGAAATTTTGACCGGCGAAAAAATATTTTAGCAACTCGTTGAAAAATGAGCTGTAGGAATTGTTGCAGCCGCACTTACGACAAGGCCTCTTTGGAAAAATCTGAAAAGACTTTTTCGACAGGATGATAATATGTTAAATGCGCGGCATCCAGCCGCAGATGATACATAAAATTGCGGGACTCAATTTTTGTTTGGAATCGGAACCAAGGAGTAAAACATGCTGTTAAACGGAAAAAAAGCTCTGATTACTGGCGTTGCCAACAATAAAAGCATAGCCTGGGGCATTGCATCCTGTTTCAGAGAACATGGCGCGCGCCTCGCATTCAACTATGTGGGGGAGTCCATCAAAAAACGTGTGGAGCCTCTGAGTGAAGAAATTGGCGCCGAATTCATCTTTCCGTGCGATGTATGCGACGACGCCCAGATAGAAGAGGCCGCCGAATTCATCAAGGAAAAGTGGGGCGGCATCGACGTGCTGGTGCACTCTGTCGCCTTTGCCAACCGCGAGGATCTGACAGGCCCGTACATAAATGTCTCGCGCGACGGCTTCAAGCTGGCGATGGAAGTTTCCGCCTATTCCCTCACGGCTCTCTGCCGCGCCTTTTCCCCGTTTCTGAGGGAAGGCGCTTCCGTCATCACCATGACATACCATGGCTCCACCAAGATCTTCCCAGGATATAACGTCATGGGGGTCGCCAAGGCCGCCCTGGAAGCCTCCGTGCGCTATCTCGCCCTGGATCTTGGCGAAAAAGGCGTACGCGTAAACGCCATCAGCGCTGGCCCCATCAAAACTCTGGCGGCCTCCGCCGTGTCCGGCCTTAAAAATATTTTCATCCGCGTGGAGGAGTCAGCGCCTCTGCACCGCAACGTCACCACCGCCGATGTGGGGGGCGTTGCCGCCTTTCTGGCCTCTGATCTGGCTACCGCCGTAACCGGCGAGATTGTTTACGCCGATTGCGGTTTCAGTCAGTTGGGGATATAATTCCGATTTTAGGCAGGCTTTGCCGTCCGAAACCGGAACGCGTGGCAGATCGCAATTTTGATTTAAGTCCGAACAAAAATTGAATAATAATATTGATTACGGCCTGTTAAACGTACTTGGTATCATGGCGATGTCCATCTTCGGCCTATAGGCATTTTCACGGGCGCAAAAAAGCGCAAGGACGATACGACAGACACCTGATTCTTGGAAAGATATGCCGAACAGATAACGGCACAGATTTTCAGTCCTGAAGGCGACAAGGTAATCACGGCAGTCGAATGGTTACGGAACAATATGCCGTAACAGGAAGAACAGCGGGAGAAGCAGAGGTAACGGCGCATCATGGGTATGTGAAACAGCCATTAAGAAGGTGCAATCCATCCTCTTAGCTGCTACCCTGAAACAAGTACGAGGGAAATACTTTTTACATGACAATATATTTAATTTATTATAGAAAATTTAATAACTAACTTTTACAGCAAGCTGTTAAGTCACGTTGATGATGGAAATCTATCCGGCAAATCAGCCCGGCTTGGCCCGTCACAAACGCTCCGCAGTCGGAACTTTTACAGATACAACTTATGGAGCGTCCCGGCGGATCCCCGGAATAAGCCTCTTGTGAGTCTTTTTTCGTAACCGTTCATGTGATCTAGAAAGTGTCAACAGGCTTGAAAATTGAGTGAAAATCATGTAATGTTCTTGAAACACAAAGTTTTTTGCATGGATCAAAGGGGAGTCACCTCAAAAATACATCTATCCGCGGATGCGCATGGCATGCCGGTCGGAATGTTTGTTACAAAAGACGCCACAGCGGATTGTACTCAAGTTCGCAACTTGTCGCTGGAATAGATGCCGATACACCTGATCGCGGACAAGGGATATGATGGTGAGGTGCTCATGGAACGAGC
>JAITNF010000072.1 GCA_031290615.1 Desulfovibrio sp. | reverse complement strand
TTCTTGACCATGCTCATATTTTGACAAGTATATCCCCGAAACTGTCAGTTTCGTCCGTGGCTGGTTTTATCAAAGGGAAGAATGCCGTTTTTATCGCCCGCAATTTTGCTGGTCGTCGCCGGCATTTCTCTGGCGAAAGTTTTTTTGGCTAGTGGTTTCCATGTATCAATCTTTGGTCGTGATGAAGATGTGATAGAAGATGTGATAAGGGACTGCATCAGGCATCAGGATAAAGAAGACCAATTCTTTAAGGCCCACTAACCAGCCTCCCAGGATTCTCCATAAATAGAGGACAGCAAACCTCTATTTTGCTATATGTCCACGGCATTATTTCGTCTTCATGTTTAATTCTGTCTCCATAGATTCTACGATCAAGCCATCTACTGCAATAAGTAGAGCTTTATTCATCTTGTTCAAAGCTATATTTTATAAATTATGTTTATTTATGTTTCTTGTATAATAAATAAGATGTTAAATAATATTACTGCAGAAATACTGTGTAATTTAACATTAAAAGTTAACTAATTTTATAAAATTAACTTTCTTCAGGAAATGAGCTAATAAACAGTTTAGCATCTTCATATTATAAAGTATATCTGCTAATAGTGTATAGTTTTATACATTCAACCCATTTCATCGTTATCACTTATAGTACTTCTTATAAATTTTCTAATTCACGAAAACTATATAATTCTACAGTTAGAAGCATAGCCTCAAGACTCAAATTTCTATCTTTGTTTTTACACAATGCAAACATTTTTTGCTATAAGTGATAGCTATTCAGGACAATAGATTTATCGACTTTTCGTGCTTCTCTATCCCCGCGCGGACACGGATGTGAGACCCCGCCGCCATGGCACGTTTCGATTCTTCTCCGGCATACCCGACATCAGCGCAAAGATTTTTTCATCCGCCAGCCGTTTTACCATTTTCCTTTGCAACACAACTTCAGGCTAACTGACATCATGCCGGTTCGCCACGGTTACGACGATGGACAGCGGGATGCCACGTTCGTCTGATGGGAGTAGATAAAGGACGCATTGCCGGGGAAGTCTGAAGATCCTGGCGGAATATGAGCGGATTCAGCGCTAAAATCCATATGTAGTCCGATGCTCTTGGAAATCCGATGAAGTTTATTTTGACTAGGGTGCTATGCCGGTCATATCGTGGACGAGATTGGCATGATGGGCGGGGGCAGTGATTCCGTAAAACGGCCATTTCGTTTTTGGGTTTTGTTCAGCTCGTGGCAATTCTTCTGTGGATAAAATGAAGGGAAAACGAAGCCTGTCAGAGTGTTGAAAAATACTGCCCTAAATTTCGCTTTTGGGCGTCCGCTCCAGCAAACTTTCCAGCCGGGCGGCGGCTTCGTCCGCGTCCATGCCTTGGCGGGCGGCAAGATGCGACAAATTTTTCGCCGCGTCACAGGGGCGCAGGTACAGCGGCTCAATATCCTCGTCAAAATACTCGCCGTGACGGGCCAGCATGCGCAGGGCCGGCACACTGGGGATTAGGCATTCCGGCATGAGGGCAAATCCCTGCCTGCGCTTCTCAAAAACAGCGGTATTACGCACAAGGCCGCTGCCGCAGACATAAACGGGAAAGCAGCTTTTTCGCGCGGCGTCATGGGCTACTTCCAGAGCTTCCAACGGCGTGACGAGACGCGCTTCCTGAAACGGCAGCGGGGAGATATACCAGCCGGCGGAAAAAAATGGACGGAAGTGGACAAGATTGCGGCGGGCGTGGGTGATGACGATTATCCGCGCGTTAAAGGGCAATCGTCGGGCTATGGCGGCGGTGCATGCGAGTGCCTGCAAATAGTCCAGACCAGCCAAACGCACACGCCCCACCCGGCGAAAGGCGGCGGCTGTGGCGAGCACAAGCCGTATGCCGGTAAAAGAACCGGGGCCGCGCACGCAGGCGATGCGGCGGAAGTCCGTGATCTTTATCCGCAGGGCTGCGCAGATTTCCTGCAAGGCCGGGACAAGAATCTCCGTGGCCCGTTGCGGCCTGTTCCATTCCTGGACGCAGACCAATGCCTCGTCGTCGGTGACAACAATCTGCAAAGGCCCTTCAGCGGCGTTCATAACAAGCTCCAGCCCGGTGGAATACGTTTTCACGGTCACCCCACGCTCTGCACAAGCCGCCAGATGTCGTTGAACGTGGCGAGCAGCATCAGGCAAACCAGAAAAGCAAGGCCCAAACGCATGGCATAGATTTGCACTTTTTGGGCCATGGGCCGTCTGAATATCGACTCCCAGAGAAAAAACACTATTTGCCCGCCGTCCAGCACGGGAATGGGCAGCAGATTCAAAATGCCCAAGTTTACGCTGATTAGAGCCATGAGGGCGAGCAGCCCCGAGATCCCCGCGTCGGTCTGTTCGCTCACAAGCTGCACGATCATGATGGGTCCACCCACCTGATCCAGAGGCACGACCCGTTGCACCAGTTTGACAAAACCCTGCCAAGTCAGGGAAATCATTTGCAGCGCGCGGTGCGCACCCTCGGCGGCAGAGTTCCGGAAATTCAGCGGCCGGGCGATAGTCCTGCCCATCGACCGCACGCCGATGAGCCAAGTGATTTCATCGTCGCCGAAAATGGTTTTGCGCTCAGCTTTGACGGGACTGACGGCAATGGTCAGCGTGGTGTACGATCCCGTCCACCCGTCAGACGGGCGGACGATTTCTAGGGCAAGGATCCTGCCCCCACTGTCGCCTATGGCGGTGGACATTTCCTCCCAGCTCCCAACAGGCGCGCCGTTGATGCCAACAATGCGGTCTCCAGCCTGTATGCCAGCGTCCGCCGCAGGGCTTTTTTCACTCACAGCGCCGATCTCTGGCAGAAGAATCGTGGCGCCCCAGCCGAAAGCCAAGGCCCAGCAGAGCAACCAGGCCAGCAAAATGTTGGCGAAGGGGCCGGAAGCCACCACAAGGAGACGCTGCCAGGCCGGACGCAGGGCAAAGGATTCCCCGGGAGTGAAGCCATCGGGGATGTCTTCCTCACTACTACTGTTGTCCACGCTTTCCCCGACCAGGGCTACATAGCCGCCAAGGGGCACAAGGGACAGGGCGTATACGGTTTTTCCGCGCTTGAATTTAAGTATCTTGGGGCCAAAACCAAGGGAAAAGACGGACACGCCCATGCCGAAACCGCGCGCCATGGCAAAATGCCCGAGCTCATGGAAAAAAATCAGGCCGCCCAAAACAACAACAATGGCAAGAACAGTCGTCACTTACAGGTATCTCCTTTCGCCGATTGATAAACCATTCGGCGGCTGTGGCGATCCAGCCGCGTGATGCGCGCTTGCAGGGTATGAACTTCCTCCCTGAGCTCCGGGAGGCCGGCCGCTGTCAGTGGCGGGCAGAAAGGCTTTCCGGGGGAGTCCGCATGTGCTTCGCTGTGCGCCTGCATGGCCGCCTCGACCAGACGGAGAATGTCTGTAAAAGAGACGTGGCCCTGGAGAAAAAGCTCCACAGCCGCTTCATTGGCCGCGCTCATGACCACAGAAAGGCCTCCGCGCCCGGAAAGCGCTAGTCTGGCCAGAGTCAGGGCGGGGAAAGCCTCCGTGTCCGCTTTGTGAAACGTGAGCTGACCTGCCCGCGTCAAATCAAGGAGCGGCGCGCCCGAAGATTCGCAGATTGGCCATAGCAGGCAGTTGGCCAGCGCTGTACGCATGTCTGGTGCGCTCATCTGGGCAAGCAGGGAGCCGTCATCAAATTCCACAAGAGAATGGACAATAGACTGCGGATGTATGAGCACGCGAATCCGTGAGGACGACACGCCGTACAGATGAAAGGCCTCAGCGATTTCCAGACTTTTGTTCATCAGCGTGGCGGAATCTATGCTGATTTTCGCGCCCATGCGCCATGTGGGATGGTGCATGGCCTGCTCTGCCGTGACGGTGGCAAGCTCTTCCCGGCTTTTACCGAAAAACGGTCCGCCGGATGCCGTAAGCACAAGATACGCCGCCTCCTGCCCGCGTCCGGCCAAGCACTGAAAAATGGCATTGTGTTCGGAATCCACCGGCAGAATAACGGCCTGCGTGCGCCGGCAGATTTCGCGCACAAGGTCGCCCGCAAGCACAATGGACTCCTTGTTGGCAAGGCAAATGACCTTGCCTGCCAGTGCTGCGGCCAGAGTTCCGGAAAGTCCAGTCCAGCCTGACTGGGCCGAGAGAACCACATCCGCCTGCGGCAGAGAAGCAAGCTCGGCATAACCCTCGGGCCCTTCCAGAATGCGCGGAGCATAACCCGACGGCAACAGGTTTTTGAGCTTTTGCGCAACGGCCCCGTCCAGCACCGCTAGACAGGGAGGGCGAAAGCACGCCGCCTGCCCGGCCAGATGCTCCACATTGCCGGCGCAGGAAAGCCCCACAACCTTAAACTTCTCGGCATGTTTTTCAATGACGGCGAGGGCGTTGCGTCCTATGGAGCCCGTGGACCCCAAAATGGCGATGGCACGCGGCCAAACACGCCGCCACGCTTCTGGGGGTGGCGGCGAAATGTAGGAAATTTTCGGGCCGCCGAGGCCGGGCCAAAGTTCCGCCATTTATTTTTCCTAGATGGTGTCGTCGTGAGACATATAATTAGTCAAAAATTATTGCCAAGTTACTCAAATTGTCGCGTTAAAAAGTTATTATTTATATGTTCAGTCTACATTAGCGGAGTGTTAAGCTTAACTTGCAGACATTGGTTTTTGGTTCACCTTTGCAGACTGTCCGCGGTCATTCAGGGCGGCGGCTGAACGTTTTTCTTGCGCATCTTTCTGGCCGGATGCTTCCGTAATGGATTTACGGCCAGACGCGCAAACAAACCGGATGGCCGCCACGGCGCGCCCTTTTTTCCTTGGCTTCCATGTTAAAAAGAAAGTGTATCACATCGCCGTCCCGCACCACATATTCCCTGCCTTCCGTGCGCAATACGCCGTCCGCGCGGCAGGCGGCCTCACCAGTATGGCTCATGTAGTCATCGTAGGAGATCACTTCCGCCCGGATGAAGCCCCGTTCAAAATCCGTGTGGATAACGCCAGCGGCCTGCGGCGCTTTCCAGCCCTTGTAGATGGTCCAAGCGCGCACTTCATCCGGCCCTGCCGTAAAATAGCTGCACAAACCCAGTGTGGCGTATCCGGCCCGGATAATGCCGACAAGTCCGCTTTCTTCAATGTTGTAGGAGAGAACCAGTTCTTTTTGTTCGTCTTCCGGCAATCCTTGAAGTTCTTCTTCAAGTTTTGCGTTCACACGGGTAAAACCGGCATTCCTTTGTGATGCGACTTCACGCAACGCATTTGTGTGGACATTCCCCCCAGACAGGGAAGACTCGTCAATATTGGCGCAATAGATAACAGGCTTGGCGGTGAGCAGCCCCATCTCCCGCCAGGTCGTGAGAAAAAGCTCGTTGTCCGGCAGAACGAACGCGCTGGCGGACTTTCCGGCGTCCAGCCAGGCGAACAGTTTTTCCAGAATGCATGCCGCCGCACTAGCGTCTTTGTCGCCTTTGGCCGCCTTACGCGTTTTTTCGAGTCGTTTTTCAACACTCTGCATGTCCGCGAGCAGCAGTTCCGTTTCGATGGTTTCCGCATCGCGTAGCGGGTCAACAGCGCCGTCCACATGGGTGATATTGTCGTCTTCAAAGCAGCGGACCACATGCACAATGGCGGCGCACTCGCGGATATTTGCCAGGAACTGGTTGCCTAGGCCTTCTCCCTTGCTGGCTCCCAGGACAAGACCGGCGATATCTATAAAATCAACACTGGCATAAATAGTTTTTTTGGGGGAAACTTTGGCGGAAAGCGCGTCCACCCGATAATCCGGCACGGCCACTGTGGCCTTGTTGGGCTCAATGGTGCAGAAGGGGTAATTGGCCGCTTGAGCGTTCTGCGCTTTTGTCAGGGCGTTGAAAAGAGTGGATTTGCCGATATTCGGCAATCCGACAATACCTATGCTGAGTGACATCGCTGTTAATACCCAAATGTTGAAAACAAGAAAAGAAAGATATTTTCATAGACGGAATCAGTATGAATTGCAAGGAGGAATTTGTCATATTTAAAGAGTGACGACGTCCATGGCAAGCACTTCGTTGCTGTTTATATTTCCACTTTTGTCCTAAGAGTACATTCATGCGATGAACCGTCCTGATGAATCATCATATCGGCCTGATTGTTTACAGGCACTGCCCTTGCTTGAAGGCGAAACAGCCAATGCTGTTCCGCCTGATAAAGGGTGCTATACCGGTCATAGCGCGGCGGTCATTCCGTAAAGGGAGAATCGTAAAACACCGCAAACACCGCGCGAATATGATGCTTTTTTGTATAAAGAAAGAATGTTTGGCAAAATTAAGCACTTTCAGAGTATTGCCATAAGATACAATAAAACGGCCATTTCGTTTTTGGGTTTTGTTCAGCTCGTGGCAATTTTTTTGTGGATAAAATGAATGGCGACAGAACCTGCTAATCTGTCGCCTGCCAGACAACATGTCTGGTTGACTGACTTAACTGGTTGTGTTGTTTTGGGCATGATGGTGGTGATTATAGAATCAAGATGGCTTATGGTCAAGGTTCGTCAATGTCAAACTAATACACTACCGGTATTCTCTCGAATTTTACAAAAATGTTGAATAGTGGAATGGTTGCCGCGTTCTTGTCCTGGTACGGGGGCGTCGGAATTATCCAACAAATCAGTTCACCTTCAAATCAGTTCACCTTTTCAAAAAAGTTATATAGACTGGCCTGAACTGGTTTGATCTTAACCATTTAACTGTCCCGGAGGGAGCCATGCCACTTGTAGAACCCAAGGAAATGTTTGATGCCGCCTATGCCGGGCGGTACGCAGTAGGTGCGTTTAACGTCAACAATATGGAAATTGTGCAGGGCATCATGCGCGCGGCGTCCGGGGAAAAATCGCCTGTAATCCTCCAGGTTTCGGCTGGCGCGCTAAAGTATGCCGGCCTGCCGTACATTATGAAACTTGTGAAGGCCGCCATTTCCGAAGATTCCGCCGTGCCGGTGGTGGTGCATCTTGACCACGGCCTTGGTTTTGATATGTGCCGCGACTGCATTGACGGCGGTTTTACCTCGGTGATGATTGACGGCTCCCACTTGCCATATGAGGAAAACGTCGCCTTGACACAAAAGGTCGTGGAATATGCGCATGGCAAAAACATCTGGGTGGAGGCGGAGCTCGGCAAACTCGCCGGAATAGAGGAACATGTTCAGTCCGCCGGGCATCTGTACACTGATCCAGATCAGGCTGTGGATTTTGTGCGCAAGACTGGCTGCGACTCTCTTGCCGTTGCCATAGGAACAAGCCATGGCGCTTACAAATTCAAAGGAGAGGAGAAGCTGGATTTTGAACGCCTTGAAACCATCAGAGGAAAATTGCCGGAGTATCCGCTGGTTTTGCACGGCGCGTCCAGTGTGCCGCAGGATTTTGTCGCCCTGTGCAACAAATACGGCGGCAAGGTGGGGGGCGCTAAGGGAGTGCCGGAAGATATGCTGCGCAAGGCGGTCACCATGGGCGTGTGCAAGATCAATGTCGACACGGATATTCGTCTGGCGCTGACGGCCTCTATCCGCCAGTTCATGGCGGAACAACCTGAGCAGTTTGACCCGAGGTCATATATGACGCCAGCCAGGGAGGCCGTAAAAAATATGGTCACCCACAAAATTCGCGATGTCCTGGGGTCTTCCGGCAAAGCATGACGCTTTTGCCAGTGTCCGGTTGGTACTACGCGGAAAGATTTCTGAAGAACTCAAAGGTGAGCTGAGGTATGTCAGTTCAAATAGGTATAAACGGTTTTGGCAGGATTGGCCGTTGTCTTGCGAGAATTCTCGCCGATGCCGTTTAAGGATAGGGCTGGGTTGACCCGGCATCTTGCCTGCGGCGCGAAAAACGAGGTTGTCTCCGCCGCCTCCTGCACGACAAACTGTCTAGCGCCAGCGACAAAAGTGGTGCACGAACATTTCGGCATACGTCACGGGCTGATGACCACTATTCATTCTTACACCATGAGCCAGCGTATTCTGGACGGCACTCACAAGGACTGGCGGGGCGCGGGCGCGCGGCCATGGCGAATGGCGTCCATGGTGCCTTCCAGCACCGGCGCTGCAAAGGCGGTAGGTCTTGTCATCCCGGCATTGGACGGAAAATTGAACGGTATGTCCGTGCGTGTGCCCACCATCAACTGTTCCCTTGTGGATTTGACGTGTGAAGTGCAAAAAACCTGTGACGCCGCTGTCGTCAACGCGGCTCTCAAGGCCGCTAGTGAGGGAGCGCTCAGGGATAATATGGGTTTTACCGAAGAACCGCTCGTTCCCATTGACTTCAGAGGCAGCGCTTATGGCGGTGTTGTAGACGGGCTTTCCACCCAAGTTTTGGACGACACAATGGTGAAGCTATTTATTTGATATGACAATGAGGCTGGCTTTACCAATCAGTTGGCCTGGCTCGCGCGCATGGTGGCCGCGCATTGTTAGGATTTATTCTGCGGCGGTGCACTCGTTATGGCATGCCTTGTCGGAAAACATGATCTTGTGAGGGAAAAAGTGGATGAATATCTTGTTGAAGCTCTCGAAATAGTCAAATCTCAAGCGTCTGTCAGGAATATGACTGCGGGTGAAATGTCTTACATGGTCAAAAAAGTGGCAAGCAGTATTCGCAATATGGCAAAATTTGCGATGCTTTCTCTAGGAAACAGATTGATACCGACGTCGATAACTCTCAATAATTGTTGTCCCGAAAGTCACATGCCGCAACTTGGGTATTTTAAGCTGGACCGTCCCCACTAGGGGCATAAAAATTTACTATCGCGCCAAAATATGCTATCGCTCGGAAAAAACAAGCAGGGGGAACAATATGGCGGTCAATACCGACGAACTTTTGAAAATTCTGGCCTGTCCGATCTGCTTAGGTGATCTCGCGCTCCTGGAGGGCAACGGAGGGATGGGATTTGCCTGTGAGGGTTGTCGTCTTGTTTATCCTGTCAGGGACGATATCCCCGTCATGCTCAAAGAAGAAGCCGTCTCTCGCAATGTGTGGGATAACGGGGCGGTACCCGCTCCCAAGGCATGACGCCCTTCTTTGCTCTTGCCCTCGACCCCCGCCTTGTGCTGGCGTCGTCCTCCGGCCCGTTATCCAAACGCTGGTTGTCCGGCGATCCGTGTTTCACACACAAATCAGCCAAAACGTGCATTACCTATTCCGCTCTGATGGCACAGCCAGCAAACAACGCAAGACATTTGTGGCTGCATTTGTCAATAATCACCACTAGTGCGCGTAGTCAGGTTTCAATCCACGCTCCCGTGAGGGGAGCGACAGCCTACCACAAAGAAAAGGAAAAAGCAGAATCAGCGGACGTGACCTGCACGTCAAGCAGATGTTCACGCAGCAACTGCATCGGCCGGGCATCCCTTCGCATCGCCGGCGCTGACTATCACCTTATTTGACTGGGCTAAGCTCAATTTCACATCATGCATGGTTATACGTTCATTGGCGCGACCATTTCTGACTCCCCTGTGTTATAGTTTTCTCTCTCGCGCGGGGAGACCGCTTCACAAATTTGCGTGCCGCGCTGCTCCACTGGCGGCGGCGGTGTTCTGACGTGGGCGGCATTTCCTTGATGTGGATGTCCATCTGCGGGAACGCTACTTCAATGCCATGCTTGCGGAATTCTTTTTCTATCGCTAGACGAATGTCCGAGGCCGTAGAACCGCCGACATCATAGTCTTTTACCCAGAAACGCAAAATAAAATCAAGTGTATTCGCGCCGAAATCCACAAAAGACGCGCTGGGTGACGGACATTCGAGAATGTTGTTATGGGCCGCAGCAATGTTCAGCATGACTTTCATCACCTGCTCGGTGTTGGAGCCGTAAGCTACTCCCACGCGTACCTCGCGGCGTACGGAACGACTGTTGCGCGTCCAGTTTATGAGGCGGCTGGAGACAAATTCGGAATTGGGCACATAGATAAGAGCATTGTCATAGGTTTCCACCATGGTGGCGCGAACGCTTATTTTGCGTACCCTGCCGGTAATCCCGCCCACTTCAACCACGTCTCCGGCCTGGAGCGTGCGGCTAAAAATCAGGATGAGACCGGAAATAAAATTGTTGACAATGGTCTGCATGCCGAAACCTATACCCACGGAAAGACCGCCGGCCACCATGGCTAGACTCCTCAATTCCATTCCCAGAGATTGCAACGCAAAAAGGCTGAAAATACACCATACGGCGTAGGTATAGGCCGTCTGCATGGGCGGTATCAGCGTTGAGTCGATGGATAGCCCCTGACCGGAGAGCTTTGAAAGCAGACGCGTTCCCATGGCTACGGCCGTGCGCGACAGGTAGAAAACGCTGATAATAAGGAGCACCTGGATGACGTTAAACTGGGTTTCGCCCACATTGACGCTTTTGAGCAGGTATTCCCTGAGCATATGCAAACCGCCGGGCAGAGTGGCTAGCCACAGCAGCGCGCTTGTCACTACAGCCACCAGCACCACGGGCGCTGCCAGAGCAAGGAGCAAATGCCCTACAGCGGCACGCGCGCCTTCACTGGGCAGACCTCCATTGAGATCACTAATGAGGGCCATACTACCGACGCACAATTCCAGCACGAGGGAGAAGGAAACAAACAGCAGGTACAACGCCATGCTGTATGTAGGCAATCCCAGCAGAGTCAACACAACACACAGCCACAGTACAACAATCTCGCTTTCCAGAACACCGTTTTCCAGCGACAGGAAACCGGCTGTAACACGCCTGCCGCGCACTCGGATGAGCGCTGTGGTGACAAGCACGCCCCAAAGCGTCAACGTCACCACCCTGACCAAGGGCAGGTACAGCAAAATATACGCGCCGAAGGTCAGCGGCATAAGCCGCCAGAAAGGCGAGATTGAACCGCCGACGTCGGGGTATTTCAGACGGCGCATATCCCAGGAAAGAAATATCTGTCCCGCGATAATGGACAGGTTGCCCAAGGCTAGCAGGAAGCGGTAAAATTCCTCGGAGGAGGCGAGGGAAGCGGACAGAAACGCGAAACCTAAACACAGGCAGGGAAAGGAAATCTTGAAAATATGACGAACCGTCGCCGGAGATTCTGGCGTCAGCAAACGCCGGGACAGCAAAAATGTGACAAGGGAGGTGAAACACAGACTCAGCGCAAAGCGCAGGGCGGCCGTTGTCCATTGCTCCCCGGAAACAGGAAGCTCCACGGGCAAGCGCAGCCGCATGCCTTGCACCGCGTAGCCCATTGATGTCGGAACCTGTTCCCAAAGGGACAGATTAAGCCAGGGGGTGGCCTCGGGTAGATAATAGTTTTTCCAAAGCATTGGCAGGCGCGAGGCAATGTCGTCCTGCGTTTTTTGCAGCCGGTCAAGTAGTGCCGTAGGAGTATCCAGCGCACTGTTGTACTTGGAGAGAACTGCGGAAAGCCTGTTCTTTGCCTGGCCGATGCCCTTGGCATAGGCCTGCATCTCCGCGCTCGCGCGGCCGCTACGGGCATCGTCGGGCAGACTCTCGACACGCTGGGACACACGATCAAGAAGGGCCTGCGTTTCGTCGCGCGCCAGCATGAGCGGTTCCAGATTCTGCTTCACAAGACGCATGGTGGCGGTAATGCGTCTGCTGACGGCCTCAATGGGATTGGGCCAGTTCTTAAAATTGTTAGCTAGTACGAGCAGACGGCGCGTGTCTTCCTCAAAAGGGCGTATTTTTTTGCCGAGATCCGTTGTTTCGATGTTGAATCTGTCCAATAGCGCGGCGGCCTGGGCGCTGATATCATTGAGCATGTCACGCTGGCCTGACCAGATGGTTTCCCAAGGGTCTGGCGCGGGTTGTTCCGGCTTTGCGACGGTCCTGTCCCCTGTCCCGGCGGCGGAGGAAGTATCTCCGGCCTTGGTGGCCGTATTGTCCGGCGCGGCCGCGCCGGCAAAATTCACGGCATGGCACCACAAAGCCAAAAGAAAAAGCAGCACAATGCCCAAGCGTTTCAGCATGATAAAACTCCTTGAAAAGCGTTCCACGCGAAGGCATACTTTTGCGGTTAACGGCAATCCCCAACTTTGCGGGGACAAACATTCATAAGTTCATCACCCTAAAATATTAAGGAAAACGCAATGCCCGCCATTCTACCCGGTGACACAGATATCTACGCCATTACCGACGGCCGTCTTTCCTTGGGGCGTCCGCTCGCCGTTGTGGCCCAAAATCTTCTTAACGCCGGCGTGCGTATTTTGCAATACAGGGAAAAAAAACTCAAGGCCGGAAAAATGCTTGAAGAGTGCCGCATGCTGCGGCATATGACGCGAGAGACTGGGGCCTGCTTTATTGTCAACGACCACATTGACATTGCGCTTCTGGTGGAGGCCGACGGCGTACACATAGGCCAGGAAGATCTGCATGTTGCCGAAGTGCGCCGCCTAGTGGGGGCCAAAATGCTCATCGGTCTCTCTACGCACGATCCTGCCCAGGCAAGGGCGGCGCAGGCCGCCGGAGCGGACTATATCGGCGTGGGGCCCCTTTTTGCCACGAAAACCAAGGAGGATGTGGTAGCCCCAGTGGGATACGATTATCTGGACTGGGTGATGGAAAACATGAACATGCCCTTTGTGGCCATCGGCGGCATCAAGGAGCGCAATATAGCGGAAGTGGCGCGGCACGGTGCGCGATGCTGCGCGCTGATTTCCGAATTGTTGGGAGCATCCGATATCGCCGCAAAAGTTGCGGCTGTGCGCAAGGCGATGGTGAGATGCCTGCAGGTATAAACACTATGACAAAATCAAAATGGTAAACGCTACACTCGGCGTGCCCGACGTGAATTGGGCGCCTTTTCCGTATTAAAACGCCCTACCACAACGCATGACCGATGGCCCGAGATAGCCGTACATATGCTACTTTTCCAAGCGTGAGTGTTGCAGGCCGTCGCGTACAATGTCCTTGAGGGCCGTCAGGCGATCTTGCAAGCGGGTGAGATTCACAAGACGCGCCCTGTACTGGTCGGTGGCGTCGGTTTCCAGCACGCTCCACGCCTGATTTATGATTTCATCGCGCTGATCGGCCAGTTTGGCGGCGGCATCATAATCTCCCATTTCAAGAGCAGTCATTTCCCGGTAGGCAATATCCACGGCCTTGTCCAGCAGGAACACTCCCCGGCTCATAAAAATCACCCTCGCGCTTTCTAGTTTTTCCCGTGTCGCCGCTCAACGAAATCCATTTGGCGCGGCGACGCGGAAAGAAACAGGTGCTTCATGGTTACTGCGCAATGCTATGCGTCATAAGCTGATGCAGTTGTTCGCTCACAACACGCCATTCCTCGCACAGTGGCAGAAATTCGTATTCAACAAGAAGTCCGCAAGCGCCATAAATTCCTGCTCCTACTCCTTGGCGTAATTCGCGCGCGAATACCTGTCCTGCTCATAACGTCGTGGATTACATGCATCAGCATTTCTTCCAGATTGCCGAATTTGAAAATTTTCTTGCCGCTCTTGCAACCGTCTACGATAATCATGGAACCATCCTCACGCCCCACATATGAAGCGCTGGACGCAAGCCCGCCGTTTTCGTCGCGCTCCGGCGAGGCCGTCTTTTTGTCCTGTTCCGTCATTTTTTTGACGCCGTCCCTCTTGGTCCATGATGGATGTAATTGCCGGATTTCAGGGCGAAACAGGCAGCATTGTATGCAGTGCGAATACTTGAATTTTATAATGCAACTATCGGACCATTTTTGTAAAAGTGTCCACAGGAACGAATTACTTTGATGTTTCCGCCAGTTGCGCTTTACGGGAGCCGCATATCCGCAAGGCAAAATGTCCTTGATCTGACTCTGGACAGACGTGACAAAATGGTTTACATGCTTGTTCATGTCCATAAAATGCTCTTCCAATCAGGAAACGGTTGAGTTTGACAACTTTGGCCCCCACAACCCGCGTAAATTTGAATATTCTGTAGTCTGCAGCGCTCATATCGATAACTGCGGAACAAGCGTCTTTATCAAAAACGAAAATCCGGAAGACCAACTTATTTTATGCAATGTTTTTGTACATCTTTACGATCTACTGCGCGGCGGCATGACGTTGAATCAGCAAAAATTGTCCGCAGTGACGAAATGCTTTACGCCGAACCTTCCCTGAAGATTGCACAGATTTTTTGCGATGATGAACGTCTCGGCTTTTCGCCCGGCGATCTCACGGAAAAGGTGAACCCGTATCTGCGTCCGTTCTATGACGCCCGGCATGATATGATGACGCAACAATGAAAATGTTTCTGCCCCGTTATGGGATTCAATACACGCATGGGAGCGTGCCGTCCATCGTTTCAACGAAGGCGACATTGTCGCTAGGCCCTTATGATGCTGCTGAAAAAAACGAATAATCCTGCCAGTATCCGTCTTCTTGTCCAACGTCTCAAGGCCCACCATCGTTGTGGATGGGGCATTTGCGTCCTTGTCGGGACGTTAATTTTTCTCTCCCTCCTGTCCGGCACCAATTTCAATGCTATGCCGCGCATGTATGTTTCCGGACAGGTAGCCGAAAACGACGTGATCGCCGACCGCGACATCATGGTGGAGGACATCCGAGCCACAGAGGCCCGCCGCAAGCAGATTCTTCTTCTTCAGCCCCCTGTATATGATTTGAGCATGGAGCCGTTTACGGTATTTCAGAACAGAATCATGGAAATTTTACGTATTGCGAATGAAAACGGCGAACGCAAACACGATGCTGCTGAAGCTCTTTATCACATGGTAGAAGATTTGACTCCGGCGGTGGCTGAAGAAATTCTGGCGGAAATTTCGTTGGCCAATGTGCATAAATATTTGCTCAAAGAATTGATGCCCCTGATTCAGGAAAATTTTGCCGAGGGCCTTGTGGCGGATTTGCGCTCCGGACGTGTGGGAAGGGCAGGCGTTATTATCCGCAACCTGGATACCGGAACGGAAACCTTGCGGCCGGACGTCAGTACGCTGCACGATGTGCAGTCATTTCTGGCGGAAATTGCCGGCCTGATCAGGCAGGACGCCAGATTGACGCCACAATCACGGCGTGCTGTCAATATTGTGCTAGCCGCCATCATGCCCGCATCTCTGACGCTCAATCGCGAGGCGACGCAAAAACGGGCCGAGGGTGCGGCGGAAAACGTAAAACCTGTTTATTACCAGCTTCAGAAAGGCGAAATGATTGTACGCAAGGGAGAGCGTGTAAGCCGTGAGCAACAGATCAAATTGCAAGCTCTTTATGAAAGCCCTTCCGGACTGATGCGCTGGACAATTGCGGGAGGAAGCTTTCTCTGCGCACTTTTCTTTTCCATCGGTTTCTTTGTTTCTCCAAGCGGCAAACCGGAGACACGCCTTCACCTCAAAGACATGCTGATGATTTCTCTTTTGCTCCTGCTTGCCAGCGTTGGGGCAAAAGCCGTCTGTCTGCTTGGATTGCGGACGGACAGTTTGCAGTTGGATAACGCCGTTGCCGTCGCATTTCCCATTTCCGGCATTGTGGGCCTAGTTGCCATGATCTTTGCCGCGCGTCGCTACTGCACTATGGGACTTTTGCTGGCATTCTATGCCGTATTAATGTTCCAGACTGATTATCCGCTTTTTATTTATTATTTTCTTGGCGGAATGCTGGCCACCTGGCTCATGACAAGAGCGCAAAACCGGCAGGATATTGTTTGGAGTATAATTCCCCTTACCATAGGACAGTGTATGATCTGGGTGGGTGGGGGCATGCTTGCCAAAATTCCTTTTGAGGAAATGCCGCTCCATTTTAT
Source organism: Desulfovibrio sp. (assembly GCA_031290615.1). Taxonomy (GTDB): domain Bacteria; phylum Desulfobacterota; class Desulfovibrionia; order Desulfovibrionales; family Desulfovibrionaceae; genus Desulfovibrio. The sequence continues at coordinate 19,921 of JAITNF010000072.1, read as the reverse complement.
CGCCGTTGCCGTTAACAGCATTTTCTCCCTCATACTCCTTTTTGCCGCAAGTCCGGTAATAGAACTGCTTTTTGGCTACAGCACGCGTTTTCGGCTTATGGAACTGATGAGTCTGGAACAGCCGCTCATGCAGGAACTGATGATGACTATTCCCGGCACATATCACCATTCCCTTGTTGTAGCGAACATGGTGGAGGCTGGATGCAAGGCCATCGGCGCGAACAGCCTGTTGTGCAAGGTCGCCGCCCTGTACCATGACGTCGGCAAACTGGGATACCCCGAGTATTTTATAGAGAATCAGTACGGTGGACCCAACAAACATGACAAGATCGCGCCGTCCCTGAGTGTTCTGATTCTTCTTTCTCATGTCAAAAAAGGCATTGAATTTGCCGAGCAGTACAAGCTCGGTCTGGAGATCTCCGATATTATCCGGCAGCATCACGGGACACGCGTGATACAGTATTTTTATCAAAAGGCGCTGAAACTGAGTAAAAAACCTCGCGAGTCAGATTACAACTATCCAGGACCGCGTCCGCAAACCAGGGAAGCGGCCATACTGATGCTCGCCGATTCTGTGGAGGCTTCCAGTCGTATATTGATTGAGCCGACGCCAGCGCGTATCAAAAGCCATATTGACTCCACCATCAAGGGGATTTTTTCTGAAGGCCAACTGGACGAATCCGAGTTGACATTCAATGACCTCCATTACCTGAGTGAAAGCTTTCAACGGATACTCACAGGCATTTTTCATCAGCGCATCGCTTATCCTGAAGCCAAAATTTCAAATATGCGTCAGACCGCCAATGCGCATGTCGAAGCCAAACCCTCGGCCGACAAGGAACGAAGCAACATTCATGCAGTTGCTCCTGTAGCCGGAGACACGAGGGGAAAAATGCCACTATCCACTTCGCCCTCTGTGGGGAAAACCGTTGTAACACTTAAGAAATAATTGTAATTTCAAAATGATACAGAACATAATTCAAAAAACAACCTTGCAGAAGATCGGGACAATCTTGTGGGAAGCGTTGCTGTAACAGTGGGCAGCGCTGACTATGTATGGGCAGTGCCTTTTGACAGGCGAAATCTGCTGCACATACTGCAATCAATGCTTTCAGCAGTGGAAAAATACGGAATTGCCGCCCCTGCGCGCGTGGAAATCCGCCTTGTTGACGACAATACCATGCGCACTGTAAATACGCGTTTTATGTCCTGCCCAGGCCCTACAAACGTGCTCTCTTTTCCGGGAGGGGAGGATATGCCCGGGCTTATTCTGGTGTCACCCGGCGCCGTATCGCGAGAATGCCTGATCTATGGACAGCGTCCCGATGAATACATGTTGCTGTTGCTGGCGCATGGTGTCGCGCATCTTGCCGGCTTCGAACACGGCCCCGCCATGAACACGGTATGCGATATCTGCATGGCGGCTGCCCGGCAAAAGTTGAACTCGCGCACGTCATGTTGAAAGGCCGTTTCTCACTTGTTGACAAATTCGGGTGCCGCGTCCTTCCGTGGGGTGATTCCGGGACGGAGGCAACGCTGCCGCATATCTGGAGGGCGGGAAAAGTGACCTCCAGCCTTGATATCGCCTTTGTGATGGCGGAAGAAGGGCGCCTGGCAGTTTGGGACAGTCTGCTTGTCGAGAGTCAGTCCGCAGGACGCGGTCAGTTGCGCAGAGATTGGATTTCTCCATCGGGCAATCTATACGCCACGCTTCGTTTGCCCGTATCGCCCCCTTTTGAGGCGTCCGCCGCATCCGTCGCTACGGGAGCACTTTTTGCAAAAGCCCTGTGTGAACTGGGCTGGCCTGTTTTGCTCAAGTGGCCCAACGACCTTGTATTGACGCGGGACGGGACGGCACGAAAATTTGGCGGAATCCTGCTGGAGGAACGCAGGGGAGTTTTGCTCGCCGGCGTTGGCATCAATATTGTCAACGCACCTGAAGCGTCAGTCTTGCGAAAAGATGCCGCAGTGCCCGCAACGAGTCTTGGAGAATTTGCGGATTCTCCGCCGGAGGCGAAAAATCTGTGGCAACAGCTTGTAAAGTGTGTTTATTCAATGTACGCTGAAGGGGATCCATTCTCCGGGTCTTGGAAAAATGAGGCTGAACGACTTTTGCTGTGGAAAGACTGTCAGGTGGCGCTGATTGAAGGGCGAACGATATTGCGCGGCAGATTGACGGGGTTGAATCCTGCCGGTAGCGTTTGTTTGAGCATGGATGGAGAAATGAGAGAATTTTCAGGCGGGGCGCTTCATCTCCAGCATGCAATATAGGAATTTTGCGAATGAAACGGGTAAATATTCCGGCGGCGAAGCCTTGCAGGCAGTTCACTTTCCCCAACTTGGGCTTGCCGGACTACCACATTGAAACAACAAAAATATTGGCTGCTAGACTCAGCCCGCAAACGGAATAACGCATAAAAATAATCGGAAGCATGTTGCGTCACCTGCGCCGGGGACGCGGTATATGCGGGCGCCGGATGGAAGATTTCAGGGCTGAACTGCTCCAAAAGAGGCTGGCAGGGCATGGGTAATAAGACATTCGCTGAGGTGCAGAAATTTCTGGAAGGGAAAATTATTCTGGTGGCGAATCGTGGTATACCGGCTCGGCGCATCTGCCGTTCCATACGTGAGCGTTTTGACGCCGTCGCGGCCATGACCGCCGCTGACGTGGACAAAACCGCGCCCGCGGCATCCGCCGCCCAGGAACTTCTTCTGCTTGGCCCTGAACCGCGGTCTTACTTGGATATTGACAAAATTTTGGCCAAGGCAAAACAGCGCGGCGTTGTCGGCATTCATCCCGGATGGGGCTTCGCTTCGGAAGACACGCGTTTTCCGCAACGCTGCAAAGAAGAGGGAATCACCTTCATCGGCGCGGCGGCCGAAGCCATGAATCTTTTGGGAAATAAAGTTCAGGCGCGCCAGGTGGCCCGCAGATTAGGCATCCCTGTGGTGCCCGGCTCCGACGGTGCCGTGAATATTGCGGAAGCTCGAAAGCTCATCGCCGAAATCGGCCTTCCTATTATGCTCAAGGCTGAAGGCGGCGGTGGCGGACGAGGGATTTTCGCCATACGTTCCGGAGAAGAACTGGCAGACGCTTTCTTCAAGGCGTCTACCATGGCTCAAGTGTCCTTTGGAAATCCTAGACTTTTTGTGGAAAAATTTCTTGATGATGTGCGTCATATTGAAATTCAGGTTATTGCCGACAAGTACGGCAATGTGTTTGCCTTTGACGAACGTGATTGCACAGTGCAGCGCAACCATCAGAAATTGATTGAAATCACTCCGTCACCCTGGCGCGGCATGACGCGCAATCTTCGTGAGCAGCTGAAAGATTACGCTCGCAGGCTTGTGCGCGCTGTGGGCTATCATTCCTTGGCGACGGTGGAGTTCTTAGTCACCGCTGACGGCTTTCCGTATATGATTGAAGTCAATACCCGCCTTCAGGTGGAACACGGTATCACAGAATGTCGTTACGGCATTGATCTTGTCGAGGAACAGATTTCCGTGGCCTTTGGCGCCGAACTGCGTTATCGGGAGGAGATGTTGCGGCCTTCCTATTGTTCCATGCAGGTGCGGATCAACTGTGAAGACCCGCAGAACAATTTTTCTCCCAATTCCGGCTCCATCACGCGTTATGTTTCTCCAGGCGGCTTTGGCGTGCGTTTGGATTCCAATATCTCCGCCGGATATGAATTTCCACCCAATTATGATTCTGCGGGATCGTTACTCATATCCTATGCCCACGACTGGGAAAAAAATCTGGGCATTATGGAACGCGCTTTGGGCGAATACATCATAGGCGGCATCAAGACAACCATTCCGTTTTTTCGGCAGATTCTTAAAAATCTTCAGTTCCGCAAAGGGGAGATCAATACAAATTTCATCGCCACTCACCCGGATCTCATGCTGTATACAGACCTTGCTCCGGAAGGCGAGCGTCTGGCACGCCTTGTGGCGGAAATTTCCGCTAGGGGCTACAACCCCTATGTACAACTCGGCGAATACCGTTCCGTCACAACGCCGTCCCTCGGTTCGTTTGATCCCGTGCTCCCGCCCATAAGTTCCAGAGTGCTCCGCCATGCCTCGCCGTACCCTAGGGGAGACCGTTTGGCGACACTGGATTTCATCCGTGATTCCGGTGGGGTGCATTTTACCGATACCACGCCGAGAGATCTTACCCAATCCAATTCCGGCAACCGTTTCAGGTTGGCGGAAGACAGGCTCATCGGTCCCTATCTTGATAATGTCGGCTACTTTTCCATTGAAAACGGCGGAGGCGCCCATTTTCACGTGGCCATGATGGCCAACATGACCTATCCTTTCAGTGAAGCGAAAGAATGGAACAATTTTGCTCAGAAAACTTTCAAACAGTTGCTTGTGCGCTCCACCAACGTGCTTGGCTATACCCCGCAGCCCAAAAATGTCATGCGCAAAACATGTGAAATGATTTGTGATTGTTACCACATTGTGCGCTGCTTCGATTTTCTCAACCATATAGAGAACATGCGTCCCCTTGCGGAAGTCGTGCTTTCCCGCCGGGACATTATTTTTCAGCCGGCGATTTCCCTGTCCTACGCCAAAGGCTTCGACGTCGCGCATTATCTTGATGTGACGGAAGCCATTATCCATATGACGGCCGATATCATGGGGGTTGATCCAAAGGAATCGTCACGCCATATTATTCTCGGACTCAAGGATATGGCTGGCGTTTGCCCGCCGCGCTTTATGACAAAACTTGTCAGGGCGTTGCGCAAGCGCTGGCCCGAGCTTGTGCTGAATTATCACCGCCACTATACGGATGGCCTGTTTGTTCCCGCCTGCGGAGCATCGGCAAAAGCTGGTGCGCATATTCTGGATGTGGGGCTGGGGTCTGCGGTCCGTTCTTACGGACAGGGCGATGTGCTTGCCACTATGGCCTATTTTGAGGATGAACTAGGCCTGAAATGCTCTTTGAACAAAGACGCCGTACGGGACGCAAATTTTGTCTGTAAGCAGATTATGCCGTATTATGATCGGTACTGCGCGCCGTATTTTCAAGGCGTTGACTACGATGTCACCCGGCACGGCATGCCAGGTGGGGCCACTTCCTCCTCTCAGGAAGGGGCCATGAAACAGGATTATATTCAGCTTTTGCCCTATATGCTTGAATTCTTGGCCGACACGCGGCGCATTGTGCTCTATCACGATGTGACGCCCGGATCGCAGATAACGTGGAATACGGCTTTTCTGGCTGTGACTGGCGCGTGGAAGCGCGGCGGGGAAGAAGAGGTTCGTTATCTTCTGGAAGTGCTCCATGAAGTTACCCGTACGTCGTCTGTCGAACTTTCGCCTGAAATGCTCAAGGCCCGTCTTCTCGTTTATCAGGATTGCAATGACGCTTTCCGCAACCTCTTATTGGGCAAATTCGGCAAATTGCCTTTGGGGTTTCCGGAAGACTGGGTGTATCAAAGCGCTTTCGGTTCAGAATGGAAAAAAGTCATCGCCACGCGTACAGAGGCTTCGCCGCTGAAAACTCTGGCGGATATTGATATGACCGCTGAAGAAAAGGCCTGTACCGATATACTCAAACGCAAACCAAACGCTGAAGAATTTGTCCTGTATCTGAATCATCCGGCGGACGCGCTAAAAACCATCCAGTTCAGGGCGCAGTTTGGCGATCCCAACAATCTGCCGCTTCATGTGTGGTTTGAAGGGCTGAAAGTCGGACAGGATTTGTATTTTAACGAGAGCAATGGGAAACCACACCATCTTCTGCTGTTGAGCATTTCAAGCCCCTCGGAAATGGGTATTTCCGTCTGCCGTTATGTGCTTGATTCCGAAATCATGAGTCATGAAATCAAGGTCGCACAGCCCGTTGGGGCCGGCGCCAAAGGCGTCGTCACGGCTGATCCGTCAAACCGGTATCATGTAGCCGCACCCAGTAACGGTGATTTGTGGGTTATGTATGTTCATCCTGGGGATATTGTCAAAGCTGGCGAAGAAGTGTTTAATGTTTCCATCATGAAGCAGGAGAAAGCAGTGCTTGCCCCTGTGGACGGCATTGTCAAGCGTGTTTTGAAAACAGCGGATTTCAGGGAAAACAAACAAATGATTTCCGTTCGGGAAGGGGAACTAATTGTGGAGCTTGGCCCGGTGCCTCATTTGTGCGGCAACCCTACCTGCGGTCAGCCCATCAATCTAGACAACGTCGTGTTTTGTCCTTATTGCGGAACGCGTGTGGAGTGACTTTCAACAGCATCATCAGGTCTTGTGAACAAGCCTTGAAAACCGGAAATTTTTTATTGAAAATTCGGTACGTCTTCTTGTCAACCGGAGGAATTTATGTCTAAGAACGCCGCAGCCAGACATTCGCAGACAAAATCGAAAAGCGCCTCTTCCGTCCCTCCCCAGGAAAAATTTGTTCTAACCGGGGCGGAGATTGTTAACTTGGGGCCTGAAGCGGAATCGCTTGTCGGCGGCAAGAATTACAACACCGCTCTCATCAGTCAGATTGAAGGTATTCAAACGCCGTATTTTCGCGCCATTTCATCCCAAGCATTCCATTGCCTACTGGACGAGACAAAAGTCAACGGCAGATTGGTGCGCTCAGTCGTAAACAGAGAATATGACCGTGTTGACTGGAATGATTCCGAAATCAATCAGGATCCGGATTTTCTGCAAAAATTTGTGCGGCAGCTCGGCAAATTGGTCCGGGACGCCGCCAAGACCGAAAAAAATCAGCCCAACGCCAAACTGCGCACCTTCATCAACAATATTGTGGACGGCTTTGCGACATCACCGGAAGGCATTGATCAGTTGCGCAAACGTTCTGTTATGGTACAGGCCGCCATTTTGTCCGTAGTGTTGCCTAACGAAGTGGACGAAGCCGTACGGTGCGCCTACCAACAAATTTGTCGGGAAAACGGCGACGACATGACCCCTGTCGCGGTGCGTTCCTCCGCCGCTGGTGAAGACTCCCGCAAGAAGGCGTTCGCCGGCCTGCAGGACACATACCTCAATATGGTCGGCCCGGACAAGGTGGCTGAAGCCTATCATTGGGATTGTTCCTCGGCGTATAATCTCCGCTCCATGACATACCGGCGTGAGGCTATTCTGGATGCCCTCACCAAAGCGGAAGAGTGCGGTGACGAGACCATTGCTGAAACCGCCAAAAGAGAATGGGCAATCGAAAATATCTCTCTTTCCGTATGCATGATGCAAATGATCAACCCTGTTGTTTCCGGCACGGCTTTCTCTGCGGATACAGCCACCGGATGCCGCGGAACGCTTCGCAACGACCTTGTGAGCATTGACGCGAGCTACGGTCTTGGGGAGGCTGTAGTGGGCGGTAAGGTAACCCCGGACAAACTTTATGTTTTTCAGCGAGACGACGGTAGCGAAGTGGTAATCCGCCAGATGGGCTGCAAAGACATGAAAATTGTCTATAGCGAAAAAGGGGGGACGCGTGAAGTGCGCGTGCCGGAACTGGAGGCATTACGCTGGGCGCTTTCGCTGAGTCAGGCGGAATGCGTGTCAAGGGGCGTGCGTGCCGTGAGCAAGGCTTATGGCGGCATGATTATGGATACAGAATTTTGCATTGACAGCAATGACAGACTCTGGTTTGTCCAGGCACGCCCCGAAACCCGCTGGAACGAAGAATTTGAACTACACCCGTCCACCATTTTCATGCGCCGGTGTGAAGTGGACGTCAGGACGGCGGAGGATGCCGAGATTCTGGTGGAGGGCAACGGAGTTTCGCGCGGCGCAGGGCAGGGAGTCGTGCGTTTCTTGCGTTCGGCGCTGGAGCTCAACAAAATCTCCAAGGGGAATATTCTGGCGGCGGAGCGTACAGACCCGGACATGGTGCCCGGCATGCGTGTCGCCTCGGCAATTATGGCGGACGTAGGCGGTGATACAAGCCACGCTGCCATTACTTCACGGGAACTGAGCATAGCGGCCGTCATCGGCATCCAGCGTCTGGATATGTTGCGCGCTCTTGACGGCTGCGAAGTGACGGTGGACGGCACGCGCGGGAGAGTGTACCGCGGGCTTTTGCCGCTCCATAAGATCGGCGGCGAAATGGACATCGCAAAACTGCCTCCGACAAAAACAAAAATAGGACTTGTGCTTGCCGACGTTGGGCAAGCGCTTTTTTTTTCCAGATTACGCAACTTTCCGCAGTTTGAAGTGGGACTGTTGCGTGCCGAATTTATGCTCGGGAATATCGGTATTCACCCGCAAGCTCTGGAGGCCTTTGATACCGGAGAACTTGCCGGTGTAGTCCGGGCAAAAATCAGGGAACTTGAAGACCGTCTTTCAAAAATTTTGCGCGGGCAAATGTCTGTCGGACTTATTGTGTTCAATTTTGACCTGCGTGAATATGTTGCTGAAATCACAGGGCTGGCTGCTGAAATTGCGGCGCTGGCCGGTTCGGATAAAAGTTTGGCCGCCGAAGATGTGCTTGTGCAACACCGTAAAATGCGCGAATTGGACCACAAGACAGACCAGCATCTGGAAGCCGCTTCACGCAGGATCGAAGTGCTAAAGACCTCACCAGACCTTGCCGAACATGTCAGCATTATCATGGGATACGATGACGAACTGGCCCTGCTTTCACATGCTGATCCGGAGTCGGCAAAAAGAGCGGTGGAGATTGAAGCCCAGGTGGAGGATCATGTGCAACTGGTAAAAGATTTGCCGGTTGTCGTGACATTGCTGGACAATATCCGCAGACTGCGTGAAGAAGTGAGCTTGCGGGCCGGATTGAAAAAAGAGATGGATGACGTGCGCAACCTGCCGGAAAAAATTCGCGCTGCCATCAAAGCGCGCGGTTTTCGCACCGGCAAGGAACATTATGTGCAGACTCTGGCGCAAAATCTGGCGCTTTTTGCCATGGCCTTTTACGGCAAACCCATCACCTACCGCACAACGGACTTCAAAAGCAACGAGTATAAAAATCTTTTGGGCGGCAACCTGTTTGAACATAATGAAGCCAACCCGATGCTAGGGTTCCGCGGCGTTTCACGCAATATCCATGACTGGGAAATTGAGGCTTTCAAGCTTGCCCGCGGAATGTACGGAGGGGCTAACCTGCACATGATGCTGCCCTTTGTGCGCACGTTGGAAGAAGCCCGCTCCACGCGGGCCTATCTTGAGCAGGTACACAAGCTTAAGAGCGGACAGGATAATCTAAAAATTATTCTCATGTCCGAATTGCCGTCCAACGCCATTCTGGCGAAGCAGTTTATAAACGAGTTTGACGGCTTTTCCATCGGTTCGAACGACATGACGCAGATGGTGCTTGCCACGGATCGTGACAACGCGCGGCTTTCACATATTTATGACGAAGAAGACCCTGCGGTTGTCTGGGCTATTCTGGTGAGTATTTTTGTCGGACAAAAATATGGCAAGAAGGTCGGCTTCTGCGGTCAGGGCGTTTCCAACAGCCTCATTATTCGCGGTCTTGTGGCCATTGCCGGAATTGCTTCGGCTTCCGTCGTGCCGGATACCTATTATCAGACCGTCTTTGACATTGCGGCGGTGGAAGCGGAAAACATACCCACATCGCAACTTGGAAAATGGCTGATTGCGCAACATCACAAAAAGCTGGCCAACCTCATGGAGAAAGTGGGGTACGGGCATATCCTCAAAAAATACACTGAGCCGCTGGATATTCAGGAGTGGTATGAAGGCGAACTTCTGAGAAGGCACGAGCAACTGCGCGAACACCTGGATACGCCCAAGGAAGCTTTTTACAGATCTGAGTTGCAGAATTTTCGTTCCAGCTTCCACAAACCCGTTATTTACGCGATCTGGGATTGGGACAATACAGTGCTGGACGCCTTGCGCCAGTCAGGATTCAGCAGTTTTGAGGAACAGAAAAAAGCCTTGGAAACTTATCGGGAATTGGACAACTGATTGCTGTTTTTGATCACGCATACCTGGCTGCCCGGAGCAATGTTTCGCCATGAAAGCGCGAGAAAGAAGAATAACGCGTCAGTGTGCCGTAATTCTGGAGGAATTACGTAAACTTGATACTCATCCCACGGCGGACGAATTGTGCGGTATTGTACGCAGACGTCTGCCGCGCATAAGTTTGGGCACGGTCTACCGTAATCTGGATTATTTTGTCACCATGGGCGAAATAGTCCGTCTGGATTCAGCCAGCTCCTCCATGCGTTTTGACGGGAACATATCAGGCATCAGCATGTCCTCTGTCTTTACTGCGGGCGGATTGCCGATACCGGTCTAGCCTTGACAAGTCATGCGTCTCACGAAATTACAGTGGAAGGTTTTGCCGAAATTTTTGATTTACGTGTCGAATTTGACGGCATCTGCATCCGGTGTGCCCGGACGGCGGCGGTGGCGGAAAGAACAGCCAAAACAGTTTGATGTCAGTTAACAACTGCCTTAAAACCATTAAACTTGCAAGGAGTTGATTGTCATGGTTGCGAACAAAAAAGGCAAAAAGGAAAAAGTGATTGATGTGCTCAACAAGGCGCGTGCCATGGAGTTGCACGCCATTCATCAGTATATGAATCAGCACTACAACTTGGATGACAAAGACTATGGCGAACTGGCCGTAAAAATGAAGCTGATCGCCATAGATGAAATGCGGCATGCCGAGAGCTTTGCCGAACGCATCAAGAAGCTTGGCGGAGAGCCAACCACGCAGAGAGAAGGCTCTGTGAAAACCGGGCAGTCTATCCAGGCCATCTACAAATCCAATGCGGAGCAAGAAGATACCACAATTGAGGCCTACAGTCAGTTCTGTAAAATCTGCCAGGAGCAGGGTGATACCATAACCGTGCGTCTGTTTGAACAAATGATCGAAAAAGAACAGATACATCTCAACTATTACGAAAACACCTCGGGGCATATTAAAATTCTCGGCAATATCTATCTTGCCAAAATTGCCGGTACAGCGTCCGATACAGGTTCGTCCAGAGGGGGCGCCTCGGGCTCCGCCGATTGACTAGGAGCGCTTATGACTGGTCCCTGCGGATATCGGCGTTGCCAAACGGCAAATTGCGGCTATATGTATGAGCTGGCTCGCGGATACCAGAGTTGAAGATCTTCCGGATGATTGGCGATGTCCAGTGTGTGGCGTTGACAGAAAAGCCTTCCGTCGTTTGAGCGACTAAAACTGACTTCATGTTTTGCAAAAATGCCTCCCCGTTCTTCGGAGAGGCATTTTTGCAGACAGTACGTTGAAAAAAGAGTCGTGAATCTATTGAACCCTAGTCTGGCGATGCCATCAGAACCGTCGTGCTCCTGAAGTTGAACAGAAAGACCGTCTTTCCTCGAATTTATATTTCCTGGCATGGTTGAAACACTCTAAAAAAATTGGCCCATGCTGAATTCAAGCCGTCCCTGCTCCCGCTCTTTGTCATAATCCTGTGTCAGAGGAATGCCGTAAGCTATGCGCAAGTCTCCCATGGGCGAACGCCAGCGCAATTCGAGCCCTATGGAGTAAACCATATATTTGTCCAAGTCTCCCGACTGGGTCTTCTGGTCAATGTTAAAGCCGCCGTCAAGGAAAGGAACAAGCGCAAGCCCGATGTCCTTCTGGAACATCCAGATATACTCAACGTTGAAGACGCCCATGCGGTCGCCGCCTATGTGCTCGCCCCCGTACTTGTAGTCTCGCGGAGAAATGTCGGAATATGTATAGCCGCGTATGGTATCCATGCCGCCGAGCCAGAAGCGTTCAAATATGGGGACTCTGTCGGAGGAGTTCTGAAATATCCCGCCAAGGCGTCCACGCACATGGAAGGTGTTTTGCGGATTGAAGGATATGAAGCCCTGCCAGTCCGCCACTGTCTTGACGAAGTTGTCCGTGCCGCCCAGTCCGCCACCGCCGTATTCCGCCCAGAGTCGCGTGATGGTTCCCTTGGTCGGCCGGTCCTTGGCGTCGGTGGTATCGCGCAGAATGCGGGCAGAAATGGCGCTGGTCCAGTTCGTTCCCTTGTAGTCGGAAATATAGGGTGAGGCGTAGTCGTCCACGTCATAGAGGTCGTAGCGTTCCAAGCGGTAGCCCACGCCTGCGGAGGTGTATTCGCCGATGGGATAACTGAAGTGCACGCTGTCACCTACGGTATTCTTGGTGAAATCGTCCCAGTAGTCGTGGAGATAGTAAATGTCGTTGCCCACTGAGAGGTCTGTGTCATAGAAGCGCGGATTGGTGAAGGAGAGCACACCGGATGTACGCCTCCATGAGAAGAAGCCCTGAAGCTGGACCCAGTAACCGCGCCCGAAGAGGTTGCGCTCCATGATGGAGGCCGTCACACCTACGTCGTAATAAGTGGAGTAGCCTACGCCGCCCATGAGCGCGCCGGTGTTCGTCTCTTTGACTTTGATCTTGAGATTCACTTCGTCTTCCCGGTCAGTGGGGATGAGTTCCGTGTCCACGGCGGAGAAATAGCGCAGACGGTTCAGGCGCTCAGTGGAACGCTGCAATTTTGCCGCTTCGTACATATCGCCGTCACTCAAGCGCATTTCACGCAGAACGACGTTGTCACGCGTCTTGATATTGCCCTCCACCATAAGGCGGCGGATGAAAACCTTCTGCTTCTTGGTGATGACGTACCCCACATCAAGCTGGGAGCTGCCATCGTCGGCCTTGAGAATTTTGGTGTCCACCTCGGCGAAGGCGTAGCCGTAGTTGGCGTAATAATCGGTGAGGCGCTTAGAGTCTTCCTGCATGACGGTCAGAGAGAAATACTTGTTGGATTTTTGCCAGTCGTCCATCTGCACCACATTGAACATCTTGTCTTCATCATCAATAACGTCCCCGGCAAAGTTGATGCTGCGGACGGTATAGCGCTGCCCCTCAAATACGTTGAAGGTGATGTAGATGCCGTCTTCCTTGTATTCGATCTGCGGTGCCGAAACCTGAATGTCCACAAAGCCTTCGTTCAGTCCATAGGCGGCGATGGCGTTGGTATCCCGCTCCAGATACTCTTCTTTCAGAGTTCCCGTGCCGGAGAGCCAAGAGAAGATTGTGCGCGGGCGCAAAGCCATGTAGTCGGTCATGTCGTCCTGCTTGAGTTCCTTGAGGCCATCCACCTTGACTTCCTTGATATAGAGCTTCTTGCCTTCAGTAATGGAGATGATAAGCACCGCGTCCTGCCCGCCGGTACGGCTTTCAAGCCTGTAGTCGACCTTGGCGAGATAATAGCCTTCCTTGCGGTAGAGTTCCGTGATTTTTTGCAGATCGTCGGAGAGCATCTGCTCGTTGAGTGAGTTGCCGGTCTTGGTGTCCATGGCGGACAACACATCGTCCTTGTCGATGTCGCCTGCCCCTTCCACAACAATATTGTCTATGCGCGGCTTTTCCGTCACCGTGAAAACAAGCGTGCTGCCCTCCATGACGGACTGCACATCGCTGAAATAGCCCATATCCCAAATGCGTTTAACTTCTTCGTTGATGGCGTTGGCGTCAGGCTTGTCGCCCTTGCGCAGGGTAAGGTGCATTAGCACGATATCGGGGTCCATCACTTTCATGCCGCGCACCTGAATGTCCGTAATGTCGTCAACGACCGTTATGCTCCCCTTTCCCGTGTCCTGCGTTGATACAAGGGGTATAGCCAGCTCGGTGCCCCCCGCCCCTAGCAAGCCCGTAGCGCGCCCGGCTATATCCGCCGCGCATTCGGTGAGGGCTGTGAGGGAATTGCGTTCAAAGATGGCGGGGACTGATTTGCCTTCCTGCACTGGAACAATGCGGGTATCTAGGCTGAAGCCGTCGCCAAGCTGATTGAAGGAGCCGTAAATGACAAGGGCCGCGCCTGCACGGCGGCCCATCTCTCTCGCCACTGTGAGATTGATATTGCCGCCGGTGTTGCGGAGCAAAGCGGTAGCGCGACTCATGGGAACAACGGTGAGGCCTTTCTGCTTGAGCTGTTCCGTGATGATGTTGGGAACGCTCTGTGAGGCATTGAGCATTTCCGGACCAGCATTGGCCTGGAAGGGTAGCACAAGCACCGGCGGATTTTGCGCGCCGAACGCCGTGGGCGTCAGTCCCGCAAGGGTGATGGTCAAGCAAAGGATTTTTGCGAACACTCTGTATTGATGTTTCATAGGGGTCTCCGCCTGTGCTGTTTCCTCAATTCAATTTCTGTGGGAGCAGCTTTCCGGCCTTCAGCTCCATTACGCGATCCATCCCTGCAGCCAGTTCACGGTTATGAGTAACGATGACAAGGGTCATGCTGCGCTCCCGGTTGAGTTCGCGCAGCAATGCGCCCACCGTCGAACCCGTGCCTTCGTCCAGATTACCGGTTGGTTCGTCGGCAAGCAAGACGCGCGGGCGTAAAAAGATCGCGCGGGCAATGGCCACTCTCTGTCTTTCGCCGCCCGAAAGGGTGGCTGTTTTACTGTGTATTCTTTCTCCAAGCCCCATGCGATCCAGTAGACCTCCAGCTTCGATCAGCGCGTCTGAAGGGCGCCCCCCGCCGATGATAGCCGGCATTGCCACGTTTTCAACAGCGGAAAATTCCGGCAACAGATGGTGAAATTGGAATACAAAGCCCACTATCCTGTTGCGGAAAACCGCTTTCCCCTCCGGGCGCATTAGGGCCATATCCCTGCCTTCAAACAGCACTTCACCGCTGGTCGGGGCGTCAAGAGCTCCCATGAGGTGCAGGAGGGATGACTTGCCGGAACCGGAGGTGCCGACAATGGCCAAGGTTTCTCCTTCGTCAACGACCAGATTGATATTTCTGAAAATTTCAAGCTCATCTCCGGGCGCAAAAAATTTTTTCCCCACATCGGAAAATCTGTAAAGCTCCGTCATGGCTTATTCATAGCGCAGAGCCTCGGCTGGATTGAGTCTCGCCGCCTGACGCGCCGGATACAGGGTTGCCAAAAAACAGAGAGTGAGCGCACTCGCGCCCACTATGGCGACGTCCGGAACCGTGATGATAATGGGCAGATGGTCTGTTGTATATACGTTGTCCGGCAGTTTGATGAACTGGTAGCGTTTGAGCAGAAAGCCCATGGTGAATCCCAAGGCATAGCCCAGCAGTGTGCCCGTAAAACCGATAATGGACCCTTGGAGTATGAAAATGCGGCGTATCATGGTGGCGGTGGCGCCCATGGACATCATGATGGCAATGTCCTGTGTTTTTTCCATGACTAGCATCACCAGACTCGTGACAATAGAAAAGGACCCGATGATCACCACCATGGCCAGCAATATGAACATGCCGAATTTCTCCAGCTTGAGGGCCGCGAAGATGTTGGCGTTCATGTCCATCCAGGTGCGCACATAAAAAGGCGAACCAAGGGCGGCGGCAAGACTGGCGGCGATTTTGTCCGCATTAAAGACATCGTCAACTGTGATTTCGACTCCGGAAAGAAAATTCTGCGGCAGGCCGAGGATGTCGCGGGCCGCCGCAAGGGTGATAAAAGCGAGAGAGGAATCGTACTCGAACATGCCGGTTTTGAAAATCCCCGCCACTTCAAAAGGGCGGATGCGCGGCGAATAACCGGCCGTACTTTTTTGTCCCGACGAGGAGAGCAGGTTGACGCGGCTGCCCGTCGCAAGGCCAAGGCGGCGTGCCAACTCCGCCCCCACGATAATGCCTGGCGTGTCCTGGCGTTCAAGGTCCGCAACGGAACCGTACTGCATGTGCGTGAGTAGCGTGAGCACTTGCGGGGCTTTCTCCGGATCAATACCGCGCAACACAGTGCCCTTGACTCCTCCGCCCGCTGAAAGCATGACTTCGGTGTAGATAAAGGGCAATGCTCCCGTGACGCCCGGGACCTCCGGGATACGCCGGGACAGATCGGTGTCGTTTTCAAAAGCCGACGGGATGTGCGAAAGTACAATGCCGTGGGCGTTAGCGCCGAGTATTTTGTCGCGCATGTCTGTTACGAGACCGTTATAAACGCCTAGTACAACCACCAGTGCGCCGACGCCCACGGCAACGCCCAGAATGGACATGACGGAGATGACGTATATAAAAGTTTGTCTTCGACGCGAAAAAAGATAGCGCAAGGCCACGAAAAATTCAAAACGCATTTGCGAAATAATGCCCGAAGCGTGTCAAACTTTCAAGATATTTTTTAAAAAATTGTGATTTTGCCTAGGTTCTGTCGCCATTCATTTTATCCACAGAAGAATTGCCACGAGTTGAACAAAACCCAAAAACGAAATGGCCGTTTCATTGTATCTTGTGGCGTTCCTCAAGGCTGGTGTGCGTCAGCGCGCCGAAGTCAAGGGCTGGCACCTGCTCCCTCAGAAAACCGTAAGGTAGCGGTATCATGTGTTGTCTTGAAACACTTTGGAAACATTCTGCGTTGCGCGGACGGTGAAAAAATGTGCTAAAACATCTGCCGCATGAGATTTTCGCCGCCTTCCGAGCTGTCCTGCGGATTTTGTTCTGCTCCGTCCTCTGTGGCGGTGCGGCCCTCAATGGGCATGTCGGAGCGGTAGGCAAAGCCGTCGTGCATAATAATGCCCTCGGGCATTACAAAATCCTGCGGCGCGTACAGTTCTTCCACCACAGAGCGATAATAGCGAAAAATGGGTGCGGCGGTATGTCCGCCCTGTTCCTGCCTCCCTAGGGACTGCAACTGGTCGTAGCCCACATAGACGCCGGTGACCAGATAGGGAGTAAATCCCATGAACCAGGCGTCGTGCTCCTCATTGGTGGTGCCGGTTTTGCCAGCGATGAAGCGGCCTTCGATGCGGGAGCGCGTGCCGGTGCCGGCGTTGACCACATTTTTGAGGAGCACGGCCATCATATAGGCGTTTTGCGGGCTGACAGCCTGCCAATGTTCAATATCTTGGCGGTAAAGTTCCCGCCCTTTTTCATCGGTGATGGAGATGATGATTCTGGGCCGCACGCCAAGGCCCTGATTGGCGAAGGCCGCGTATGCCTGGGTGAGATTGAGAGGGGAAACGGCCACTGCACCCAGACAGATGGACAATTCCTCGGGAAACTGCGGCTCCAGGCCCAGCGACTTTGCCCGCTGTATCACATTGGCAACGCCCACCTGCTGGGTCAGGCGCACGCTGCACGTATTGCGCGAGAGCGCCAGCGCTCTGTGTAGGGGAATTTTCCCCTTGAAATCGTGCTCGAAATTGGAGGGACGCCAGACCTGGTTAGTCCAAGGGTTGATATAGACAAAGGGTGCGTCCAGCACTGTGGACGACGGCGTGAAGCCGAAATCCAACGCCGTGGAGTAAACCACGGGCTTGAAACTCGAACCGGGCTGGCGGCGGGACTGCGTGGCCCTGTTGAAATGGCTGTCGCCGAAACTGTAGCCGCCTATCATTGCCACCACATCGCCGCTCTGCGGCTCAACGGATGCAATGGCACCTTGCACAGCCGGCTCCTGCTGCAGGCATAGGAGGATGGGCGTGTCCCTCCCTGCCTCGACCGGATCGTAGGGCACTGTTTTGGGCTTGTTGCGGCCATTGCCCTGAGGCGTTACAACGCGGTCCGCTGCGGAAACCCAGATGAGGTCGCCCGGCGCGAGAACCTGTCGTACGTCTTTGACAGGCGGGGCGGAGGAGGAGGCCACTTTGGCATTAGGCTTACGCGCCCACGAAAGTCTCTCGGCGGAGATAGTGCCCGTATAGCCGTGTCCCAGCGCCACATGTGCCTCGCGTTGCGCGACCTGCGTCACTACCGCCTTTACCCACGCACCTCCCGTCAGTTCCAGGGGAGTAAAATCGTTCTGTTCCAAAAAGATACGTTGTTTTTTCTCGTCCAGATGCTCCAGGGATCCGCGCCAACCCTGACGTTTGTCCAGTTCTTCCAAACCACGGCGCATGGCATGGCTAGCGGCCTCCTGATGGGCGGGAATCATGGCCGTGCGCACCGTGAGGCCTGCCTCATAGACAAAATTTTCACCGTATTTTGTGGTTTCTATGCCCAGAGCGGCAAGATTTTTTTCCGTAAAAAATTCAATTAGTAGGCGGCGGGATTCTTCCAAGTACCATTGAGCCGCACCCGTAGCGTTTTCGGGCATGCTCCAGTACACAAGGGGCTCCGCCGAGGCCTGCTCGTACTCATCGGGCGTGATCCATTTTAAGTCGCGCAGACGGCCCAAAACGTACATCTGGCGGCTTTTTGCCTCCTCGGGATGGCGGAAGGGATTGTAGGAGCTAGGGGCCTTGGGCAAACCAGCTATGACGGCGCTTTCGGCCAGGGTGATGTCTGCGGCGTGTTTGCCGAAATAGGTGCGCGCTGCAGCTTCCACTCCGTAGGAGTGCTCGCCTAGGTATATCTGATTGAGGTATATGGTAAGTATCTCGTTTTTGGAGAGATATTTTTCCAATTTGTAGGCTAGGATGGCTTCCTTGATTTTACGCGTGTAAGTACGTTCGGAACTAAGCAGAAGCTGCTTAACTATCTGCTGGGTGATGGTGCTGCCGCCGTGCCCGCGTGATCCCGTGCGAAAATTGATGAGCGCGGCCCGGACAATGGCGATGAGGTCAATGCCGCGATGGGTGTAAAAGGCTCCGTCTTCCGCCGCCAAGAATGCCAGCGGCAAATAGCGCGAGATGTCTTCAAAGCCCACAAAGTAGCGCTTTTCATGGCAGAGAATGCCGATCTGCGATCCGTCGCGCGCCAGCACGGTTGTGGCGAGCGGCGGCGTGTAGTCCGCTATGCGGGTGATGTTGGGCAGGTTGCGTGAGGCCCAGTAAAAAAGCAAACTCGCGGCGGCCCCACATACCAGGCCTACGGCAAGGACAAGGGCGAAAAGCCCGAGAAAAATCTTTTTCCAAGAAGTGCGCAATGCCATAATCTAAGATAAAATACGCTTTTTTTCATTCGCCGTAAAGATGATGCAAAGGCAAAACCTCCGCTACCTGGCATCTTGAATACTATACGTACGGTACGGTTCCGTCCGTATACGACGGTTCATATACTGTATTGAAACCTGTGGACAAGATTCAGTTAGCTGAACAAAACCCAAAAATGAACTGGCCGTTTTTTTATTGTATTTTGTGGCAGTACCCAGAAATGTTTAATTTTATCAAACATCAGCTCGATTATATTACGTTCTTTATACAAAAAAGCATCATATTCGCGTGGTGTTTTGTGATTCTATTCACGACTCAGGAGAACTCCAATTATTCTTCGCCCTCAACTTTGAAATTACCATATTCATGGTTTCGCTGTTAAATACAGGCTTTGATTACATCATAAGTCACCTTGCCGCTATCGCAGCAAAAATAGCTGTATACCCAAAGATGGCGTCCCCGGTGTAGAGTTTGATTGACGGCGCACGATTCAAATTCAGGCAGCCGCTTATACGAACTTTTACTCTTCAAACTCTACGCGCTCCATGACGATAGTCGCTCATGCTCCGCAGTTTACAGAAGAAACACTAAAGTTCCCAGCTAAAGCTGGGGGCCCTCCCAATGGCTGACAATAACCGGCATCGTACTATTTATCAGGCGGAACAGCATTGGCTATTTCGCCTTCAATCAAGGGCGGTGCCTGTAAGCCATCAGCTTGTTCCCCACCAGTCAAAATAAGCTTCAGCGCTGAATCCGCTAGTGCTCGCCCACGGCGTTACGTTCGACGCAGGGAATACTGCACATAGCTCTCCACCGGACGCAGATCAGGCAAAGATGGTGTTCCAGAGGGACTTCAGTCGCGTTTTCCACAATACGCGGCATATCCCTCTGGCTTGGGCCAGCATTGCAGCTGCCACGGCGGAGGCACAGGCACGCCTACTTCGCCTTGGCAGCCCACCTCCGCGCAGCGATATTCGCGTTATGTTTGGCCCAAAAACCACAACCACGGCCGCATAGCAGACCGTCGTATACGTCCTTTGGACCATCTTTGGATCATGCGCGAGTGTCTAGTTGGTAAAAATTCGATTATATGCTATGCGTCCCATAACCAAGGTGGACGTAATGAGCAATTATCACGGCTAATGGAGAGCGATGAAAAAACGCTTGCTAATCTTAAAAAACTTG
>JAITNF010000071.1 GCA_031290615.1 Desulfovibrio sp. | reverse complement strand
GGGGGTGCGACTGAGGACGTCCGCACTTAAAGAAATTGTTTGCTGTGTGGTTGACATCGTACCACAGCTTAAACACAGCTTAAACATAGTCTCTGGAGCTTGTCTGGACCCCGTGAGTGGTTACGTTTCCCGCATTGTCACTTTGACGATGTTTTGCTAAGATGTTTCGTCAATACTTGTTGGAGCTTGCATGGGACAGGATATTTTTGATCTGATTGTCGTTCTGGCGCTGATTTTTTTTGCTGGGCGCGGTTTTCTGCACGGTTTTGTCGGCGAGATGGCAGGTCTTGTTTCTCTTTTGGGGGGATTTTTGGCGGCGCAGGCCTGGCATCCCCTGATAGCGGATCGTCTCGTTTTTATCAGTGAGCTGGCTTGGCGTGTAATTGCCGCGTATGTACTAGTTTTTCTGGCTGTTATCCTTGTTGTGGGCCTGCTTGCGCGGGTATTTCAAAAAATTCTCACATTTTCTTTTATATCTTGGGCGGATAAAGTCGCCGGCATGCTTGTTGGGTTTGTCAAGGGCATGCTGCTTTGTGTCCTTGTCCTGATAGTTCTGCAAAAATTTTTTCATAACGAACCTTTTATGAGGCAATCACGCACCCTGCCGTATTTGAACGCCCTGATGGAGCAGGTGTGGGCGTGGCTGCCGCAGGAACTGCGCGCCAGTATAGGCCTGTGAAGTTAGTTGAAGTCCATTTCAGAAACCGCAAGGAAAAAAATGTCATCTCCAACGCTGAAAGAACTTTTTGTCGTTATTGACAGACTTGTGGGCCCGGACGGCTGCCCTTGGGACAAAGCGCAGACGCCGGAAAGTCTCGCAGATTACCTTGTTGAGGAAAGTCACGAGGTTGTCAGCGCGATTCGTTCCGGCAATGTGGAGGATGTGTGTGAAGAACTTGGCGATGTGGCTTTTTTGTTGCTTTTCGTCAGCAGCCTGTATGAAAAACAGGGAAAATTCAGTTTTGACGACGTCCTAAACGTCAACAGGCAAAAGATGATTCGTCGTCATCCGCATGTTTTTGGCGACACGGTCTCCAGTTCTCTCGGCGAGCAACTCAAAACTTGGGAGCAGATCAAAAGGGCCGAGCACGCGGACGGAGACGGCAGGTCGCAGGGGATCTTTGTAGGTCTGCCCGATGCTCTGCCGCCGCTCATCAAGGCTTATCGAATCCATTCAAAAGCGGCGTGCGCCGGATTTACATGGGAAGACGACGACGATGTGGTGCAGCAGGTTGAGGTGGAGTGGCTGGAATGGCTTGATGCCATGACGCATGGTGACGACGAGGCCTGTAAATGTGAATTCGGTGATCTGCTCTTTTCACTGGTTGAACTCGGCCGACGCAAGGGAATTAAGGCAAACGAAGTGCTGGACATTGCCACGAGGAAATTCCTGCGGCGATTCGTCCGGATGGAAGCGCTGGCGGTTGAGCAGGGGCGGGATTTCGTTTCCCTTTCCTTTGACGAAAAAGATGCCCTGTGGAATACGGCAAAGGCGGAAGAAGCTTCTTCAGATTGAACAGCAATTTGGTGTTACCGTGATATTTTTTCCCCGCCGCTGCCCTGTGGGGGATTTGGCGGCATATATGCTGCTGTTTTTCGTTGTCGCGTGCGCACCCGGACGTCATCCGTTGTTTCCAGACGACCCATGGCCGATATTTCACAGTTGCCGAGGGCGGATCCGGCATATCTGCAATGCTGGCTTATTGCTCGAGGCCGCTCCAAGCTGGCTTTGCGTTAATCCATTTTCGTCGGATGGCCGTTTTTTGCGGATCTCGGCAAAACAGATTTTCTGACATTTTTGTCTGGCATGGGCGTCACGTCACGGGGATCTATGTGGCTCCTGGCTACGAACGCGTTGACGTCTGGACAGCCGAGAAGCCGGATGCGTGGGGCGACAATATCGCTTCTTTGCGTTTTGATCATGTGTTGGGGGAAGGCGGCGATTTTGAGAAAATGTCCGACAGCTTGGAACAATTTCAGATACAGCTCGGCGGCGATCTGCCCCCGGCAGCCACCTGTTTCGGACCGGATTTTATGCTTCAGGCAAGACATGCCTCGCGTTTTGACAGCATCTATGCCATGGTATCTGTCCCGCGAAAATATTGGAAAATACTGCCGACGTCCCGCTCGGAATGGGATTGCAAGCCACTGACTCCGGCCGTGACGGCACATCTTGCCGATGAGGAACTGTTTCCGGCGTATTTGACCCGTGACTTCCTGCCTTGGGCAACACCGGGCGATTGGGCCGCCACAGGAGAAGTTTATGGGGCCGACGGAAAAATGCGTCGATAGGGACGCATTGCGACCGGTACTGCTTTGGCAATATCCTTCCGGCAACGCCTGCCGTATTTTTTCGGCCGTTGTGGCATACCGGCATACAGCGCAAGCGCTTGCCGGGGTCAGCGTGGAAGCAATTGTGGGGCTTGACGCGCGTCAGGATTCGTCGGGCGGATCGCCCGAAGAGCAATGGAACGATTTGACACCCGGTCCGGAGGCCGTTAACGATATTGGGCGAGAGGTGCGCCGCTATGGCGGATGGCTGATGCAGACGGATTCTTTGCCCCTGTCGCTGACGCGCCATGCGCTTGTCGGCGCGGTGGATTTCGTCAGGGACACGGTCACATGGCCAGCGACAGCGTACGCTTTGCTCAGTGCCGACGTAACCCAGTTGGCGACGCTTTTACGCGCTTCATTGGCTGTGGGAGTCGATCACAAGCGTCTGGCGCGCGGTCTGCATGACGGGCTTTATGTTGACTGGCGGCCTCTCCTGAATATGCCGGACGGAGCTGACTTTGTTGCGAATGTCCGAAAGCTGACAGGCGAATCGGAAGAGGGCTTGCGCACGCCGATGACAACGGCTTCTCTCGCGGCACGCGCGTTGCGTCTTAACGCGAAGCAGGCCGCGCGGCCGGAGAACGTCCTAGCTTTGCGCCGGGCCTGCCTTTCTCTGCTTGCCTGGAGAATCGGCTTGCCGGGCCTTGCCTTTGTGAGCCCGCAAGACTTGACTGGAGCGTTGAGTCCCCGCGGTCTTCAGCCGGCGTCAGCCCGGCCGTGCCGCCATTGTGGGACGTAAGCGGACTGTCCCAGCTCCCAGCAAGTGGAGTCTGCAAACAGTCCGGTTTTTTGGGGCATTGCAGACCCAGTTGGCGGACGGTGCAGGTTTTTTGAATCTTGTCGGAAACCTTTTGCGCTCTCGTCGAGGGGCGCGCCTTTCCCAAAGTTCCCTGCTTGCGGTGGAGACCGGCTCTGCCGGTTGTATTGCGGTCATAAGCAAACTGCCGGACAATGTGGCTGCTTGCGACAACCTTTTCAGCGGCAAAATTCCCATTGCCTGTTATTGGTGAGCGGGAAATGCACGGCGCTGGCGGGGCATATACTTCTAAAAGTTTTTTGGCTGGTCTACTTTTACCCAATAACGTTCTAATACAACA
>JAITNF010000058.1 GCA_031290615.1 Desulfovibrio sp. | reverse complement strand
GGCGTGAGCGGCCGGGACGGCGGCTTGTTGCGCGCCCGCGTCAAAAATCCCGCCCTCGGCCTTGTGGGGGAAGTGACCTCCGTGGACACGGCGCTTCTTGACTGTCTGCTCGACGGAAGTTTTGTGCCCGTGGTCGCCCCCGTGGCTTCCGGGCCGAAGGGTGAGGCGCTGAACATCAATGCCGATACAGCTGCCGGGACCATTGCCGTGGCGCTCCGCGCGGCGCATTTTGTGCTGATTTCCGACGTTCCCGGAGTGCTGGACGCAGACAAAAAACTCGTTCCGAAATTGGACAGGATCGGCGTTGCCCGCCTAAAAGACGCGGGAGTCATCAACAGCAATATGATTCCCAAGGTGGAGGCCTGCCTGAACGCCATCTCGGCGGGCTGCCCGCGCGCCCTCGTCCTCAATGGGCGCGCGCCATCAAGTCTGCGCCGCTACCTGCTGAACGGCGAAGTGCTGGGAACTGTCGTGGTGAAGTGAGCGAACGAGCTGCTGAATTTGCCACCGCTCCGTTTTATAAGGTATGGACAATCCACACGGCTAGTGTGTGATAAGTAAAAGTTTGACGAAAGTCGTACTATAAATAGGAGCGCAGGCTCCAAGGGGATTTTATGAAAAGCGCAAGATTGGTTTCATTGATGACAGCTATGGCGATTGCGTTAGTACTTGATCTGGCCAGCATGGCCGTGGAGCAGGGGACCGATGTCCGGGCCTCTGGGCATGTCCCCGGAACAGCAGAAGGCACTGTGGGAAATCCGCGCCGAGTTTTATAAAATTCAGCCGCTGTTGTATTTCAACGACGCGCAGAAAAGCGATTTCACGATACAGGATTTGACAAAAGAAATCGGCGAGTGCTCACCAACAGATAGATTTTGTCTGCCTTTACGGATTTTAAATCGTTTAATGTGATGTAAACAGTTGATAATTCATTGGCCGTAAAAACAGAACTTGCTTATTTCATTTATGATCAATCTGTAGATGAACATTCTCAACTAGTTATGGAATACGCGCAATCCACACGCGTTTATCGCGCCGAATGGGCGGAGGCGCTACTCCACATTTAGCCGCCGGAGCATTTTCATACTGAAAATGCTTTAATGCTCGTGCGGTTCGCCACCCAGAGGGTGCGCATGCAGATGCGCGTGGGCACAGGACGGGGAAAACCAGCTCAGACGGCCGTCCTGTAAGGTCAGGTATTCCGTGGTCACACGGGTGATAAAATCCCAATCGTGGGAAATTACGATACGCGGTGTGTTGAGGCCGCGCAATATTTCCATCAGCCGCTCACGCGCCGCGTTATCCAGACCGTTGATGGGCTCGTCCAGCAACAGGGCTTCGGGACACATGGCAAGAACCCCGGCCAGAGAGACCAGTTTTTTTTCCCCGCCGGAAAGCTGGTGAATGAGCCGGTTTTCAAAACCGGAAAGCTCCAGACTTGCCAGCGTGTCGAGCGCGCGTTCGCGCGCTGCTTCGGGGGCAAGTCCCAAGTTGAGAGGGCCAAAGGCCACATCCTCCAGCACAGTAGGGAAAAAAAGCTGATCTTCCGCCTGTTGTAGGACAAAGCCCACATTGCGGCGTAGTACAAGAAAGTCTTTTTCCGTATGCAGAATTTTTTCGTGAAAACGCACTAGCCCCTTTTGCGGACGTTCCAACCCGGTAATACAGCGAAAGAGGGTTGTTTTGCCGCTGCCGTTGGGGCCGTAAAGGGCGATCCGCTGTCCCGGAAAAAGGGCAAAGTTGATATCACACAGCACCTTCCGGCGTGCCTGCCCCTGAACATAGGTGAGACAGACGCGTTCCAGACTGAAGATGGCTTTGCCCGGTCCGGATTCAGACATGGAGCAGTCCAGCATCCATCAGGGTTATTCCTGTCAGGCACAAGAGAACAATGAAGGCAAA
The DNA here is from genome assembly GCA_031290615.1 of Desulfovibrio sp. Lineage (GTDB taxonomy): Bacteria > Desulfobacterota > Desulfovibrionia > Desulfovibrionales > Desulfovibrionaceae > Desulfovibrio. The sequence continues at coordinate 847 of JAITNF010000058.1, read as the reverse complement.
AACGGCATCTGCCGGACGTGCGCGGAACGGCGTCACAATTTTGAAATCGCCCGTAAAGCCCCTCAGGCGCATGGCCTCGTACACGCGACGTGAGCGCTCGTGACTGCGCACAAGCAAAAGACCCAGCAGGGAGGCAAGGGTACGCCAAGCGTGCAGGCTGGCGCACGTCGTAAACCCGCGCAGTCTGGCCGCAGCCACAAGAGTTTGCCATTCTTCGGTCAGCAAATGTATATAGCGGCCAGTGACCAAAAAAAGAAAGGCCAGTTTGGCAGGACAGCCGAGGCGTTTCAAAGCGCAACCGACGGTTGAGGGCGGCATATCGCCCACCAGAGCCTGAAATGTACAAAAAACGGCGTTGGCCTTGACACTGATGAGCAGAGCAAGGTGATTGCCAGCCGTGCTGACGGCAAAACCCCAAAGGAGAATTTGCTCACCGGGCGTGGTGAAAGGAAGCACACACCAGAGAAAAAGCATAAAAACATTGACAGTCGCAAAACATCGCAGCAGAGTCGTGAATGGCAGTCGCGCAAAGCAGAGCAGGGCAAGGCCGAGGGTAAGGCCAAGCAGGCTTGAGGGAATCTGCCGGCAGAGCGCCAGACACAGCGCGGCAAGGGCCGTAAGAACAAGGCGTACGCGCGGATCAAGGGCGGAAATAGACATCATACATCTCTTTTGTTATCATGGTCTAAGATATTACGCAAGAAAAATTCGTAATACGCACTAGTGTATTAGTTTGCAATTAACGTTAGTTGGTTCGTTGTTTGTAGGCCCCCGCCTCCCGGCTAATAACAGAGGCATGAGAGGACAATATCCCCGAATGACTATAAGGGGTTGAGACACCCTTCCA
>JAITNF010000025.1 GCA_031290615.1 Desulfovibrio sp. | reverse complement strand
CAAGTTTTTTAAGATTAGCAAGCGTTTTTTCATCGCTCTCCATTAGCCGTGATAATTGCTCATTACGTCCACCTTGGTTATGGGACGCATAGCATATAATCGAATTTTTACCAACTAGAGCAGAGCAACTTTGAAAAGTTGTCCGCTCCGCAAGACTTTGCCTGCAACTCCTTGCCGTGAGACATTTGCAGGCGGGCTTTGCCTGCCGTAAAGCAAGCATCTCAAGCATTAAATGATCTAGATACCAGACCTGTCGACATTCATTTTAACCAAAATAAAACAGCGGCAAGCCGCAAAAACGCCATAAAGAAAATCGTCGGCTTGTTATACCGAGTTGCCACCCACATGAAGTGCTTAATTTTGCCAAACATTATTTCGATAACATCGCGTTCTTTATTTATATAAAAAGCTATCATATTCACGAGGTTCTTTGCGGTTTGATTTGGCCGGTATCACTGCCTCCGTATCCATCGCAATAACCTTGTCACGGAAAGCTTCCGGGCCTCCGCCAACACCCGGTTGGTACGCTTTAGGGGTTTACAAAACACATTTTTTACTTCCAATGGAAAGAATACGAATTTCGCTTTAACAACAAAAGAGAGGACATATACAAAATGATCCTCAAAATGCTCCGGGAAAATCCTCTTAGCTAGGCATGACCAAAAAAAATAAAAATTGGGAGTTGACCTTGAAAATGTTCCCGGACTGAACAAGCAGGCACGCAACAACTACGAAAAGCGCGCCCCCCCCCTGCATCGGCATCTTTGCTTCTTAGTCAACAAATTTTGACCTGAACTTAAATTGGCTTTTAATAGGAGAAGGAGAAATGCTACGCCCAGAAACTCCGCAGCAGGACAAGCCGTGGCAGGAGGCTGAAGCCTTGTGGGCGGAACAACGCTTTGAAAGACAAACTCATTGCCGCGCTGGAAGAAATGTGTGGCTGAACAAACGAATTCACGAGTTGAGCAGCTAAGCCGTTTTTGGTGGGGGATGTCACCGCAAAAAACGATGCCCTTGGTGTGTCCTTGCATGTCTCAAACGTATAGCCGGCAAGCGAAAATTTCGATGGGCAATCTTCATTGTTGGCACCTATGAGTGCCGGGGATTGGCCTTTGTTGTCGGCTGAATTTTCTTGCTCGCAAGTCTCTTTTTAACAGACAGGAAAGCGAGGACCATATGAATTACTGATATATTTTGTTTGGTTTTGTCATCGGCATGCTTTTTTCCGGTTTTTTCTCAAACAGAGATTGCGCAAGATCGACGGCGAATAACTTATGGGTTACTGGTATATCATTCTTGGATTGGCGTTGCGTGGATGCGTTTGGACTTTACCTCAAATACAGGCTCAAAAAATTGGCGACTAGGAGTACAAACATCGCTGGAGTCAATTTGTTGAAGGTGACTCCAGCACAAATGATGAAATGCAGTATGTTATCAGCACAAAATCATGCAAAGCTGTTGAATTTACGTTGCGTCTTTGGCAGGCTTCAAATGAACACTCTCAAAAAAATACTGGAATGACCAAAAGTTACTCCAATATTTTTAAGGAATTACATTTTTTACTCGCAACTCCTTGATTTTTCTTGGCGTCACCAACGGGATTTGAACCCGTCTTAACGGCTTGAGAGGCCGCCGTCCTAACCAGATAGACGATGGTGACAACGAGTATTATCATAAAAATAACAAGACAGTTTTGTCAAGTAATTTGACGGAGTAATTTAGCTGACTACCCAAAATTCGCAAGGTCATGGTGACCTTCCCCCGAAAAACAGAACCAGCTCTAAAGTTAGAGCGGGCTCTAAAATGGTGGAAGGAAAATACCGGGAACAGGATTCAGCCACGAGCGGATTATTTTCAGATTGAGGGGAGTGGAACTTCTTGTAAATCAAAGTGAAAGATCGCCAGATCCTGCAAAAAAAATCGCGGTTAAAGAGCGAACGTACTATGTAACCAAAGCAAAATAGCGGCAAGCCGCAAAAACGCCATAAAGGAAATCGCCGGCTTGTTATACCGAAATTGCCATCCCCCGTAACCGCTTGATTTTGCCAAACATTCTTTTAATAACATTGCGTTCTTTATTTATATAAAAAGCTATCATATTCACGATATTCTTTGCGGTTTGATTTAACCGATATCACCGCATCTGTTATATCTTATATCATTTAATTATAAATGTCGACAGGCTCTACTATTAATATAAATAAATTTCAGGACGTGGTATTATAATAAAATACTTTCAAGTTTACAGTCAGAATTTAAATCCAATGAAAAAATGTGGAGTAAACTAAAAGCAAATATACGAGTATCTCTGACAAATAACTTCGATTTCTCTTTTCGCAATCAAAGCAGTATTCGTGCAATAACAGCTTTAAACGCGAAAGGATGGTTTGAAAGCTATAGATATTCTCAATAACAATATGCTCTAGGCAGAGTCGTCAGATGTTTGACCAAATGGCAACGCATCTTGTGTGCACTTTCGCTAGAAACGATGCAGTATTTTTGGCATATCCCATGTGCGTTGCCTCCCCATGTTCCTTTCCGTCCAGGTAAATGCTGCTCTGAAAGCTCCCGTACTTTGGCTGATGCCATGCAAAAAAAACTTGTATTTCAAGAATATTACATGATTCCCATTCAATTTTCAAGCCTGTTGACGACATTTTCTAGAGTGTTTCAACTTTAAATTATTCATATCCACAAGATTCAAACCAGCGTTGGTCATCTGGGAGTGACTAGGTTCAGGGCTTTCCCCACTCCAGAAAAGAAGTCTTCATGAGTCCTGGCCTTTATCCCTCTAACCAATTGTTTCACCTTACTCCACATCTTCTCAATGAGGTATGCTTCCCGAAAAAATTCGTCGCCCGCGAGCATAAAAAAGTGCGCCAAATTACCTGCTCCTCCTCTGTCGTCTTCTCTCCGGCTCGGACTCCAAGGACGGTTCTTCCCGTTTTTTCAAATCTGGCGGTGCGGGAATGACAGGGAGATTTTTACTGCCTAGGTAATGCAGAAAAAAGTCCGCCAGCAGATTGTAAAGGCGTTGATGAATGGCACTACGCTCGGCCGGGCTTACGGAACGGCAGAGTTCCGGCAAATCATCACTCATGGAATCAGGGCAGATGGCCATAAGAGACGCGGCGTCCGCGCCCTCAAGGGTAGTGTAGCGCGCCTTGCTGTACAAAAGAAGATTCAGGACGGCCGCGTGCAGAGCCGGGGGATTAATACTGTCTCTTTCCGCACTGACCAAGAGTAATGGGGGATAAAACCAGCGAAAGGAGTCTTGGCTGAAAAGCATGCCGTAGCCAGGCGCCACAGCAGCGATAGCCTTGATTCTGGGATCAGCTGGACTTTTTTCCAGCGGCAGTTTGGCGCAGAGTGAACTTATGCGCTTGTCGGCCCAGGGGGCGCAATAGCTGTCGCTGACGCCGGCACGCTTGCAATAGTCCGACCATCCTCCGCAATCCGGCAACGCTCCCCCTATAAGCAACGCTGTAGCGGCCCCGGCCCCAAAGCCGATGAGCCCCACACGGTTCCGGTCTATGATTTGCTCCACCTGTGGATTCTCAAGCAGCATATCCAGCATCGCGGAGATCTCCCGCAGGCGTGACTGAAACTGTGCGAGGCTGAACAGGGTGTCCATATTGTACATGCCGTCGCCGGAATGGGTGATTGAAGCCACCACAAAGCCGAGCGAGGCCAGACGGGCCGCAGTATCGTGATAGGAGAACCGTGTGCCGTCCGAGTCGTGGGAAAGCAGAAGCAGGGGAAAACGGTCCTCGGCTGGTCTGCCCTCCAGCGCTGCCACAATTGTCCAGGGGTCGTAGTTGAGGACGCGCGGCGAATGTGTACTGGGATACCAGACATTGACGTCCAAGCGCAGTTTGTCCTCCACATGCCATTGCCCGAGAGTGCGAAAGCCCACCTTGTGGAATTTGGCGACTGGCGTCACGCCCGGCGCGGCAAAACATGCTGGAAAAAATAACAGAAGTAGTGAAATGTAACGAAGCATGAAACAGTTGTGCCACAAGGCGGCTTGCGATACAAGAGGGAGTTCCGGAATTGAAATCGTAAAAAATTTACCGGGAACATCAAATGGAATTTATTATTTATCTTATTGATTTTATCTTGCATATCGACGTTCATCTCTTTGATCTTGTGCAACAGTACGGCATGTGGGTGTACGCCATTCTTTTTGTTGTTGTCTTTTGTGAAACAGGCCTTGTGGTCACACCTTTTTTGCCGGGCGATTCTCTGCTTTTTGCCTCCGGCGTGGCGGCTGGATTGGGTCTTGTGGGCTATGGCGAAATCATGCTAACATTTTTTACGGCCGGGATTCTGGGCGACGCCGTCAATTACGCCATCGGGCGGCATATGGGGCCGCCTGTTTTCGCGCAGGGAAACAGGTTGATAAAAAAAGAATATCTTCTGAAGACGCACCGATTTTACGCCAGCCATGGTGGCAAAGCCATTGTACTGGCGCGCTTTGTGCCCATAGTGCGTACCATTACTCCTTTTGTGGCTGGCATTGCTCTTATGTTTCCTCCGACTTTCTTTTTTTTCAATATTACCGGTTGCGCCCTCTGGGTGGGCGGGCTTGTTTCCGCCGGGTATTTTCTTGGCAATATCCCTTGGATTCGGGCAAATTTCAGTCTTATCGTCTACGGCATCATCGTTGTTTCCGTTCTGCCCGTCTGTGTGGAAGTGCTGCGCGCCCGCTTCCGGGCATAGGGAATAAGGGGCAATTTGCCGTCAGTCGCCTCAAAACTTGCATCTTGATCTAAAAAGATGGGTCTGTTTCAAACTTGGCAATAATCTCATTGTAGCGCATCAATAGCTTGATAATTTTCTTGTGCTGTTCTTTTTCAGCAACGTGGATCCACTCCAGAATGTTTGTAGCGAACAATTGCTCCGCTTCAATTACGCCGCAACGGATTGTGGAACTCTTTTGTAGCATAACTCTTGGAGATTCTGAACATATTTCTTAACGGTTGGCCGAACAGTATTGATTTTACACTTTCGTTTCACTTGCCTGCGTGCGGGCAAATGGGGTATGAAACATCACCGGGAGTAAAAATGCTGGCTATTCTGGACTACAAGGCGGGCAATCAGACAAGCGTACGCCGTGCCCTAGAACATCTCAGTATCCCCTGCGCCGTCACGGCGGACATAGAGGTCATGGACGCCGCAAGCGGGATTGTCTTCCCCGGTGTGGGCGCTGCCGGTCAGGCCATGACCGCCCTGGCCCAAGCCGGGCTGGACAAGGCCCTGCTCCGGGCTGTCAGCAAGGGTATCCCGTTGCTGGGCATCTGTCTCGGCTGCCAGATTCTGTTGGAAGAAAGCGAAGAGAACAATACGAAAACCCTTGGTGTGGTGCCTGGCGCCTGTCGTCGGTTTGAAAACAAGCTCCTTCAGGAGGACGGTTCTCCCGCACCGGTGCCGCACACAGGCTGGAACAGCCTGCGCGTCAGAGTGGAAAGCCCCTTACTGGCCGGCCTTGATCCGGCGGCGGAATTTTATTTTGTTCACAGCTATTACCCTGACACCGATCCCGCCCTTGTGATCGCCACCACAGTTTACGGACGCGAATTCTGTTCCGTTTACGGCCGCGACGGTTTGTGGGCCGTACAGTTTCATCCCGAAAAAAGCGGCAAACCCGGTCTGGTCCTGTTGCACAATTTTTATAATTGCTGCCTGGAGGCCTCCCATGCTCAGTAAACGTGTGATCCCGTGCCTGGACGTACGCAACGGGCGGCTAACCAAGGGTATAAAATTTGTCGGCAACGAAGACATAGGAGATCCGGTGGAAAGCGCGCGTCGCTATTATGAGGATGGAGCGGATGAAATTGTCTTTTACGACATAACAGCCTCTGCGGAAGCGCGTGGCATTTTTCTGGACGTAGTGGAGCGCGTGGCCGAACAAATTTTTATTCCGTTTTCAGTGGGGGGCGGTATTTCCACAGTGGCGCAGATGCGGGAGGTGCTTCTGGCCGGCGCGGAAAAGGTTTCCGTCAATTCCGCCGCCGTAAAAAATCCGCGACTCATCAGCGATGGAGCGGAGGCATTCGGCTCGCAGGCCATTGTGGTGGGCATGGATACGCTCGCCGTGACGGCTGATAAGAACATACCATCAGGGTATGAAATCGTCGTCCACGGCGGGCGCAAACACACGGGCCTTGACGCCGTCGTTTGGGCCGGACAATGCCAGGAACTAGGGGCCGGGGAACTCTGCGTCAATTCCATTGACGCGGACGGAACCCGGGACGGCTATGAACTCATCCTCATCAAAGCCGTCAGCCAGGCCGTGTCCATTCCCGTCATAGCGTCAGGGGGAGCGGGAGATCCAGTGCACATGTATGAAGCCGTGAGCAAGGGCGGAGCTTCGGCGGCCCTCATCGCCTCCATTGTGCACTACGGACGGTACAGCATACGCGACTGCAAAAAATATATGGCCTCACAGGGCGCCAAGGTGCGGCTGACTTGGTAACCGCCGCAAAAAAAATTTGCCTTCTTGTCTGAGAACAGTATTTATTATAATTAATATATAATTAAAAAATAAAATATAAATAAATAAAAATTTTACCAGCAAGTGTACCAGCTATTTTCATGCCTTCGGCCAGAATACGAACAAAGATAATTCCAAAGTTAAATTGGCAAGTAACATATATTTATTTGAATTTTATGTATAAAAAATTTACAAAATTTTTATACCCCTCGTGATACCCTTAAATTTTATGGATTCCATGCGCCTATAAAAGACATTTTGGGATAACACAGGCAGCCGAAGATTGGATGGGCATTGATATTACAATAATTGTAGTAATATTACATCTGTATCCTGTTTTGTATCCGATCCGGTAAGGTAATAGCTTTCAATGTACATTTTAATCAACCGCTCACCTTTCACTAAATTTATTTGCATCCATTTTTTAATTCGGACATTAGAAGTCTTCTCATAATCAATCTGAGCAAAATGAGTATGCACCCAAGTTGGACCATGCCCAGGAAGTTTTCAGTGTGAAACTAGTATGTTACGATGACTTTGCGGAAGTTGTACAGCCATGCAAAGAGCCGCTCAACTTTCCATCGGCTCCGGTAGCGCCGCAGTGGACGTCCATCCTGTGTTTTCCCACCCCTTTTTAGGTTGGAGCAATCATTTCAATACCCCAGTCTTCTTCTATGCGTTGAGAAAGAGGCAAACGCCGAATCATCTTTTCCAACAAGGCTGCTCAGCTAGACATAGCGAAAGTCCATGAATTCCGCGTATTGCACGTTTCCAAAATACGGTGGGTCTGTAAATACTCCGTCCAAATTCCCAGATTGCCAGTCATGACTGGCAGCATCGGCACAGGCAATGTCCAGAACCATTTTGGGGGCGTCGTTGAGTCATCTCCATCCATTCGCCGGAAATGGGCATGATGATTTTACGCTCGTTTTTTGAGGTTCCGGTATATTTCACTTCAACAGATTGATCACAATATGTTTTTGCTTTGGCATATTTCTCAATGACGTTCAGCCAGCCGCTGCTGCCTGTGAGTAGGGCGCTGATGTTCTCAATACCGAACCGAACAGATTGGATTAACAATGCACCAAACCGATACGGGAACCATGTACTGAAAAAATATCCAGCGATTTTTAGGAGATGGTGTCATAACGGCAAAGCATGTTTTGATAGCGCAAAAAAGCGGAAAGATTCGTCGCCAGAGCATTGCGGATACGCTCGTTTGGCTAGGCGGAAATTAGGCGGCAACTGGTTTCCAGCCCAAGAAGCTGGCGGGCATTGAAGAGTTCCCGATAGTTGGTATAGCCCCAGCGATACAAGCTAGTGGTTTCATCACGGCTTGACTGTTCGTTTTCCTGCCAGCTCATGATCCAGTGAGTGCCTGGCATCTTGCTCTGGACGGACTCGGAGATAATGTTGCGGGGTCTGGCTGCCAAAGAGGTTGGCAAAACCAAGATAGAGGTCGTGAATTTTGGAGAAGGATATTCGGAAAGCCGTGGCCCAGTGGCCTGAAAGACATTCAGGGCATTTTGGCAAAGGAAAGGTGGCCGCCGGCCTTTTCAAAATGTGATCTTGCCTTTCCTTGATTTGCCTTTGTTGGTTATTTCTTGACCAAGTCCCCGGAGGTATTCCCGTCCCGCACCCGCAAGAGTGCCGGAAGGGTAAAGGAAAAATAGAGTGGCTTACGCAAATTCCGGTAAACCATCGGTTGCCACAACCTGTTCCCGCTTCGCTTTTTCTTTCAGTCCGGAAAAATAATCGGCGTATTCCTGCATCATGCTGCGGCGTTCAGTCAGGTACTCGGCATAGTTGTAGGCGGATCTCACTCCATCACAGTGGGTAAGCTGGCGCTCGTCCATCCCGGTTGTAGCCGAGTTCGTTCAACAGAGTGGAAGCCATTACGCGAAAGCAGTGAAAGGTCATTTCCTCTGCCGCTTTTTCATTTTTGCGGCGGGTGGTATGCGCCATTCTCTCGCTTCTCGGTGATTGATTGCGGCATAATGTGTGACGATGGGGGGGGGGATAGCACCCAGCAAATCGGCGGCGACATCCCTTTCCGTCCTGCCGGTGGCAATGGCGTAACGAAAAATCCGCCCGCAGTAACTTTGGACTTCATGCGCCGTGTTCAGCGTTCACTTAGCTTCAATTTTCCGCAACACAGCAAGGAATTACGATGAGCTGATCGTCTGAGCTGGACGTTTTCCATGATTTTGCAGTCCACCGATGACAACTCGCCGGTACTCCTCAACCCAAGGGCCGGGATACTTGTCCACCATTCCCTATGTAATAGCCTCAAAAAAATTTGAGGCGGCGTTGGCGGCGACAAGTTTGGCTTCCTGCTGGCACTGGACTCTATATTATCCACCAACTTTTTTGCCGCTTCTCTTCGTTCTCTGGCTTCTTTTAGGCTGATGCCGGTATGGCCGATGACCAGCAATCAATTTTTGCTTGCCCATGACTATAGCCCATGCGCCAGGACTTTTTGCCTTGGAGTGTGATGTACAGGAACAATCCTCCCGCCCGTCAGAATGCTTTTGTGACTTGCCGTTGCCGCTGGGCTTGCGGATAAGGGCATTTGACAACTTCATATCGCCTCCCGTTGTTGAGCTGTACCAGTATCAACTCATATAACATAAATATTGAATGATATTTTGTCTTTTCCATCTCGAGCTTCTTCCCCGGCGCGGAATATGGAGTAATCTTCATCAATAATCTTATTAAGGCACTTGCTAGCAAAAATATACCAGCAAGTTTACCAGTAAAAAAATGTGGATTTTGATGGTTTTTATAAGATTAAATGGGTCAAGAAATATGAAGATAATAATAGAAATTACTATATTTTATGCACATGGTTGGATGGTGCTGACTTGGTGAAATTCTCCTTGTCTGACGATAAATTGAGCCATTACCGAAACAATCTGACGCTGGACTTTAATCCAAAAAAAATGTATATTAATATATATCGTGTTACGATAAAGATATAATTATCTTTAATTCCACACTATTTCGGAGTACAATCATGGCCCACAAAAAAATCGAACGTAAAAAAGAATTGGACCGTCGTCGCCGTCGCCGTCTGGAACGCCTGAAGCAGCGCGCGGGAAGCAAAGGCCGACAAGGCTTAAAACCTGTTTAGGAGTCCCCGGAATGCCCATTTACGAATATCTCTGCCCTCAATGCCGTGAAATTTTTGAAGAATGGACAAAATCCGCCGGCGACGACACTGTGGAGCCCTGCCCGCGTTGCGGCGCGGCTGCGTCGAAAGTCATGTCACAAACTTCCTTTGTCCTCAAGGGCGACGGATGGTATGTGAGCGACTACGGCTATCGCAAGAACATAAAAGAAGAAGGCGAAGCGTCCAAAACAGTCGGGAGCGAGACGGACACAAAAATCGGCGACAAGGCCGCCAAAGACGTCGGCCAAGAGGCCGCCAAGACCGGCGGTTCTTCCGGCGCAGCAGCAGATGTTTCCGTCCCGATCACCGACAGGGCTGACGCGCCCAAAACGGCCGACAAATCCAAAACTGCGGGGCCAGCGCCCCGGCAGGCCGCCACCCCACAAGCGTCCGGCGCGGAACAACAGGCAAGAGATGATTGAACGTTATGCGCGAGCCGAAATGGGCCATATATGGACCCTGGAAAACCGTTACCGCGCATGGCTCGCCGTGGAGCTCGCCGTGTGCGAGGCTTGGCGGGAGATGGGACGTATCCCCGGAGATGCGATGGATGTCATACGCAACCGCGCCGATATTGACGTCGTCCGTATTCTGGAAATCGAAGAAACCACACGCCACGACATCATAGCCTTCCTCTCTTGCTTGGAAGAAAAAGTAGGGCCCGATGCCCGTTATATCCACTTGGGGTGCACTGCTTCCGATATTGTGGACACGGCCAATGGACTGCTGCTGCAACAGGCCGGAAGACTTGTCCTCAACGATATGCGCGCCCTGCTGGAAGTGCTGGAGGATATGGCGCACCGCTACAAGGGCGTGCTCTGTATGGGGCGTACCCATGGAATACACGCCGAACCCACAAGTTTCGGCCTGAAAATCGCCGGCTTTTATGCGGAATTTGCCCGCCATCTCGTCCGATTGGACACAGCCGTGGAAGACGTACGCGTTGGCAAGATTTCCGGCGCTGTGGGAACCTACGCCTTTCTTTCACCGGAATTGGAAGAAAAAGCCCTTGCGCGGCTGAATCTCAGGGCGGACGAACACTCCACACAGATTATCCAACGTGACCGGTACGCGCAATTCTTTTCCGCCCTTGCTGTTATGGCCGGCGGTGTTGAACGTCTGTGCACGGAACTGCGTCACTTGCAGCGCACGGAAGTGCTGGAGGCGGAGGAAGGGTTCGGCGGTGGGCAAAAGGGTTCTTCCGCCATGCCACACAAAAAGAACCCAATTTCCGCCGAGAACATGTGCGGCCTCGCCCGCCTCATTCGTTCTAATGCTCTGGCGGCAATGGAAAATCAAGCCCTCTGGCATGAGCGGGACATTAGCCATTCCTCTGTGGAGCGGATTATAATGCCGGATTCCACTATTCTTGCCGACTATGTGCTCACACGTCTTGCAGGCCTGTTGCGTGGCCTTGTAGTCAACCCCGAACGCATGCGCGAAAATATGGAAAAATCCTTCGGCCTCCATTTCTCCCAGCGCCTGCTCACGGCCCTTGTGGACGCGGGGCTGCCCAGGCAAAAAGCCTACGAAACAGCGCAGCGCCTCGCCATGCGGAGTTGGGAGAGCCGGTCCCCCTTCCCGGAACTGGTTAGGTTCGACCCCGATATTCGCGCCGCCCTTTCCGATGCGGCACTTGTGGATTTGTTTGATACAGCGTGTTATCTGCGCCATGAAGACACAATTTTCGCGCGCGTGTTCGGCCACTGAAGGAATCGTCGCATGCATGAGAACAAACGACGTCTGGCTGGACTTCTGCTGGAAAAATCCTACCGTGAAGGTAATATTATACTGGCTTCCGGCCGCAAAAGCGATTATTATTTTGACTGCCGGGTAACCGCCCTGCACGCCGAAGGGTCTCGGCTGATTGGCCTTCTGTTCAACGACACTCTCAAAAACCTCAACATCAGAGGCGTTGGTGGCATGACCATGGGCGCTGACCCGCTGATTTCTGCTGTTACCGTGACTTCCGTTGATTTCGGCCGGCCACTCCATGGGCTTTTGGTGCGCAAAGAGGTCAAAGGGCACGGGACAGGCCAGTATGTCGAGGGACTCGGCAATTTCAGCGCGGGAGACTCCGTAGCCATGCTGGATGATGTCGTTACCACTGGCAACTCATTACTTAAGGCCTGTGAAAGAATACGCACGACTGGGCTCAATATAGCAGCAGTCTGCGCCATCCTGGACAGAGAAGAGGGAGGACATGAAAAGCTTGAGGAGGCGGGCTATGACCTGCTTGCACTTTTTACCCGCAAGACTCTGCTTGAGCTGGCGCGCAAAAGCAAAATTTGATCGACCGTTTTTTTCTTGCGCCATTGTCGCAAAATTTACGCCCGCGCTGTACTGTCTTTTTTTCCTGACGGCAGCCGTCCCCGCTAGGGCCGACAACTGGCGGGTATCCATCTACAACACGGCCCTGCCTCCCCGGCTTGTGGCTGTGGACAAAGAGCGCCAGGTCTTTCTTTTTTTCGAGAAAAAAAGTCCTTTCAAACTCATGTACACCTACCCTTGCTCCACGGGCACGCAGAGCGGCGACAAGCAAAAATCCAATGACCTGCGCACGCCAGAAGGTGTCTATTTTGTGAAATACAAAATTTCCTCCGGTCTGGACTTCAAAGAGTACGGCGGTATTGCCTATACGCTGAACTACCCCAATCCCGTTGACCGCCTCCATGGCAAAACAGGCCAGGGGATATGGATTCACAGCAAGGGGTTCAGCATTGTGCCGCGCGACACGCGCGGCTGCGTTGCCATTGGTCTTGAGGATATCAACGAAGTGGGACACGGTCTGGTTACTGGAACAGCGGTGATTCTTGCGGAAAAACTGGACGAAAACGTATTCCCGCAGGACAACGGCACTGCGCGCCAACTGGCTCGCCTTATGGAGCTGTGGAGCAACTCCTGGACCGCGCGTTCGCGCAACATGTTCAATTTTTATGATCCTGAGGCCTATACAATGGCCATGTCGGAAAGTTTTGCTGCTTTCCGTCAAAACAAGGAACGGCTCTTCAACATGGTGCGCTTTATCAAAATATACAACCGCGAAATACATGTTCTCGAAGGGCCGGGTTATTGGGTCACCTGGGCGGAACAATTTTACACCGCCTCCAACCTTTCCGCAGAAGGCATACGCCGCCTTTATTGGCAAAAGGACAAAAACAACACATTCCGTATTGTGGGCATGGAATGGATACCCGGGAATATGGGCATGCGCGCCGAATTTCGGAAAAACACTGCTCTTGTGATGAAAACAACTAAAAATACTCCCAAAGACGCGACAACGGTGCACGACAAATCGGACAATGCCCTCCGGCCCAATCCCGTGGAAGAAGACCGTGTCGCCGAATATTTGAGCGCCAGCAGCGTCGATGTCAGAGCCATGCTGGAAAATTGGCGACATGCATGGGAAACCGGCAGCGTGGACGAATACATCCGTTATTATGACGATAAGGCCGTGCAACAGGGACGCAGAGGCGCAAAAAACATACGTCGACAGAAAGAAATTCTTTGGGCGCACACGCGGCCGACCCTAGTGCGGATTTCCGGTATGAAAATAGTTCCGGACAACAAAAGCGCCAGGCGCTCGGGAATCCCCGCCGCCAAAAAAGAACATTGCATTGTTGTTGACATGAATCAGGCCTATACGGACAGTTCCGGCCACATCGATAATGGTGTCAAGACTCTCCAGCTCTGCTCCGGCGGCGATGGATGGAAAATTCGCCGCGAAAACTGGACTGGCCTGTCGACGAACCAGCGTCCGAAGTCTGACGCTACACTGCGAAACAAAATCACCGCGAAATGAAGTATAGAGAATATTTCAGCAGAGAATATTTCAGCATTGTGATCATGAGCGACAAAACACGCCACTCTTTCCGCATGCGCGGCGGCCTGTTTTACGCCCTGCTCTGTGTTGTCGCCTGCCTACCCTTGCTCGTCGTCGGCCTTGGCTGGTTTTCATACCGCGTCTGGCAGGAAAATAACCATTTGCGCGATAGTACGTTGCGCTTTAAAGACGATTTCCAAAAAGCCCGAAGTACCGCTGAACGCCTTGAAAACATGGAAAAACTGTTCAGTGAAAGCACCGCGCAGGGCAAGGATGTTCTTGCGCGTAGGCTTGCCGCTCCCGACGAAAGCGGTCCCCTGACCCGACCCGACACCCCGGCGAAAGCCGACAATGGACCGGCGCAGACCCCGCAACCCCAGCCGCCGTCCATGCAGGGCGAATTTTTGGCCGTAAATACAGGCTATGTCAGGGTGGACAACGTACAGGTGCGCGTTCTACACGAAAACAGACTGCGTATCGCCCTTGACTTGCGTAATGCCGACGATCAGAAACTCGCCGTGGGCCGGATTTCCGCCGTGTTGCTCACGGCGGACGGCGACGGCGCACGACACGAACTAGCCTTTGCCTCTGACCATGCCGGGAATTTCCGCATCAGACAGTTCTTGCGTACGGTTATGCTCGCCATACTCTCCCCGCAAATGAGTCTTGTCAACGCCCAGGTAGTTCTTGAGGTGCGCAAGGAAGACTCCGCCGTCGTCTACCGCGACATTTTTGCCGTGGAACAGTAAGGGGCTACGTGAAGGAGATGAACGTGCCGGAAAACATTGTGATTGTGAAGGGCGTGTCCGCTGGTTCGAACAGGCGCTCCACAGGCGCTCCTGTGAGCGTGACCGCGCGCCCTTGCCATCGACATCGACGCGCCGCTAACACCCTACTTGTCAAGGACCCTGAAACAGTTTGTATTTCCCAAGACAAAAATTTGCCACCCCGCGAATGGCGGCGTAAATACACCGTATGCAGTATTTTGCGGACATATCGCGACACGAACAATGGTTTGCTGGCTACGCCGCGCGGGAGCGAGCCAAAGAGATGGGCGACGCGACCCCGCTTGATCTGAAAACCCAGCACACATACCGGGTGCTAGGCAATGCTCGCGACATTGTTGCCGGCGAACAGTTTGCCCAGCCGCTTGCCCGCGCATGCCTTTTGGCAGCCCTTTATCACGATGTGGCCCGTTTTGGGCAGTATCTTCAATATCGCACGTTCAAGGACAGTGAATCCTGCAATCACGGCCTGATGGGCGTTAAAATTCTCAAACGTGAAAAACGCCTTGACGGAGAGAAAGAATCCGTGCGCCGCGTCGCACTTGCGGCTGTTGGCCTGCACAACCGCTTTGCCCTGCCGAGTGGCCTGCCGGAAAACGTACGTTTGGCCGCCCGATTGGTGCGTGACTCGGACAAACTGGACATTCTGCGCATTATGGACACGTATTTGAGCGGCCCCAAACCCTGCCGATCTACAGTGGTTTTGAACCTTCCCGACAGCCCGGACATTGTCGGCAAAGCCGTATTGGACGCCGTATTTTCCGGGCGTGTGGTGGCTTATGCCGACCTGCGTAGCGTCAACGATTTTCGCGTGCTTTTGGGAACTTGGTTTTTTGACATGAGCTTCCCCGCCAGCCGCAACCGCTTTGTGGAAAATGGTCATGCCATCCGCCTGCTTGAGAATTTGCCGCAAACGGCGCCGTATGGGCCGGCGCGTGATTTTTTGCTGAGGCGTCTCAAAAATAAACCGGGAGATAGCGGTCGTGCATAAAATCTATGTTGCTATGGTCGGCCTGCCCGCGCGTGGTAAATCCACCCTTGCCAGGCGTCTACGCGAAGGCCTCGCGGCGGAAGGAATAAAAGCGGAAATCTTCAACAATGGAGATGTACGTCGAACGCTGCTCGGCACGGAATCCACAGACCCTGATTTTTACAATTCGGAAAACGCCTTTGGCCGTGAAGCCCGCGAAATGATATGCCGCCGCAACTTGGAACTGGCCGGCGATTGGCTGAACAAGGGCGGCGAAGTGGCCATACTGGACGCCACCAATGCAAGCCAGGCGCGCCGCGCCATGCTTGAACAGACCATTTCTGGCTGGCCAGTGCTTTTTGTGGAATGTGTAAACGAAGACAGCCTGCTGCTGGACGCCTGCATACGGCGCAAGGCGGGCCTTCCGGAATACGCGAATTTTACCAGGGATGCTGCCCTGGAAAACTTTTTGACGCGCATAGCCTACTATGAGGCCATCTACAGACCCCTGGAAAGGGAAAAATTCTGGATCCGCGTGGACTCCACAGCCAATCGCGTCATTGACGAGAGACCCTGTGAAGATTCACCGTATTATCCGCTCATCCGTGAAATACTGGTCGGCTTCTGGATAAAAAGTCTTTTTCTTGTCCGTCATGGGCAGACGGAATTCAACGCGTGGGGGCGCATCGGCGGCGACCCGATGCTGACAGCAAAGGGGCGTGAGCAAGCCAGATCGATGGCCTACAACCTTGAAAACGAGGACATAGACTGGCTATTCACATCCACCAGCCTACGCTCGCACGAAACTGCTGCGCCCCTGCTGGCGAAAAAGTCCGGCATGCGCACCATGGCTCTCAAGGAGTTTGACGAACTTTGGGCCGGAGACTGTGAAGGAATGCGCTATTCGGAAATCCGCGAAAAAATGCCGGAGGTAACCGCCGGACGCAATGCGGACAAGTACCGCTATGCCTATCCCAACGGAGAAAGTTACGCCATGCTGCGCAATCGCGTCCAGTGCGGTCTACGGCGCGCGCTTTTTCTGGCGGGCGGCGCGCCGCTTGTCATTGTCGGGCATCAGGCCGTAAACCGCGTGTTGATAACATTGTTTCTGCGTTGTCGCAACGAAGATGTGCCCTACATTTACATACCACAGAATCAGTATTACCACATCAGCCTGACTTCCCATCGCAAGATATTTGAACGAATATCTTATTCCAGTTGTATGAGCTTGCAAAACAAGATTTCTTCATCACACGTCTGTCGATGTTGATTGAGGGCCGGCCGTGAACGTCTTTTTTCCTTACAGCGTCTGGGAATGCTGGTGGCTTGCTCCACTGGCCTTTCTGCTGGATATCCTTTTTGCCGATCCCCACTTGCCTTGGCCGCACCCGGTGACGCTTGCGGGGCGCTTTCTGCGCTCTCTGGAAGCCCCGGCGCGGCGTCTTGAACGCCTGGGACGGGGCAGGGTTGCCGGTCTTGCCTGTGTGCTGATTTTGACGGCATGCGTGGGCCTGACGGTATGGCTGCTTCTTGCCCTGCCGTTTGCGGGGCACTTATTTGCCGTATATTTCGCTTGGGCAGGCCTTGCTTTAGGCTGTCTGCTTCAAACGGGCGCCGACGCCGCGCACAAGGTGGAGCGAGCCCCGCTTTCCGAAGCTCGCCGGACTGTTTCTATGCTGGTCAGCCGGGACGTGAGCGCCATGGATCGGCCTCTGCTCGCCAAAACCCTGGCCGACACCATTTCCGAAAATTTTACGGACGCCTTTCTCGCGCCGTATTTCTGGCTCCTTGTCGCGGGCCCGGCGGGGCTCTGGTGCTACAAGGCCGTCAGCACAGCGGACTCCATGTGGGGGTACATGACAGAACGATGGCGTTGGCTCGGCTGGGCCAGCGCGCGCGGCGACGACATTCTGGCTTTTGTTCCGGCGCGTCTTTCCATGGTGATTCTGTGGCTGACGGACAGGCTCACGCTGCTTTTATGCCTTCAGCGCCCTTGGCAGGGGCACTGGCCAGGTTTCGCAATAGTATTGCGGCAGGCGCGCGGCATGCCGAGCCCCAATTCCGGCTTATCCATGGCGGCGTGCGCTTGGCTTTGCGCGGGGTGCATGGGAGGTCCCTCAATTTATTTCGGGACGCTGGTGGACAAGCCCCGGCTTGGCCTGCCGGAAGCCGGCGCATCTTGGGACACAGAGCGTCTTGCCGGTCTGCGCGCGTTGCTGCGCCGCAGCGGCATAATGGGCGCGGGAGGCTTGGTTTTTGCGGCATATTTTTTTACCTTTTGAAAAATTGGGCCTGAGCATTCAGCCCCTGTAGTTCAAACAGCAAAGGCGGACGCTGAATTACGGCGGCATGCGGGTGAGAGCGGAGGAAGACCAATTCATCTAGTTCTTTTTCATCGACGATATTTTTTGAGGGAGAAAATATTACTTGCCGGAAGGACAAGAAGACAAAGGCAAGCTATAAATCCGATACACGCTGTCCGAACAGTTAAATTTCCAACATGCTATTTTTTCACAAAGTGTTGCATAAAAATGAAGATTAGAGGCGGCGGGAAGTGGAATTAGGCCCTTTTCGACCTGCCCGATGGTTCGGCACTGGATTGGGCTCACGATTTTTCCGCGAGAGAGTCGGGCGGCGGAACTTTGCAGGCGCGCAGGGAAAGTTCCGTCACAATGACGTTTTCATAGTTCATGGCAAAGGAAACTTCCAGATGGAGTTCCGAAGAAAAGAACCGCTCAATATGCTGTGTTTCTTCCCAGATTTCTATCAACTCTTCATTGCTGAGAGTTTTGATGCGTTCGATGAAAGAAATTTCATCGTCAAAAGGAACACTGGAACCCATATCTTAACTCCTTTGTACAGTGCATATTTCGTCCCCTGTGAACAGTTGCGCTGTTTTAACGAGGCGCAGCCGCGGCCGCAAGTCATCTTCCGGCCCCAGCGGCTCAAGCACGGCGCAGCAAAAAGCCAGAGGGGACAGGTAGACCGTACGCCAATCCGCCACAAATGTCACTGCCGGCTCATCGCTGTCCGTGTTCCAGCAGTGGAGCACGGGTCGTATGTTGGCACTGCGCAGGCCGCTTTTTGTCTTGCGCAGGCATGCGACCGACTGTTGTGCGGCAAAAGTTTCAAAACAGCGGGCCGTATCGCTGACATCACCTTCCGCAAGGCGCAGACGGAATTTTTCCGCAAGGGCAAGTTCCGCGCGACGAATTTTCGGTAGCGGTTCCACGCGGACGAGTTCCATGCCCGGCGGCAAGGCGCGGCCGAGCCGTTCGGCAACATCCTTCGGGGCAAGAGAATCGCGCATGGTAATGACAAACCATTCCGACAGACTTTCCACACCCACAGGCATGGCGCGGCCGAAGGAGAGCAGAGGCGACGGGTGGAATCCTTGGGAAAAAGCCAGGGGCAGTTTCGCGCGGCGCAGAGCGCGATCCAGCGTCGCCTGCAGTTCCAGTTGGCTCAAAAAGGCGCTACCCGCTGTTTTGGTGTGCCATACGCGGTATGTGGCCGCTTTGAAGGTGAGGGCCGCGTCGATCCGCGGCGGGCGGTTGGGCTGCGTCCTGCAGATCGGACGCCCCTGTTCGTCGCGGGCGGGCAAATGGGCATTTTGGTCACGCTGCGGCAGATTCAGACGATTGCCGATGCTCTCCGCGTCCGCACGCGCCAAGCGTGAAGGCCCGTCTTTGGTGTCGCACGCGCCGCACTGCCGACAGACGCCGTAGCGGCAATCCCCAGAAATTCTGGCTCCGTTTTTATTGAAAGCCCATGCGCGCTCGCGCAGCAAAAATGCTTCGGAAACTCCCGCTTCCAGGTGGCTCCAAGGCAGGGGAACGCCGGGCGTGCGCTCTCCGGTACAGGCATCCGCCTCAAGGCCGCATTGCTTTAGGGCCGCGAGCCATGGGGTAAGAGTAAAATTGTCCGTCCAACCACAGAATACAGCGCCATTTCTGTATGCTTTTTCCACCACGTCGGCCATGCGGCGGTCCGCGCGGGAAAGTATGCCTTCAAGGTGGCACATGGCCGGTTCGTGCCAGCGCAGTTTCAGGCATTTCTGCCCCTTGAAAAGCTCGCGCAACAGGCCGACACGCCGGCGCATTTCCTCAAGAGGTATTTGGGCCTCCCACTGAAAGGGCGTGAACGGTTTGGGTACAAAGGCGGCTACGGCCGCCGTCACCATCAGGAGCGGGCCGTAGCGCGCGGCGTCGCGCACCTTGCGGCACAGTTCGACAATGGCCGTAAGGTCGTCTTCCGTTTCCGTCGGCAGGCCGATCATAAAATAGAGTTTCACCCGCCGCCAGCCGTGTTCCAGCAGTTTTTGCGCATGCAGCAGCAAGGTTTCCTCGGTCACGCCCTTGTTGATGACGTCGCGTAGACGCTGGCTGCCGGCCTCCGGCGCAAGAGTGACTCCCGTGCGGCGCAGGTCGGCCATGCGTTCCAGAATTTCGTCGTCGACAGAACCCACGCGCAGGGAAGGCAGACACAGGCTTATCTGTTCCGCCGCGCAGTGGTCAAGGGTGCTCAGGCACAGCCCCTTCAGGGCTGAAAAATCCCCGGCGCTCAAGGACAGGAAGGAAATCTCGTCAAAACCAGTTCGGGTAAGGCAATCACGCAGGAGGGTAAGAATATTGGGGAGAGATCGCTCGCGTACCGGACGGTAGACCATGCCTGCATGGCAAAAACGGCAGCCGCGGGTGCAGCCGCGCGCAATTTCGAGAGAAAGACGGTTGTGTACGGCCCCCACGGGTGTGATCTGTTGGGTGGGATACGGGGCGGTGTCAAGGTTCGCCACAACGCGGCGGGCGGGGCGCGCGTGGTCGGCAAAGAGGGGATACGGCGGGCCGTCGGGGGTAGTCGGATCCGTAAAAAGCGAGGGCACATAAATGCCGGGGATATGCCGCGCTTCCTCCAGCAGGAGCATGCGCGGCCAAACCTTCACCCGTGCCTTTTCCAGTAGGCATAGCAGATCTGGCAGGCTTTCTTCCCCGTCGCCGAGAACCATGACGTCGACGAACGGGGCAAGTGGCTCGGCGCTCAGCAACGCTCCGCCGCCGGCAATGACGAGGGGGCAGTCCGCCAGGGATTGCGGCCTGTCGGCGGTACGCAGGGGAACTCCAGCCAAGTCGAGCATATACAGAATATTTGTATAACAGAGCTCGTGGGTGACGGAAAATGCCACGCAGTCGGTTTTCGCGAGAGGGGTGTCGGTTTCAAGAGTACAGAGAGGGGCATTGCGGGCGCGCAGGACGGCGGCGGCCTCCCGTTCCGGGGCCATGACGCGTTCCGCCTGCCAGCGCCTGTTACTGTTCACAACTCCGTACAAGATTTTCTGGCCGAGATAGGACATACCCACGTCATAGGTGTCAGGAAAGGCCAAGGCAACGGTAAGGCGCACGTCCGCCGGGTTTTTTCTGCAGGCGCCGTCTTCTATGCCGGCATAGCGGCTGGGCTTGGGGAAAAAATGGAGCAAGTTTCGCATGTCAAGATAAAAGTGGCCGCGCGCGCCGCTTTTGACAGGACTGAAATCCCGGATCGCTATGTAATCAGGCCGCTGACGTTGGCGCCGGGGACCGCGCCGAATCGGAGTTTGTCAAGACCGCCGGCCACGGTGAGGTTGGTGGTGGCTTCAATGTATTTGTCCCGCAGTTCCCCAGGGGTGTCGCGATAGCGGTACAAAAAAGCCGAATCATCCAGTGTGCCGGAGAAATCGGCTTCAAAAGGGTAGCCGTAGGGCAACATCATTATCTGTACGCCCTGTTGAGTCGGCACGGTCTGCAGAGTGGCCACGTCATTGAGGCGATCTTTTTCCTGGTCGTACTTGCCGATGACAATTTCGCCAGTCACCAGTTTCATCAAACGGATATCATAAGCCATAAGGTTTTCCTTTGTTAAAGTCATGGAGCATCCCGAATTCAATCCGCTCTAGACCTTTGTTCTGCCGGCGTCAAGGCGTTTGTTCCGAACAGGCGAGTGAAGCGCTTAGCGACGCCTACTTCCGCCTTGCCGGTCATGACATTCAAGAAAATGGGATAACGCGTAAATATCATGTATCTCATCCCGGGCGACAGGTTCCGCCTATCTTGTCTTTGATTCAAAGAAGAGAATTTCCATTGGCTTAACTTGTCTATTGTTCGCGGTTAGTTCACGCCGGTCTCGCACATCTTCTTCATAAAGTAACGGTGCAAACGCATATCCTGCGTAAGTTCCGGATGAAAAGATGTTGCCAGTACATTGTCCCGGCGTACGGCGACGGCCATCCTGTCAAATTCGGCAAGTACGCGGACGCCTGGGCCTACTTCCGTAATGACTGGTGCCCGGATAAAAACGGCATGAAAGGGGGTTCTCCCGAGTTCCGGCATAGTCAATTTCGTTTCGAAACTGTCTGTCTGGCGGCCAAAGGCGTTGCGTCGTACACGAATGTCAAGCACGCCGAGACTGGGCTGGTCGGAATTCTCAATAGTTTTGCACAGCAAGATCAGCCCGGCACAACTGCCGTAAACTGGCATGCCGGCCTGTATGCGTTCCTTCAGGTGGGCAAGCATGTTCCACTCCGCAAGCAACCTGCCGATAGTCGTGCTTTCCCCGCCGGGGATGATCAGTGCGTCAATGCCGTCGATGTGTTCGCGTTGGCGTATTTCCACAGCGCGCGTCCCCATGCGGAGCAAGACCGCCATGTGTTCACGAAAAGCGCCCTGCAGGGCCAGTACGCCTACAGTCGGCATCTTACCAGCCCCTCTCCTGCATACGCTCGGCGGGCGTTATGGCGGAAATTTCGATGCCCGCCATCGGTTCGCCCAAGTCGCGGGAGATTTCCGCCAGCAAGGCGTAATTCCTGTAATTGGTCACGGCCTGCACAATGGCCCCGGCGCGCTTTTTCGGGTCGCCGGACTTGAATATGCCCGATCCCACAAAAACTCCGTCGCAGCCGAGGTGCATCATCACGGCCGCGTCCGCCGGGGTGGCGATGCCGCCAG
Source organism: Desulfovibrio sp. (assembly GCA_031290615.1). Classification (GTDB taxonomy): domain Bacteria; phylum Desulfobacterota; class Desulfovibrionia; order Desulfovibrionales; family Desulfovibrionaceae; genus Desulfovibrio. The sequence continues at coordinate 4,074 of JAITNF010000025.1, read as the reverse complement.
CTGCGAAATTGACCACCGGCAGACGGCCTTTCTTGCGCACGGCAATGGCCACTTCCAGCGGCGCACCGCAATTTTTGGCGTAGTTTGCCACTTCATCCTCGGGCAGGGCGCACAGAATGCGTATTTCATCCATAACTTGGCGGCAGTGGCGTACGGCTTCCACAACATTGCCAGTTCCGGGCTCGCCCTTGGTGCGTACCATGGCGGCGCCTTCCGCCATGCGGCGCAACGCTTCGCCGAGATTGCGGCAACCACAGACAAAGGGAACAGTAAAGGTTCGTTTGTCTATGTGGTGTTTGTCGTCCGCCGGAGTCAAAACCTCACTTTCATCAATATAGTCAACGCCGATGGCTTCCAGAATGCGCGCTTCGACAAAATGCCCTATGCGCGCTTTGGCCATGACAGGTATGCTGACAGCGTCCATGATTCGCTTTACCACCGTCGGGTCGGCCATGCGGGCCACGCCCCCTTGAGCGCGGATGTCCGCGGGAACGCGCTCAAGTGCCATGACAGCGCACGCGCCGGAGTCTTCTGCGATTTTTGCCTGTTCAGGCGTTGTGACATCCATGATGACGCCGCCCTTCAGCATTTCAGCCAGTCCCGTCTTTAGACGAACAGTACCTTTCATACGCATAACTCCTTAGAAAAATTCAAAAAATATAAAAAACGATAGTGTTTGCCATTCATAAAAAACGGATCTTTTTCGCTCCAGACAATACAATGCCGATGCCGAACCCCGCAAGACAGTATATATAAGCAATTATGCCGAGTTTGACAATAGCGAAGGGCAGGACAATCGAATGAAGAATATAATATATTGAAATTCAAGAATAATTTTATATCCAATTTATAAAATAAAACATGAGCATCTTGCCATCATCAGTGATGGATTATCAACTATTGTGAAGCTGAATCGCCCGTCAGCGGAGAAGTTGGGGTGTACGAAAGCCGCTTCGGCACTCGTCGGGCATGACAAAAATTTATGCATGTATTTTAGAGTGTTACATCAATTATGCATTTTTTTGGAATTTTGATATTGACATTTTGGACAAATTTGGCAATTTAATAAAAACGTTTTGTAATTCTTTATGATATAAAGTTTTATAGAATAGCCTGGGAATGCTAGAATAAAATTCTAGCCCTAACAAGGGCAGATCTTAAAGCAGCGGCTTGATTTTATGCGTACACAAATTTGGTGTTATTTTTAGATATTGTTTTTAAAGTTTTTTATGGGGGGGGGGAATTTTTATGAACATGCTATCATATATCAATCCCGATTTTTTGTCACGCAACCCGCGTAAGGTTGCGCTTGCCATGATTCCGGTTCTGTGCCTGCTGGCCTTTTACGCTCCGGCCTTCGCCGGGATCGAGCGCGATACTGGCGTAGTTTTCCAGCGGCTGAACAGTCCGGAACGCAAAGCTGCCATTGAGGAACAGGCTCGACGGAACCAGATCGCGCAAGAGGCTTTTACGCGTGAACAGCGGACTTTAGCCACTCCGCTTCAGGAAAGGAATGGGGATACACCAGCGCTTTCGGGCAAAATCAGCGACAAGGGCAAATCAGGCCTCAAGTCCGCCGCCGAGAGCAAAACGTCTTCCACGGCTCCGAAAAAGAATCATTCGGTCATCAGGACTATCAGAGAGCATTCCCCGTTGCTGGAAACGCCCAAAGAGCCACGTTCCCTGTCTTCTGCGTTTTTCAGGTACGGCGCTGGTTTTCTGGGTTTGTCCGGCCTCGCGCCGGGAAAGGAAAGCACTAATGGGCGGACGGACGAGGGTTTGGGCTTTCATCAGGACGGCACGGCCCGCAAAGCCAACGGCACAACGGGAACGAGTTCCGGACCTTCCGAGGACGGACGCCGGGCGGCGGCCTATATGGGGGCCGGTCTTTCTTACGATCCCCAACGGGGAACAGACCAGTTCCGGCCTGGCTATGATCCCTTCACCGGTCAGCACTGGCGCTTCTTCGATTTCACGCCCAACGGCGGCAATCAGGCGATCAATAATGCATCCGGCTTCGGCGGGATGGCCGGATTCTCAGGTGGCGAGGGGGGCTTCCAGCAGATGTTTGTGGACAGGGGGCTGTCCTGGGCCAGCGGTGTAGCCAATTCCGCCGGAGAGACCTTTCTCTCCGGCCTTGTGGATGGGGGGCGCGCCCGCCTGAACTTCATAGTGGACTGGAACGGCAACGTGACCGGCGAGGGCGACACGCTTTTTCCCTTTTATGACGGGCAATATACCACCGTGTTCACCCAGATCGGAGCGCGGAGTATGATCGTGTCCGGCGGGGAGGAGAGCGGCCAGATACGCTGGATAGGCAATCTCGGCGTGGGTCAGCGCTGGTTCCCCTTTGCGGAGGACGAAATCAACGCCGGCAACGTGATGTTCGGCTACAACGTGTTTTTCGACAACGACTTCACTCGCTCCCACCAGCGGGGCGGCGTTGGCGCGGAACTACAGTTTGACTGGCTGCATTTGGCCTCCAACTATTATTTCCCTCTGTCCGACTGGAAACGCTCCCAGGATTTTGACGGCAACCTCGTGGAGGAGCGGCCCGCCCGTGGTTGGGACGCACGGCTGAAAGCCTATCTGCCCTTTTACCGCAACGTGGCTCTGACTGGCGCGTACACGCAGTGGTACGGCGATCATGTGGGCATGTTCGATTCCGAGAATCTGGAACGGGATCCGAAAATCTGGTCCTATGGCATTGAATACACGCCCGTGCCTATGCTTACGGCCTTTGCAACCCAGCGCAGTACGGAACTTGGCAGAAACGACTCCGAGTTCGGCCTTCGCTTCAACTACGAGTTCGGCTCGCCCGCCGAAGATCAGGTCAAACACTCCAAGGTGGCGGAGCGGCGCACAGTGTCCGGTTCCAGGCACGAGTTTGTGGACCGGGAAAACAGGATCATTCTGGAGTATCGGAACAAAGAGGGCAAGTATCAGATAGAGCAGATTGGGGCGTATCGTTTCCGTATTTCAACCGGTTTAGATAAGGTTGTGCCTTGGCATGATGTGCGCGTGACGGCCAAGGCGGCTGTTCTGACCAATCCCCCGGATATAACAGTTCCGGAGTCTAGCTTGACCTATCACACCAAAAGGAATGGAGAATTTGACATAACGCTGGCAGATGGTTCCGGGTCTACTCCTGTGACCATCCGGGTAGGGGATACCGAGAAGAGTTTTACTCTGAATGCCAGCAAGATGGCTCTCCCCGAAATTAGCCCAAATGGTGAAGTAGTTCCTAAGTTCAACGGAGAACTTTTTGCCACTGCAAATCTGCAGGTCAAACTTCCTGCCTCCGTGACCAAATCTTCTCCTCTGGCAGAGGCTAGCGTGAAGTGGAAAGTGATCAGAGTTCAAAACAATTCTCCCGCCATAGTGGATGAGTGGAAAACTAAAAAGACGGGCCTGACTTGGGATTCTAGACCTGAAGAAGGTTCTGGTGGGTATAATGACACCTACCAGAGGATTATGAATAAGGAGATAGGCGAAGGCGAATCTGACATCACTAACGGTGTAGCCACGATACAACTTACGGATATTATGGGTGATCGTAAGGTTACAGTTCAGGCCGAGGTGACCGTTGACGGCAACACGACGAAAAGTCCGGAATATTCCTTAACGTTCGGCAATGATGGGCCGCTCGCTGAGTTCGTGACTAAGCCTGATCCAGCATATAACCCTTGGGAGAAGGCTGCCAGTTATTGCCAAGAAAAGGGTAAGTCGTTGCCGTCTGTGAAAGCTCTGCAGAGAGTGTCTATAAATTCTGGCGCAGGTGCGGCGGCGGCGGCTGGCTGGACTGCCGGCATGTATACTGATGGAGTTCAATATGATCCCGGCTTTTGGAGCAATGAGGGAAAGGGAGAGGGATACGAAGGCAAGCTAGTTGTGTACCCATTTACTGGCGATGTAATATCGTACAAAATGTATATAGAGGACAACTTTCATGCGGTGTGCCTCAATAATTAGCTGTTGATTTGAATGGGGATTTCTGCACCCCAAGCCTTTCACAGAGTCCCGTAAAGCCTAAAAAGCCTTGCGGGACTTTTCTTTTATCGCAACTCATAATTT
>JAITNF010000024.1 GCA_031290615.1 Desulfovibrio sp. | reverse complement strand
TGTGCCTCAATAATTAGCTGTTGATTTGAATGGGGATTTCTGCACCCCAAGCCTTTCACAGAGTCCCGTAAAGCCTAAAAAGCCTTGCGGGACTTTTCTTTTATCGCAACTCATAATTTTACAAAGATATCGGAAAGTCTATGAGCATACAAACATGAACAAGCTGATAGACACTATCGTGGCATTAAGCCGAAATGGGCCGGAAAGCGGATGATGTGCGTACAGCACACCCTTAATTCTGAGTTCGTGCCCGAATTGACACAGTTACAAAAAAAGGACTATCGGCGGACTAAAGCCACTACCGGCAACTGGAAGGGCTATAGAGAGTGCCATATCAAGCCTTATTTGCTTCTGATTTACAAAAGAGCCGGAAATCCTCCGGCTTGCCCGTCTTGGCTCTCATTCAGAACTATTTAGACGTTAATTTGTCTTTGATTATCCTATGCTTGCCGATACATCTGTCTGTCAACAAGCCTTCTTCGCTCTGCTCCGCGTAACATTTCGCATCCAACATGCCCAGGGGCGACGTTCGGAATCCCGACGGCCTCATCACAGCCCAGTTTTCCCTTGTCAAATTGTCCATACTCATCGAATCGAAAAATCGCATTCCCCCGCTTTCGTGAAATGCTGCGCCGGGACGCATGGGAACCTCCTTTCTGAAGTTCCCAATATGTCACTCATCCGCTGCCTATATCGGTCATACGCTCATGTGCTCGCTACAATAATATCAGTACTGCTTGTCATTAAAATAAAAATAATGTATAATTCAGTATTAGATTTTTACGGTTGACCGGATATATGTTCTGCAACTTACGTGATACAACTAAACCGTGTGGAGGTATGATAATGGCGAAACATGCAACTCCCCTGTTAGACCAGCTTGAATCCGGCCCTTGGCCGAGCTTTGTGTCAGACTTCAAACAAGAAGCGGTCAGTCGGGCCAACAACCCGAAGTGTCTGGATTATCAGATTCCGCAAGACTGCCCTGAAGACCTGCTGGGCGTACTGGAGCTTTCTTATGTCGAGAAAGAAACCCATTGGAAACACGGCGGCATCGTGGGCGTGTTCGGCTATGGCGGCGGCGTCATCGGCCGGTATTCCGACCAGCCGGGGAAATTCCCGGGTGTAGCGCATTTTCACACTATGCGCGTAGCCCAGCCTTCCGGCAAATACTACAACACTAAATTCCTGCGCGACCTGTGCGACATCTGGGATCTTCGCGGCTCCGGCCTGACTAATATGCACGGCTCCACCGGCGATATCGTGCTGCTGGGCACGCAGACCGATCAGCTTGAGCACATTTTTTATGAACTGACGCACAACATGAATGTAGACCTTGGCGGATCCGGCTCCAACCTGCGCACGCCCGAGGCTTGCCTCGGACAATCTCGTTGCGAGTACGCCTGCTACAACACGCAGGGCATGTGTTACCAGCTCACCATGGACTACCAGGATGAACTGCACCGTCCGGCCTTCCCCTACAAGTTCAAATTCAAATTCGACGGCTGCCCCAACGGTTGCGTGTGCGCCATGGCCCGTTCCGACTTTGCCGTGGTGGGCACTTGGAAAGACGACATCAAGATTGATCAGGAAAAAGTCAAGGCCTACGTCGGCGGGGCCATCAAGCCGAATGCCGGTGCCCACACTAATCCCAAGTGGGGCAAATTCGACATCCAGGTCGAGGTCATTGATCGCTGTCCCAGCCGTTGTATGAAGTGGGACGGTGCCAGACTTTCCATCAAAACCACCGAGTGCGTGCGCTGTATGCACTGCATCAACACCATGCCTCAAGCTCTGCGCATCGGCGACGAGCGCGGCGCGAGCATTCTTGTGGGCGCTAAGGCCCCGGTGGTGGACGGCGCCCAGATGGGGTCGCTCCTTGTACCTTTTGTTTCCTGCGAAGCCCCGTACGACGACGTCAAGGAAGTCATCGAAAAAATTTGGGATTGGTGGATGGAAGAAGGCAAGAACCGCGAACGCGTGGGTGAAACCATGAAGCGCCTATCCTTCCAGAAACTTCTGGAAGTGATTGATATCCCCACCACCGCCTGTCATGTCAAGGAACCGCGTTCCAATCCGTACATTTTCTTCAAGAAAGAAGAAGTTCCCGGCGGCTGGAACCACGACCTTGAAACCTACCGTAACCGTCACCAACGCTGAGATAAGGGGGAATATCATGGCTTTAATTCCTTCCGGATACAATAAAGACAAGCCGATGGAAAACCGCATCACCGACATCGGCCCGCACAAATACGACGAATACTTCCCGACGGCCATCAAAAAGAACTTCGGCAAATGGCTCTATCATGAAATTTTGGAGCCCGGTGTGCTCATGCATGTGGCCGAGAGCGGCGACAAAGTCTATACAGTGCGCGTGGGCGGCGCTCGCACCATGTCCATAACGCACATCCGCGAACTGTGCGATATCGCCGACAAGCACTGTGGCGGTTATCTGCGCTGGACTACCCGCAACAACGTCGAATTTATGGTGACGGACGAAGTCGCCATGAAGAGCCTGCGTGACGATCTAAATTCCCGCAAATTCTCTGGCGGTTCCTACAAGTTCCCCGTGGGCGGCACGGGCGCCGGCATCAGCAACATGGTGCACACCCAAGGCTGGGTACACTGTCACACCCCTGCCACGGACGCCTCTGGCCCGGTCAAATGCGTGATGGACGCCCTTTTTGAAGACTTCAAAGATATGCGCCTGCCCGCGCCGTTGCGTATCGCGCTGGCCTGCTGCATCAACATGTGCGGTGCCGTGCACTGCTCGGACATTGGCCTTGTGGGAATTCACCGCAAGCCGCCCATGGTTGACCACGGGTGGGCCAACAAGCTCTGTGAAATCCCGCTGGCTGTGGCGGCCTGTCCCACGGCGGCAGTGCGCCCGACAACGGTGGAATACAAGGGCGAAAAGGTGAAATCCATCGCCATAAAGGAAGAACGCTGCATGTACTGTGGCAACTGCTACACCATGTGTCCCGCTTTGCCAATCTCTGACGGCGACGGCGACGGCATTGCCATCATGGTGGGCGGCAAGGTGTCCAACCGTATTTCCATGCCCAAGTTCTCCAAGGTGGTTGTGGGCTATATCCCCAACGAGCCGCCGCGCTGGCCCACCCTGACCAACCTTGTGAAACACATTGTTGAGGTCTACGCCGCCAACGCCGAGAAGTACGAGCGGCTGGGCGACTGGGCCGAACACATCGGCTGGGAATCTTTCTTTAAATTGACTGGCCTTGAGTTCACCCACCACTTGATTGACGACTTTCGTGATTCCGCCTATTATACATGGCGCCAGAGCACGCAGTTTAAATTCTAAGTATTTTTGCAACCCAGGCGGACGCGTCGCGCCGCCTGGATTTATGGAGAGAGCAGATGGTTGATGAAAAAGACATTGTTGTTGATTTCCTGAAAGGCAAATCCGCCTTAAAGTCCAAATTCTATTTCAAGGACTTTCTGGAACTCTTTCCGGACAAGGGATCTAGGGATGTGAAAAAAGTTCTCACCAAACTCGTCAACGAAGAGATCCTGGAATTCTGGTCTTCCGGCTCAACCACCATGTACGGGCTTAAAGGAGTGGGGAAGCAGTCTCACGCCGAGGGCGAGGGCTAACCCGCCAATACAGCCATGACTCAAACAAGAAATACCGCAACCGAATTGCGGCATTTCTTGTTTTCACGCCCAAGTGTCGGGAGGCGCCATGTCACTTTTATTTTTCTTGAGCGAGCAGGACAGGGAATATCTTTCACGCTGCATCGGTGCAATCGTCGGCCGCTAACCGCTTTACGTCAACTCTGGTGCATAACGCGCCGTAGCGAAGCCCCACTCACGCCTGTAGAGTGGGAGAATGCGTTAGTGGAATTTCCGTGTGGACGAGCTTACTCCTCGCGGGAACGGCCATGAAGACGCATCATATTGAAGTGATGGCGCGGCTGGACAAACATCTATTGACTACACTGTCTAAGCCGACACCATCTAAAGCAGAGCAATTTTGAAAAAGTTGCTCTGCAAGCATTTGCCAACTGTTGCCTAGTGAAAGCGCCAGTCTTGTATGCCGCCACAGCCCGTGCCCACAGTTCTTTACTTGCTGTCGTTATGAGCGGGATTGCAGACTTTTTTTAGATAATTTCAATAGAAAAAAGTTGTTATGATTGAACCTGTCAAGTCAGGAAAACCCTAAAACATAGTTTCTGTAGCTTGCCTGTCTGGACACCGTGAGCGGTTACGAAACAAGTCACGAAGCACAAGAGTTGCTTGAGATGGCTCAGGGACTTATCGGAATAAAGGATCCTCTATGGCTGACGGAGTACGACATCTCCCACTTGGCTGCATTGTGGAATACATGGAGGGTAACGCCTCCCAAATTGCCCTGATTACGAAAAACAGCGGCGGGCATCTGCGTCTTTTGCTGCCCAATCGGCGTGAAATCAGCCTTGCAGCCGCGCGCCTGCTGCCTTGGCTTGGCCCCACATACAAGGCGGGCATGAACAGGGAAGAAGGCGTTCGCCTCTTGGCACAGCACAAAAAAACGCGGGAAGAGAGAGCCGCCGCCATCGCCCCGCTGGAAGTATGGAAAATCGTCCAAGACGAACTTTCCGAGGCTCCAGCACAGTGGTTCGCTGAACTGTTCAGCGACGCACCTGACGAGGATACCGTGGCCGCCTGCGGCCGGGCGCTCTTGGCCTGCAAAAGCCACTTTCATTTTCAACCGCCGGATTTTCTTGTGTACTCCGCTGAAATGGCAAAAAAGCGTCTTGATGAGCAACAGGCTAGGGATATGCGAGAAGCCCTTGTTACGGGCGGTGCGTCTTTTTTTCGTCTGCTCTGGGATCTCGCCTCCAAAAAACGTGTGCTCTCGCCGCGCGGGAGCATCCACGGCCCGCAGGACGCGCCTGTATCCGCATCAGTGTCCGTGCCGGAACTCACGCCAGATGTGGAAAAACGCCTCAAGGTCCTCCTGCGCGCTAGAATGCGTAACCCGGAAGATCAGGAATGCGATGCCCTTTGGCAGATGCTCGCCAAGGGGTTACCGGCTCTGCCCCATGTTCCCTTCCAGTTGCTCAAGGCTTGGGGCGAAGTGCCGGAACACTACAATTTTTGGCTGGACAGAGCCGGCTACACGCCCGGCGACGCTTGGTGGCAACCCTACGCAGGGGAGGTACAGGACATCCTTGAGGTCGTGAGGGATTGCCGCCTGCCGGAATGTGATCTGCCCTTTATAAGCATAGACAGCGCAAGCACCCGCGATATGGACGACGCCTTTTTTGTGGAGCGCGCGAACGACGGCTTCACCCTGACTCTCGTCCTAGCTGCGCCGGCTATCTTCTGGCCTTTCGACAGTCAGCCTGGGCATCTCAACAAGACGGTGCTGCACCGCGCCACCAGCATCTATCTTCCAGAAGGCACATGTCACATGCTGCCGGAAATTCTGGGAACCAACGCCCTTTCCCTAGTAGCCGGGCAGGCGCGCCCGGCCCTGTGCGTGCGCCTCGGGGTGGATGCATCGGCCGCCGTGAGTCTGTGCGAAATTTTCGTCGCCAAGGTAAATCTTGCAGCCAATCTGAATTATACCGACTGTCAGTCTGTGCTGGACGCCCAAACACCGCAGCCGGACAATCCCGCAAGCGCTTACGCAGAAATGCTACGCGCCGGCCGTGATCTGGCCATCCTGCGGCAACGGACGCGTATAGCCGGCGGGGCCGTGATCATGAACCGTCCGGATCCGGTGGTGCATCTACGCGGTGAAGACGCAAACGTTGTGGTCAGCGTGGAGCAGGAGAAACCGTCCCGCGATACGCAGAACCTTGTGGCTGAAATGATGATTCTAGCGAGCGCGGCGGTGGCGGATTGGGCTGCGGAGCGTAATATCCCCCTCCTGCACCGCACTCAGGACGTTACCCTGCCCAAGGAATACGCGGGCGTGTGGACAAAGCCAGAAGACATGTTCCGAATCATGCGCGCCCTAGCGCCATCCTGCCTGGAAATCCGCGCCCGGCGGCACGCCGCCCTTGCCATCGACCGCTATGCCCCCATAACCTCACCCCTGCGGCGCTATGCAGACCTTATCAACGAGGCGCAGACGGCGTATTTTCTGTGCAATAGCAATCCCCTGTGGGACGAGGCGGCGCTGGAGCGCCTGCTTCTCGTCCTTGATCCCGTTCTGGAAGCGGCCGGACAGGCGCAGCGCTTCCGTCTGCGCTACTGGAAGCTTTTGTACTTCCGCCAGCAGGGCGACAAGGTCTGGTGGCCCGGCGTAATTACGGAGGAAAACGACGCTGTTGTCAACGTCAGCCTGCCAGAGCAGGGGATATTCGTACGCGGTAGACGGCAGCTCTTTGACGAGCGGGCCTGTCCGGGCATACCAGTTTCCGTCCGTCTAGGGAAAATCAATCCGCTGTACAACGAAATACAGATACTGGAAGCAACATCATGAGGTCATGAACAGTCTCATGTTTGAAATACTCTTGCCCATCGCGGCCTATCTGTTGGGGTCCACCCCTTGGGGCCTGATCATCGCAAAAACATGCTGCGGCATTGATCCGCGTTTGAATGGAAGCCTCAATACCGGTGCCACCAACGTCGCCCGCCTGTGCGGTTTCGGCTACGGTGTGGCCACGTTGCTCTGCGACCTGCTTAAGGGTGCGGCACCGGTTTGGCTTGCCCTATGCTTCCTCCCTTCCCCTGTTTTTGTTTCCGTTGTCGGGCTGGCAGCCATTGCGGGGCACACCTGCTCCTGCTTCATGAAATTCAGGGGCGGCAAGGCCGTGGCCACCAGCATCGGCGTTTTTTTGCCCATTGCCTTTCCGCAGCTTCTGGCGGCAGCGCTTCTCTGCATCCTGGTTATATGGCGTAGCGGCTACGTTTCTCTGGGATCCCTGACGCTTGTCACAGCGCTGCCGCTTCTGCTGGCCGTCTTCGGTCTTTGGCAATGGTTTATCTTAAGTCTGTGTGTTTTTGCCCTAGTGTTCTTCCGCCATGCGGAAAATATCCGTCGTCTCAGTGCCGGGACGGAAAAAAGCTGGATCGAGTCGCAGCAGAAGTCCGAATAAGAATAACAGTGAAATTATTGCCACTGGAGTCGTTCATGTCCACCAACTTTCCCGCCTGCGGAGGCCGCATGGAATATGTGTGCCTAGGTTGCGGAGCGCGCTATCCGCACGACAGCCTGCTGTACGCCTGTCCAAAGTGTGACAATGTTTTTTTGCTGGAAAATCCGGATTTTTCCAGCCTGAAAAAATACGACGGCTTATACTGGCGCAAGCTCTTCGACGAGCGGACAGCAAGCCGCAGCACGGCCCTGCGCGGCATTTTCCGCTATTACGAGCTACTGGTTCCGTTCCTGGCCGAAGATGATATCGTCTATCTGGGCGAAGGAATCACGCCCATTGTGGAGGCCCCACCCGCTCTGCGCAGCATCGTGGGAGTGCCCTTTTCCTACAAAAACGACGGGCAGAACCCCAGCGCTTCCTTCAAGGATCGCGGCATGGCCTGCGCTTTCAGCTATCTGAAATGGCTCTGTCGGCGGCACAAGTGGGACGAAGTGCTCACCATATGCGCCTCCACCGGCGACACATCTGCGTCAGCCGCGCTGTACGCGGCCTATGTGGGACCGCCGCTCAAATCCGTAGTGCTTCTGCCCAAAGGCAAAGTGACTCAGCAGCAGCTCTCCCAGCCACTCGGTAGCGGTGCTGCTGTGCTGGAGTTGCCAGGCGTTTTCGACGATTGCATGAAGGTGGTGGAGCGTATGGCGGAGCGCCACAATGTGGCTCTGCTCAACTCCAAAAACAGTTGGCGCATTCTAGGTCAGGAATCCTGGGCATACGAAACTGCCCAATGGTTCGACTGGGATGTGTCCGGCCTTTGCGTCTTTGTGCCTGTCGGCAATGCGGGCAATATCACGGCCATCATGTGCGGCTTTCTGAAACTGCGGGAACTCGGCGTCATCACGGCTCTGCCGCGCGTCTTCGGCGTGCAGTCCGAGCACGCGGACCCTGTCTACCGCTATTACGCCGCGCCGCCGCAACAGCGTCGCTGGCAGCCAGTGCGCGTACGAGCCAGCGTGGCACAGGCCGCCATGATCGGAAATCCGGTTTCCTTCCCCCGCGTAAGTGCTCTGGCAGAGCGTTTCATTGCCGAAGGCGGAGAGAACTCCTTCCAGATGATACAGGTGACGGAGCAGCAGATTATGGATGCCACGCTTCTTGCCAACCGTCACGGTCACATTGCCTGCACACAAGGCGGAGAATGCTTGGCGGGCCTTGTGAACGCGAAAATCCTAGGCCTGATCGGCGAGCAAGAGCGTGTTCTGCTGACCGCCACGGCGCACAGCCTGAAATTTGCCGGATTTCAGGAGATGTATTTCACGGATTCTTTCCCGCCGGAATACGGCGTCACTCCGGACAAAAGCCTTGACAACCGTCCGCTGTTGCTTTTGTCGGAAAATTCCCGTGAAGGCAGGAGCGACGCCGACTATGCGGAACTGGCGGCGGATGCTCTGGCGGAGCGGCTGCAACTTGAGAAAAAATAGCGACACGGCTTTATCATACCATCTGCGGCATGCTGTATATCGTTTCCTCGGAACTGGCGGACCTGCGCCTTGACGCGGCTCTCTCTCGCCTTGTACCGCAAACCGGACTGCACGGCAGTCGGAGAGTTATTGCCGCCGGCCTTGCATTGCGCAACGGCCGTGTGGAAAAAGCCTCCTGCCGGCTGCGTGTTGGTGATCGCATAGAAATAGCGGAGCGGGAATGGGCGGAGCGGATTTCTGCGCTGCCTCCCCGTTTTTTGTCCCGACAGGGGGAATACGTCTTTATAGACAAAGCGGCGGGCCTGCACTGCGTCAGACTTGCCGGCAACGCGGTCCCGAGCCTGGAAGGGTTTTTGCCGGACATTATCCCCGCGGAGCGCGGCAAGGCACGCCTGTTGCAGCGGCTGGATTATGAAACCTCGGGTATAGTCTGCGCGGCGCTGAGCGACGGGGCCGTGCAGGCTTTCCGCGCGGCGGAACGCGCAGGCCGGTGCGAAAAACGCTACATAACCCTGCTGACTGGCGAACTGCGGGAGCCAGCGGTCGTTCGTTTGGCGTTGGACACGGCCAGTCGCCGCAAAAGCCGCTTGTGCGACCCCACGGACGACACCACGCGTTGGACGGAATTCTGGCCCCTGCACCGCTCGCGTGGTTTGACCTTGGCCGCCTGCCGCATACGACGCGGTGCTCGTCACCAGATTCGCGTCCATGCGGCGGCCTTGGGCCATTCCCTCCGGGGAGACGGCCTTTACGGAAGTAGCGCTGGCTGTCAGCCCTTGGGGGGCTCCGCATTCGAATCCCTACCGATTGATCTGGAACTCAAAAACTCCGCGTCTGCCGCTCAAGAGTCCGAAACACCGTCGTCGCCGTCCTTTTTTTTGCACCACGGCGCACTCTTTTTTCCTGGAGGAAGTTGCTCCCTCATGCCGCCTTGGCCCTTACGTGAAGATATTATCCCGTGTGTGCGACAGTTTCTGGAAATGTTAAAACGGAGCAACTTTGAAAAAGTCGCTCCGTTATGTCCAGATGATACAGGTGACGGAGCAACAGATTATGGACGCCACGCTTCTTCTTGCCAACCGTCACGGCCACAATGATTTACCTGTAAATCCTTACATAGAGATGCTTGCAGATAGATTTTTCCTGCCGTAAAGCAAGTATCTCAAGAGTTAAATATTCTAGCGGGTGCTGGAATCAAGCGGGGCGCAATCTTCCGGCGCAAGGGGTACACCTTGCTTGCGCATGCCGCCGAGTTCGATTTTCAGGCCGCTTTTGAGGGTGATTACCCCTTTCACCGTGTCCGGCGTAACAAGTTTCCCTTCGAAAGTATGACCGGAAGAGTGGGAAGCCTCAATTTTGTTGTCATGTATGGTGCCAACAATGTGATACACGTCCATCTTGCCGTTCATACGGCGCAGATACACAACCCCGCGAATATCCCCTATGGAGGATAAGCATATCCCCACCCTGTAAGTGGAGGTGTAAAGCCCACCTGTCCACAATTCAGTCACCTCGACGGCTTTTTTTTCCGCTAGTGCCTCCGGAATAAAGAGGTGGAGCAGCAACGTAGCAGCTGCAATCTTCAACATTCAGCGCAATCCAGCAAACCATGTCCAAAAGGGAGTACTACCCGGCGGGCGGGGGATGCACCAGCCCGAATCACGCCCGCTGCCGGAAAAGCGTAGGCGTTCGCGCGCGAGAACAAAACCCGGCGGCGTCCTGCTGTCCTTCGCCAGTTCCACCATGAGCTGAAAAGGCATATCCGCATTGGGACGCAGGGCCATGAGTTTGCGCACAAAAGCAAGGGAAGAGCCGAAGCGTAAATCGTACAAAAGCCAGCTCCCTTCCATGTCCACAACAGGGGACTGGACGCCGGTTTTTCCCGGCAGCCAGTTTTCTGCAAGAGGGCTGATAACGGGCAGTATGGTAAAATTCAGAAAGTATTTGCAGGCTGCGGAGGCGCGGGAAAGGGCTTCCGTCAGTTCACGGGGGGCCCCCTTGTGTTCCCGCGCGGGAGTACGCGGTCTTCCGAGAAGGTCAAGTCCCTGCTCAAAAACAGCCTGTCCTTGAATACCCTGGTTTTCGGCAAAAAGAACACGCCAGAACAGGGGGGACAGGGCATCGGGCAGCACCGTCACCCTCTCGACTCGGTACCCCTCCTCCGTCAGACGCGCTGTGACATTTGCCGTGTGGAGGCTGTTGAGCCCCACAGCGAAGCCCGGCCAGCAAAAAACCCAAGCCAGCGCCGCTACGGCTACAGGGCGGGATGCCCTGTTCGCGGCGTAAAACAGGCCGAAAAGAAGTGGCAGGGTGAACACTGGATCGACAATGAACAGACCGTTCAGGCGGATACGCTCGTGGGAGAAGGGCAAGAAAATCATGGTGCCGTAGGTGGTGACCGCATCAAGCCAGATGTGCAGCCCCACACAGGCGCTCATGAATAGCCAGGTCCGGGTGAAAGTCCAGTGCCCCGGCGTACCTGGCCGCCAGAGGGGGCGGGCCGCGCAGGCGAGCAACAGACCCATGAGGGGCAGGGCCGCGAGGGAATGGGTGATCCCCCGGTGCAGCAGCAAAAACTGCACCGGGCTGGATGCGAAAAAAACATCCGCGTCGGGCGAAGTGGCCGCCAAAGCCACCAGCGGCAGGGCAAGACGATGGTCAGGACGTTTTTTCAAGGCCAGCAGGGCGACGGCGCCCGAGGCGGCGTGGGTGATCGGATCCATTCTCTGCCTGTTTGTGGTAAATATTCTTGTCTGTTGGACACTAATTCATTCATCATTATTTGACAACTGTGATGATTTTTGCTGCATAATTATTTGTATTTACTGATCGCACTCTCTGCAAGAGAGAATCTCTCGTAACGGCTTGTCAACAGCATTATTTAAACCGATGTATGCAGCACGTCATTTGACCGATGAGCCATGTTGCGGGTTAAGGGTTTCAGGATGGAGGTGACCGACAAGAGTTTTGCCGGAGCGGAGGACGAGGCAACACTAGCGAGTGATCAAGGCGCTGCTTTGGCCTCGAAGACAGACGGAGAGGAAGGAATTTTCCATTCTTCATGAAATGCCACACCTGGACGGGAACATATTTTTTGAAGTTCTCAATCGGTCAATTCATCCGCTGCCTGAATCGGTCATATCGTGTACTCGCGACACACAGCGTTGAAAAATGATTGACCTGCACAGGAATTGAGGATACAAGTCAAGCACCTCAGTCGGCAAAAGCTTGTGGCTTGAAAACACTGAACAGCTCAAAGCGGTTTTAATTTTTGGGCCGCCTTCGGCGGGATCTGCTAACAACTTGAGTTGTTCAAGCCATTGGTCTTCTTTCTCCTGATGCCTGATGTAATCTCTTGTCATATTTTCATCACGGCTAACGGTTGACACATGACACATAGAAACCACGAGCCAAAAGACTTTTGCCAGCGAAATTCCGGCAAGGTGTATCCCATGGAAATACCTGAACCTGAATCTGAACTGATTCACGAGAAAAGCGGAACAGTGCCATTAAAAGGAACAAGAAACAGTGGTATCAAAAGCATTGCATATGGGGAATCTCACAATGGCGTTTTTTGCCGGATTTCACGCCAATGGTCAGAGGGGAAAAATATTAGCATTTTTTAGTTAATACTCTCCAAAAAATATAATGACGCCCTGGACCATCAGGCTGACGACAATTGTCTCGTCACCTGGCTTCCGCCATACAGTCCATACTCTTCCGCAGCCCCGGCGCGGTGTTCCGCTATGGCGGCGAGGAATTTGCTATTATTCTGAAAAATGGCAGCCCCGGTCAGGCCGTAGCCAGTAAAAAAAGACACCGGCATTTGCTACAGACTGGTGCGGCAGCCGGATATGGCCTCTAAGCGCTAAAAAGCTGGAGCAACTGTATTTTGCCTGTACGGCGAAAGCATTGACGAAAAATTGAAACAGACTGCCTTGACGAGCGGTTGTGAAAACGTCCCGTAGCAACATAAAGGAGGTATAATGCGTAAACCCTATATCGGCATCGCCCCCGAGGGTTGGCCTTGTATCGGCCTGACGGCCCTTGCCGCCGAAGTCTTCGCCTTGGCGAATTTTGAAGTCGCGGCCGTGATTTTTCTGGCGGCCTGCACTTTCAGCCTGCATTTTTTTCGCGATCCGGAACGTGTGATACCCCAAGGGACAGATCTGGCCGTCAGCCCGGCCGACGGACGTATCTTGCACATCACCGAACGCGCGGATCCCTTGGACAACGAACCAAGACTCTGCGTCGGTATTTTCATGAATGTCTTCAGCGTGCACGTCAACCGCGTTCCCGTGGCAGGCACGATGGAAGAGATACGCTACTGGCCGGGGAAATTTTTCAACGCCTCCCTAGACAAGGCTTCCATGGACAACGAGCGCTGCGCCTACAAACTGCGCGACGCCGACGGTCTGACCTGGTATATGGTGCAGATAGCGGGGTTCATTGCCCGGCGTATCGTCTGTCGCACGAAGCAGGGCGATGACCTTGCCAGGGGAGATCGTTTCGGCATGATACGCTTCGGCTCACGGGTTGACCTTTATCTGCCGCGTGGCTATGTTGCTGCGGTCGGCCCCGGCGAGTGCGTCTGTGCTGGACAAAGCGTCATCGCACGCAAACAGTAAAAAATAAAACTCTATGGAAATAAAAAAACCGGCGAAGGGTGTTTACCTCCTGCCCAACATGATCACGACCATGAGCCTGTTCTTCGGCTTTCTGGCCATGATCTGGGCCATTCAAGGGCATTATGAAACCTCGGCCGTGAGTCTGCTTCTGGCAGCCCTCATGGACGGCTTGGACGGCAAGGTTGCCCGCCTCACTAACACGGCAAGCGAGTTTGGTATACAGTACGATTCCCTTGCTGATCTCGCGGCCTTCGGCATCGCGCCCGCGGTGCTACTCTGGCAGTGGCAGTTGCAGGAGTTCGGACGCACTGGCATCGCGGCAGCCTTTTTTTACACGGCCTGCGGCACCCTGCGCCTTGCGCGCTTCAACATAAACAGCGCGGCCATGAGCAAGCGCTTTTTCATAGGCCTGCCCATCCCGGTCGGGGCCTGCACAGTCGCCTGTTTTGTCTTTTTCACCGCGCATTTTCCCGCTGTCGCGCAGAAGGCGCTGCCCTACGCGGCCTTTGCGCTGGCCGTCTGTCTGGGCCTTGTAATGGTGAGCTCCGTGCGCTATTTTTCTTTCAAGGAATACGATTTCCTGCGCGCCCACCCCATACGCGTCATGCTCCTTTTTATCTTTCTTCTTGCGCTCGTTATTTCGGTTCCCAAGGTAATGGGCTTTTTGCTGTGTGCTCTTTATATCGCGGAGGGGCCTGTATATACCTTTTTCGTCATGCCCCGCCGCACCCGCCAGCTTATGCACGCCCTTACCCCGCACGACACCTGACCGGAGAAGAAAACTGGGGTGGCATTATGAATAATACCGCATAATTATTTGTTTTGACAAAGAAAGTTAGGCATGTAAGACTGTGTATATTTTTTTGACACCACCATGCATTTGCCGTGGGTGGACGCCTTCGGGCCGGGACTTTTTGACCCATACACGGTTCCGCGCCGGATATGGCAGGGCAGGACAAGACCAATCCCCTTGCCATCATGCCCGAAGCAAAGGTTGCTGTGAAAGCTTAGGGCATTGACTGCAAACATCCCCATGTCATTTTTTCTGCCGCAGTATATAAATCCATCGGTATTTGCGGCAAGTTAGCCGAAATTACGACAAGTATCGTTTGAAACGGCAAAATGATAGAGCGTTATCGTCGTCAGGGCTTTATGTACGGTGTTTATGCTTTCCATTATGCTTTCCGCGCGACCCTCAGTCCTGTCAAAAAAATTGGAACGTGTTGACACGGCGCATTTTTTAGCCTAAACTAAAAGGTATATTTTTTCGTAATTCAGTGAATGGAGTGGACTGAAACATCACTTTTTACGGCGGAGTTGGAAACGTGAATATTCTGATTCTCGGGCCTAACGGTAGCGGCAAGGGAACCCAGGGCAACCTCATCAAACAAAAATACAATCTCGCCCACATTGAGTCAGGGGCCATTTTCCGGGAACATATAGGCGGTGGAACGGAACTGGGCAAAAAGGCCAAGGCCTATATTGACCGGGGCGACTTGGTGCCGGACGACATCACCATCCCCATGGTGCTGGAAACCCTCAAAACCAGGGACAAGAATGGATGGTTGCTGGATGGGTTCCCCCGCAACATGGTGCAGGCCGAAAAACTGTGGAACGCCCTGAGGAAAGAAAACCTGAAGCTTGACTATGTGGTGGAAATTCTGCTACCGCGCGAGACCGCGAAAAACAGAATAACAGGACGGCGCCTGTGCAAGAATAACAACAATCACCCCAACAACG
>JAITNF010000055.1 GCA_031290615.1 Desulfovibrio sp. | reverse complement strand
GGCAATGCGTCCTTTATCCGCTCCCATTGGTCATCTCTCAAAAAATGTCGACGTTGCACAGACAGACCTACCGCTATGTCAATATCATTTAATTATGAATGTCGATAGAACCTAGTCATTTTTTCAATAAAAGTAGAATTGCTGGAGGGAGGATTGTTGGAATTGGAGGAGTTTTTGTTCAATCTGGCCTTTACGGCCTCAATTTGTAGCTGTTGCTCATGAACTTACTCAAGCGGGGGTGCGACTGAGGACGTCCGCACTTAAAGAAATTGTTTGCTGTGTGGTTGACATCGTACCACAGCTTAAACACAGCTTAAACATAGTCTCTGGAGCTTGTCTGGACTCCGTGAGTGGGATAGATTTATTTTTTTTTGTAGAGATTACAATCAGTAAATACAAATAGTTATGCCGCAAAACTCATCACAAAGATGAAACTCTCGTTAGCGGTTACGGTTTGCTTACTTGACGAGTTCAATACATAACAGCTTTTTCTTCGCCTGTGATTTTGAAACGTCCATCCTCGACAAGCACTAGCTTGTGATATTTGGTTATCCGGGCTACAACGTGCTTTACAATTTCTGTTTTGCTGTCTACCATAAATAAAAAATGGTGGGGCCGAACCGTTTTCCGTTCTTTTACCAGTCCGGCTTTTACCTGCTGTGGGTATGGCCATTCCCCAACGGACAGATTTTTTGTTAAAAACATCATTTTTCCGCATTGCAGATGAAACAGTGCGGAGGAGTCTGTATGTACAAGGCGCAAAAGGAAATTTTTTCAAGCCTTCAAAGAACTGACTACAAAATTTATTGAAACCTACATCATTTCACCCGGCAACTTTGCCGAGATTTTTCCCATGATATACAAGGTTGTCAGCAACGTTGTTCCGCACAACGAGGCGAGCGAAGAAAAACACAAGGGAAATACATAAGATGGCAGCCCCGCACGACAACGCAGTTGCCGGTATGTTCGGTCGCATAGCGCGTTTTTACGACCTGCTCAACCATGTCCTGAGTTTCGGCCTTGACAGGCGTTGGCGGGCCGTGCTGGCCGAAAGAGCGCTGGAAAAAGGCGGAACTGTGGCCTTGGATCTAGCTGCCGGAACGCTGGACGTTTCTCTGGCTCTACGTTGTCTGCGGCCGGAAATAACCGTCGTCGCCCTGGACTTCTGTCCGTCTATGCTGGAGCGTGGCCGCCGTAAGCTCAAAGGAGAAAACGCCGGACGGGTGCTGCCCGTTACCGCTAACGTCAAGCGACTGCCCGTAAGAGCTAATTCCGCCAACTGCATCACTATGGCTTTCGGCATACGCAACATCCTGCCACGCCAAGCCGTTTACGCGGAAATGCTGCGGGCCCTCAAGCCAGGCGGGCTGGCCTGCATTCTGGAATTCGGATCGGGTCGCGAGCGCATCTTGGGAGGGATATACAATTTTTATCTTGATGTCGTCCTAGCCCGCATCGGCCGTATCATCTCTAGGGACAACGCGGCCTACAACTATCTGGCGGAAACCATTCGAGACTTCCCCACAGTGCCGGAGCTGGAGGAGGAACTTCTGGAGGCCGGTTTTGTCCTTGTCCGGAGCCAAAAGTTCACTTCCGGCATTGTATGCCTGCATGTGGCGGAAAAATCCGAAATAATATAAAAAATCGCAAGGAAAACCAGCATGGTACGCTTTGAAGACCTGCTTAAACACAAAACGCCCGTGGCAGTTGTGGGCTTGGGCTATGTGGGCCTGCCGCTTGTGGTGGCCCTCTCCGAGTATATGGACGTCATCGGTTTTGACATCAACGAAAACCGCATTGAGCAATTGCGCCGGGGCCGCGACCACACGCGGGAAGTCAGCCCCGAGGACCTTGCCGCGGCCGCGGCGGTCTATACCGCCAACCCCGCCCGGCTCAACAATGCCGGCGTCATAATTGTGGCCGTACCCACGCCCATTGACGATCACCGCTCGCCGGACCTGCGGCCGATGATGGGAGCAAGTATAACTGTGGGCAAAAATCTCTCTAGGGGCGCTGTAGTGGTCTACGAATCAACTGTCTACCCAGGCTTGACGGAAGAATTCTGTGTGCCGCTGCTGGAACGCGAGTCTGGTCTGCGCCTGGGGGCCGGCTTCACCGTGGGATATTCGCCCGAGCGCATCAACCCCGGTGACAAGGCGCATACCCTGCAGACCATCACCAAGATTGTTTCTGGTTCTGACGCGCCAACCGTCGACCTGCTGGAGCGCCTTTACGGCACGGTGGTCAGAGCTGGCATACACCGCGCTTCCTCCATAAAGGTGGCCGAAGCCGCCAAGGTTATCGAAAACACCCAACGCGACCTGAACATCGCCCTGATGAACGAACTGGCCGTGCTCTTCGGCCGCATGGGCATCGACACCACGGAAGTTCTGGAAGCCGCTGAAAGCAAGTGGAATTTTTTGCCTTTCCGTCCTGGCCTTGTGGGAGGGCACTGCATCGGCGTTGACCCCTATTACCTGACTTTCAAGGCGGAAGAACTGGGCCTGCACCCGGAAGTTATTCTGGCTGGCCGGCGTACCAACGACGGCATGGGCAAATACATGGCCGAATGCGCGGTCAAGCGCCTCATCAGGCGCGGCCGCGTGGTCAGCGGAGCGCGGGTGGGCATTCTGGGATTCACTTTCAAAGAAAATGTGCCGGATCTGCGCAATACGCGAGTGATGGACGTTGTTCGCGAACTGACGGATTACGGCGTCGCCGTGCTCGTGAACGACGTGCAGGCCGACCCGCAGGAGGCGACTTCCGAGTATGGAGTCAATCTCCTGCCGTTAGAGGAGCTGAGCAACCTTGACGCTCTGATTCTGGCTGTAGGACACAGGGAATACGCCGCCTTGAGTCCGGAAGACCTCAAAAGTCGGTTCGCCGATCCCGCCAGCGCGACGCTGCTGGATGTAAAAGCCTTTTTTGATCCTGCGGCCATGCGGGTCGTGGGCTTTGATTACTGGAGATTATAGCTCTTTTTGTCGATATATGGTGGAAATGGTGGAATCAGTATGCCCATTCTGATCTGCGCTCCCACGGAGAAGGAACTTGCGGCCTTGTTGCCCGCGTGCCGGACGGACGGGGAAATGCGCCTTGTTTCAGCGCGCGTCAGGCAAGGGAATGTTCTTGCTTGCGTCACCGGCGTGGGACCGATCAACGCTGCCTTGGCCCTTGGCTTGGCCATCGCTGAAGCAGAGGCCGCCAACACGCCCGTCACTGCGGTGCTGCTGGCCGGGATTGCGGGCGCTTTTGACCTTACGCGGTTGCCTCTGCGCAGTCTCTGTCTGGTGAAGGAGGAAATTTGGCCGGAATATGGCCTGCACGACGGCACAAGCGTGACGGCGCGCGCTTTTAGCTTCCCCCTCTATAAGCGTGACGTGCGTGATGGCGGCGACGTGTATGACCGTCTGCCCTTAGCGAAGCCGGAATCTCTCGGCCTTTCTCCCAAAAACGCCTGGGTGGAATGCCGTTCCCTGACGGTTGCTGGCGTCAGTGCTTCCGTTGCGCGGACAAGGGATATTGCGCAACGTTACGGCGCCGATTTGGAAAACATGGAAGGATTCGCTGTAGGTTATGCCTGCGCACGCCATGACGTTCCCTGTGTGCAGGTGCGGGTTGTATCCAACAAGGTCGGCCCGCGCGCTAGGGATGAAAAGGATTTTTTCGGGGCGCTGGAAGCTCTTGGACAGGTGCTGCCGAGTTTGAGTTTACTATAATAATCAAAGTGTCAAGCCATGAAAACACTCAAATCATCCTTCGCGGAAGAACTGCCGCGCATTGAGGCGGCTCTGGCCGCAGCTGCGGAAGAACTGCCTATGCCCGTACAGCCCATAGCGCGGCATATTCTGGACGCGAGCGGCAAGCGCCTACGCCCCTTTCTCACCCTACTCTTCGCGCGCTTGCTCGGCCCTGCCAAAGCGGATATGTACCGCCTTGCCGCAACCTTGGAACTGTTGCACGCCGCCACTCTGCTCCACGACGACGTGCTGGATAACTCCCGAAGCCGTCGCGGCAGGGAAGCGGCCCACACTGTTTTTGACGTGTCTTCTGTCATTTTGGGCGGGGACGCGCTGCTATCCCACGCCAACGCCATTGTCGCATCCTTCGACGATATGCGCATGACCCGTTGTTTTTCAGAAGCCACCAGCAGCACGGCCGCCGGAGAAATTCTGGAAATAGCGGCTAAGGGCCGCGCGGACGTTTCCCGCCAGGACTATGAGCAGATGGTGCGCGGCAAAACGGCTTGCCTTATCCGCGCCGCGTGCGAAATTGGAGCACTAGCCGCCGGTGCCGGCGCGGAACAGGTACTTTCCGCCGCCGTGTACGGCGAAAATCTCGGCATGGCCTTTCAGATGGTGGACGACGCCCTAGATTTCGCCCCGGAGGAAATCACCGGCAAACCCACTGGCGGTGACGTGCGCGAAGGCAAGCTTACTCCGCCCCTGCGCCTGTACAGGGAATCCCTCTCCACAGAGAAACGGGCCGCCTTTGACGCGGCCTTTGCCTGTGGCCTCATGACCGAAGATGACGCAAAAATTATCGCCGAACGCATCCGGCAAGCTGGCCATGACGCGTTAACCCGCGTCGAAGCGCAGTGCTATCTGCACAATGCCCTTGCGGCACTGAATGCCTTGCCTGACGGTCCCGAAAGCTCTCTTTTGCGCGAAATGTGCGCTTATGTGCGTGACAGGGAAAAATAATCTGTCCGCCGGGGAAATTTTTCGCGCGAGAAGTTTTGCAAGGCGGATGCATCTAAACCAGCCACTATTTTGAATAACAGGACGTTATGCAATCACATTCAAAAAAATTTATATGGGTATTTTATGATGTATCGGATGCAATTCATATCTCCGGCATCTTTGCGGGAATTTTTCCGGCGGTATTATGATTCCCTATCAGACTTTCGATCTCAACAATCCTGAACTACTCCTGGTTCTTTCATAGACGGTCAGACCGTTGCTCATCAAACCTTAATTCGCATTTTGCAGGTGGCAAATCCTTTCCTTTAAGGCTGCTGTTCAGATAGTATCCTGCAATATCAGCAAGTTGCTGCCTTGGAATACCGGAGTGACAGGTGTGGAAGTTGCCTATATTCACACTGCGGTATCCAAATCCAAAAGTCTCTATACAGGGGAAAAATACTTTACAGCATTTGTTGAACGGATACTTCGCTCCTATACAACTCTGCAATTGGGTAAATTGCGCGTCAAGCCCAAAGCAGTAGCGGACTTCAGCGTGGACGGCGTGTGTAAGGTTTCATGCATGACTTGATGCGCAAAGCTACCATTTTATTGAGTTATGGGAACATATGCATTTGTTATATATTCGTCATGGGTGCCGAGAGAATTTGGTCCCCCCCCCCCCCCCGGGGCCGCCCGCCGGGGGGGGGGGGGGGGGGGGGGGGGGGGGCGGCCCCGCG
>JAITNF010000015.1 GCA_031290615.1 Desulfovibrio sp. | reverse complement strand
AGAAAGGAGCAGAAATATATTGCGGCGCCAGCACGGAGCGTCAGGCATGGGAAGTATTCAAATCAGCCAGACTCATGGCAACTTGGAACGAAGAATACAAATCGGCATTTGGATTGGTGTCAGGCGCAAAGAATCTTTCTGTTCCCGCAACCAATTCCAAGTTTGAATCGTTCATTGACAACCCCGGGGAAGGAATTAAAGAATTATGGTCCGCCTACAATCCTTTTAAAATATACCATTGCAGTCCAGAATAATGGGCGTGAGATCGGAAGAGAGCTTTCGACGCATCATGTATAAACCAATCTTCTCGTGGATCTCCACTATGATAACCATTCGCGCTTCATCCCTCCCGGAACTGTTCTGCTGCCCGGCCCGCTGGGAGTCCAAGGTTCATCCATGGTAAACGACTCCCCCGTTCGGCTGCTGCGCAAGTCGGCACCGCAGCCTATACAATGCCTCCACAGCCGAGAAAATCGTGATTGGGGAGTACATAACTACTGCAGCGAAATTGCGCCCATACAGGTTTATATAGCCATTGAAGCATTGTGTGTGGAAATTTTGTCCGGCTTTTAAGACTTGGAAATGGAGACGCTAACGTGACTACGAACGCGATTATTTTAAATGAACTTTGGCAGCCAGGGCCGCAGGGCCCCCGATAGCTATCAGCATGCACACTGTGCAGGGCTTTGAAGGGATGCAGCGAATGGCGAAGATGCTCTCGACGAGCAGGACGACTTTCGCGGGGACTTAGACAACTGCACCATCCTGATCGACATTGCCATGCGGCTTATGGCTAGCTCCCTTTTGGTTGCCCAAAATCTCTACATTGTAAAAAAGAAACCCGGTTGGAGTGCTCAATTTATTATTGAGTGCTTCAATAAATACGGAAAGTTTTCGGTAATCGACTATGAGTTCAGCGGCGAAGAACACAAAGACTACTGAGGTTGTGTGGCCATGGCTGATGAGTTATTGACCGGCAAGACGCTGCATGGGCCAAAAATAACCGTCAAGATGGCAAAGGCCGAGGATTGGTTTCTGAATACGAAGTTGGCAAACATGACGTCGCTGATGCTGCGGTATCGTTCTGCGGCATTCTTCATAAGGACTTGCGCGCCGGAAATAGCCATGGGGTTACAGATCGTCGACGAGATAAGGGACACCTACGAAGTTGCTCCGTCGCGAGAAATAACCACAGACGACATACGTAAGACTGGCTTTGATTTAAGCTCACTACAGAGGGCTGAAAAAGTCTTAAGTCTACTACAAGGACAAACGGAAGAGTTGCTCCCTCCGACGGCGGATTTATGAATCTTGTCGGCAAGGGATCAGTGGACAAGGATGACGCGCATGATGCCCTTATGCAACAAAGTCTGTGAGTACATTTGAAGTGGGCTAAATATATTGCTCAGAAATATAACGACATCGATATTAGTCTTCCCAACCCGGAAGCTGTCGCACAAACATATGCATCGATCCGCCGCGATATAAAGACACTGCGTATGGCCAAATCAGAACTTGACAAGGCTTGTCAGCCACTAGCCGGAGACGATAAGCGACGTTGTCGCAGCTTTGTGTGAAATGGAGGCAGTATGTACCGACCTTGAAGCCAAGGCGGCAAAGATAAAAGAGGAAATAAAAAAAGCGCTATGATGAAAGCACTTTTTCACATGGAGAACGCGTTCCGCTAAAACGTCAATTTGCCTATCCCCATAACACCGATGAAAGCCTTGCCATGCAGAGATTTTTGTTTTCAACATATCCCCGCAGTTACGCGGATTTAACAAACAAGGAGAATTTCAGTCAGATGGAAATCAAATACAAAGATAATTTGGTGACAGCGGTTAGTGCTGAGTGTGGACTGACCAAGCAACAAACAAACAGCATTGTCGATTCGGTGACCAGCAACATTATCAAACTGGTTGCACAAGGCAGTGTTGATCTGGAAGATTCTATATTACGCATCCAGACCTTTGGTTCCTTCACCTCGACACTACGGGGAGCCCGTATTGGATGGAATCCGTGTACCGGCGAAGCCATCGACATCCCCGCGATACGCTCTGTGTCATTCACCCCGGCCATGGGATTCCGAAATGCGGTCAGTGCAATAGCGTGAGTGGCACCGACACGCCCCTGTTGCATGTGACACGGTCGTAATCGTCTGTAACAATGGACGAAAATCAGTATTAGACCTCTGGTATCGATAAGGTGTACAGCCTGTATCCCGTGTGAAAGTTGCGTCTGGATACGAAATTAAAAGTACACTTGCGCATGAATTCATGCGCCCGGCACATTCCCGATTGGGAGCATTGGTCGTAGGTGACGAGGTACTCGTCAACAAGCAGATAAGCGAAATTCAGATCCCGCCGCTTTCACGGTGCGACAATTGTGGCATTGAAAGTAGCCACTCAATTATATTACGTTCTTTATACAAAAAAGCATTATATTAGCGCAATGTTTTGCGATTCTCCCTTGGTGGAATGACCGCCTCCACGCCCATCATGCCAATCTAGTCCACGATATAACCGGCATAGTATCCTTTACCGCCAGGCTCTTCAGCCTTCCCCGGCAATACGTTCTTTATCCGCTCCCATTGGTCATCTCTCAAAGCATGTCGACGTTGCACAGACAGACCTCCCGCGTCTAATATAATTTAATTATGAATGTCGACAGAACCTATAACACAACGACAAATCCAGAATGTTTCTCAAGCATATCATCTCCATCGGTCGGGACATGGGATACTGCCTCGTGGTGGAGGGAATGGAGCGAGAAATCAAGCTTAAAATAATAGGTGATTTCAATATATTGTTGGTACAGGGCTACTATTTTTCACCCTTGCCCGTCGCCTCCGTCGGCCTCTTGCTGGCGGAGCAAGGCATTCACTTCGCGCGGTAATCCAGGAGTTCGCTTCGGCAAGGTCAAGCGTGCCTTCATAGAGGGCTTGACCGCTGACAGCGCCAACCAGACGGGTATTGAGCGTCAACGGATAAAGTTTCTGCACATCCGCCAAGGTGGATACTCCCCCGGCGGCAATAACTGGAATGCCCGACGCCTCCGCAAGATGCGTCAGAGCGACCAGGTCGACGCCGCTTTTCATGCCATCCCGCTCAATATCCGTGTAAATAATAAAAGACGCGCCGTCGTTCACCAGACGCGATAGCACATCATCCACGACAAGGCCGGTATCCGAAACCCAACCGCGGCTTTTAAGACGTCCGGCCTCCGCATCCAGCGAAACGCCGATTTTTCCGGGAAACGCGTTGCACAGGGCGGCGAAAATGGCTGGTTCCTCCAGCGCCACAGTGCCGATAATCAGGCGCGTGACACCGGCGTCTAAATAGGCCCTTGCCGTATCCGCACTGCGTATGCCGCCTCCAAGTTGAATGGGTACAGCCACAGTCCGGCAAATATTTTGCACAATGATCCGGCTTTTGTCCGCACCGTCAAAGGCCCCGTCCAGATCCACCACATGCAGCCACAGCGCGCCGCGCTCCACCCATAGTCGGGCGGCCTCAACAGGATCGGAGGCAAAAACTGTAGATGCGCCGACGCGACCCTGCCTGAGGCGCACAGCCTTACCTTTTTGAATGTCCACTGCCGGAAAAATTATCATAAATGCAATCCTGTTATTTATAGACCGAAATCTTTTACGGCCTTACGCATGCCGTCGCCGGCCAGCAACTCCGCTGTAACCCAAGCGCCATGCCGCCTGATGAATGAACCGACATCAAGCAGATTGTCCACAAGACCCGTCTGCTCTTCTTCATACACGGAGCGCCCTACCAGGACGCCGCTCTGCACGTTAAACAGAAAAAACTCAACTCGAACATGCGCAGCGTTGGTGACTCCCGCGTTGGATCCCTCGCGTTCATGCCAGTTCAGTACTTGGGGAATCAGCAAAAAGCGCTCTCCTGATTTTTTGCCGTATTCAATCCAGCGCGGCAGGGCTTGCGGCTGTTTTGAAGTGTGAAAATGCGTCATGTCCTTACTTGTCTGATATGCGCTTAGCCAAGTATAAGCGCATTTGGTTTCGTTCGTCAGCACATCCCGTAGATTTCTGTCCAGCACAGGCAGCATGTCCGCCGGGACACGTCCTTGTTTTTCTGGAAGAGCGCCGGTGATGAGATCACTGGTACTGACTGGTTGCGTAAAAGGAGCCACACAGATGGTCCCAGAAGCCGGAATACTCCATTGATCTGACTTGAGCGGCATCCGCGCGCAGGCTGAGCATACCGCAATGCAAAAAATAAACACGAGCAGCGCTGTAAAACGTCGTATACGCATCAGTCAAGACCTCCCTTGGTACTACGAATTGTTGTACCGTGTCGGCAAACAGCCTCT
The DNA here is from genome assembly GCA_031290615.1 of Desulfovibrio sp. Classification (GTDB taxonomy): domain Bacteria; phylum Desulfobacterota; class Desulfovibrionia; order Desulfovibrionales; family Desulfovibrionaceae; genus Desulfovibrio. The sequence continues at coordinate 2,402 of JAITNF010000015.1, read as the reverse complement.
CTCAGAGCAAGCCCAAGTCCCTTTGCTACCGATTCCAGTATATGATGCCCGTTTTTTCCGTAGAGAAAGGAAATATGCAGGTTCAGGCGGGCGCTCGCGGCAAATGCCTTGAAAAATTCTCGCCAAAGGTCTTTCTCCTCCCCGGCAATGATGGGCGGCAATATTTCGTCTCCGCGCCATTCCAGCCAAGGACGGCCGGAAATGTCCACAACGACATCGGTAAGAGCCTCATCCATCGGTACCCGGGCATGGGCCACACGAGCGATACCTTTTTTGTCTCCCAAGGCGTCAGAGAGCGCGCGACCCAGTGACAGTCCCACATCTTCCGCAATATGGTGGCCGTCTGTCTTAAGCTCCTCCTCACAAGACAATTTCAAATCCATGCCACTCCAGAAAGTTATAAGCGTCAACAGATGATTGAGCAGGCCGAGGCCTGTTGCAATGGAGGTTTTTCCCTCTCCGTCCAGTGACAGGCTGAGACTGACGCGTGTTTCTGACGTATTACGCTCCAGGATGGACACCCTGGACTCATGGTTCATGCTTCCTCCATGGAAGGCGTAACAGCGTCGTCCGCTTTTTTGGAGCGTCCGGACACTGCCGCCACAAGTATGCTGATTTCATACAATAGCAACATTGGACAGGCCATCAATAATTGAGAAATCACGTCCGGCGGCGTCAATATTGCGGCCACGACAAAAATGACAAGTACGGCGTAACTCCGTACACTCCGCATCAGGGCCGCCGTCACGAGGCCTATGCGTGAAAGAAAAAAGGCAAAAAGCGGCATTTCGAAAATCAGGCCGAAGGCTAGAATCAGCTTGAACACAAAGTCAAGATAATCGCTGATCTTCGGCATGACAACAATGTCTTCCGTTGAAAAACTGACAAAAAAATTGAAGACATAGGGGAACACCATAAAATAGCAGAACAGACCACCAGCAATAAAGAACACAGCGGAAACAAAGGCAATGGGAATGACGGCGCGCTTTTCTTCCTCATAGAGTCCCGGAGCGATAAAAGACCACAACTGATAAAAAATAACAGGACTGGCCAAAAACAACGAGGTGACGAAGGCAACAAACATACGCATGAAAAAGCCTTCGGGCAAAGTTGTGTAAATGGCCGTGGAATTGTGTGGCAAGGCGGCCAGCAGCGGATTGACCAGAGTATCAAAAACGGGATCAACAACAGCCCAGCAAGCGAAAAAGGCAATTCCCACGGCCATACAACTGCGGACCAGACGTATGCGCAATTCGTTCAGGTGCCCCATGAGAGTCATTTTTGAGACCTGCTCTTCCTCCTTCCAGGCCGGAACCATTTCATCAGTCAGTGAAGGCATAGCGGACGGCGCGTGTTCTTCCTCCGAAGCGGACGAAAAGGCGCTTGTCCTGTCGTTCAGTGAAGCAGCGTTTTCGATTTCCTCTTCGGACTGTTCTCTGGCCTGCTCCGGCGCGGTATCCTCATCCTCCGTACCTTCAGGCTGCCATTCCGGACCGGAAAGAGTACCCGCGAATTCGGCGGCGTCTGGTTCGGCAAGATTCGCGGTAGTTTCCTTCGACTGATTCTCCGTGGCGCTCATACCACGCTGCCCTTGTATGCTTCTTGTGAGAGGGCTTTCTCCGGCGCGGCCTTTGCCGCCGCTTCCGTGCCGGTTTTTGCCAGCGCTCCGGCAAGCATGCTGCCAAGCGGCGGAGATGGCGGACTCGACGCTACGGGCGCTTCAGATTCGCCCGCAGCATCCGTCCAGCTTGATGTCGCGGCAGCACTGTCCTTTGGCGAAGCGATATCCCCGGCAACGACGGGCCGCCTTTTACGCTCGGCCTCTTCCTCCTGGGCGGACTCCGCATTCAGAGTGCGCTGGAAATCTGTGGAGACACGGCGGAACTCGCCCATGACCTTGCCCATGGTGCATGCAATGCCTGCAAGGCTTTTGGGGCCCAGCACAATCAGCGCTACGAGAAGGATAACTACAAGTTCCGTACTACCAATGCCGAACATGGCGTATTCCTCGCGTGGATGTAATATAACAAAATAGCAGTTTTTGTTTACGAGATCAATAGATTATATCAAAATAATTTGCAGCGGTCAGTATATTTTCAAGCCGTTACCGCACCTGCTGTAAATGCCATCGCAAAGATCCTTCTGTCATGGTTTTAAGTCGGCATATGTTGTAACGAATGATACTCAATTTTGCACACTGGCGAATGGTTTTCAACTTTTGCAGATTACGTTCTGCCTGCTCGCTTAGCAGGTCGTCAATAATATAAAACATCCTCCTCAGATGCAGATAGAGTGTCAGGCAACATATTGATCTGTCAAGAGTTTTGATTATGCAGTTGGCGTATATGCTAATTATGTGCCAACAGCTTCCCCGGCTGGGCTTGAATGGTATAACCTTCAAG
>JAITNF010000075.1 GCA_031290615.1 Desulfovibrio sp. | reverse complement strand
GTGGCCGGGTTCGGCATTGAAAAACACGGCGATCTGGAAACCATTATGATGGCTTCCAGAAAAGCCAAAGAATTCGTGCAGTATGCCACGGAATTACAGCGTTCGGAATGCAAGGTCAGCGAACTATGGATTTCGTGCAAGTGCGGCGAATCCGACACTACTTCGGGGATCGCCTCCAATCCCACAGTAGGCAACGCCTTTGACAAACTGTGGGAAGTGGGCGCTACGACAATCTTCGGCGAAACGACGGAAATCACGGGCGGCGAACATCTTGTCATGGCTCGTTGTGTCAATGATGAAGTGGCCGCCAGGTTCAAATTCTTTTTTGACCGTTACGCCAAAGTAGTGGACGACCACAAAGTGAACGATCTGTGCGACTCCCAGCCCACCAAGGGCAATATTGAAGGCGGCCTGACGACCATTGAGGAGAAAGCTCTTGGCAATGTTCAAAAAATTGGCCGCAAAGCGCCTGTCATAGGCTGTCTTGACAAGGCTGAATCCCCCACCGGCCCCGGCCTCTGGTTTATGGATTCCTCCTCGGCGGCGGCGGAAATGGTCACTCTGGTAGCGGCAGCCGGTTTTGTGGTGCATTTCTTTCCCACCGGACAGGGCAACATCATCGGCAATCCCGTTTTGCCGGTCATAAAACTTTCGGCAAATCCCCGTACAGTACGCACCATGAACGAGCATATTGATGTGGATGTTTCGGGAATTCTGCGCCGCGAGCTCAATTTGGATCAGGCTGGCGACAAACTGCTTGACATGATGTTCCGGACATGCAACGGTCGTAACACATCGGCTGAAGTACTGGGACACAGGGAATTCATCATGACGAAACTCTATGAGAGCGCGTAGGTCGTAACATTGAGTCCTCCACGCTGGCCGCACCGCACAACATCTGCTGGGCGCGTAGTGCGTGACGGATTCGCCTGCAAGTTCTGCGGTGGTGTACTGTCGCTTCCACAAGAGTGTTTGCCGGAGGAATCCGGAAACTATGCGGACAGAGCAACCTGCCAACTAATCAATAAGGAGGCTCCATGAGACAACGTTTTTTCACCATGTTCGCCATTACGGCGGCCCTTTTTGTGGCCGTTGTCTTGCCGGCGCAGGCCGCCTACCCGGAAAAACCAGTCAATATGATCATTGCCTTTACTGCCGGTGGTTCCAGTGACGTGCAGGCACGTATTATGGAGAAATATTGGAACAAGTATATTCCCCAGCAAAAATGGGTCTTTGTGTACAAACCCGGTGCGGGCGGCGCCATTGGCTTCGGTGAAATAGCCATGTCGAAAAAGGATGGCTACACCATCGGCGGCATCAACATTCCCCACATCATCATCCAAGCCGTCACTCAGAAGGCCCAGTTCAAACTCGGTGATTTCGACTACATCTGCCAAGTGGTCAATGACCCCCAGTGCGTTGTAGTGCGCAAGGACAGCAAGTTCAAAAGCGCCAGGGAAGTCTTTGACTACTCCAAGGCCAATCCGGGCAAACTCAAGATAGGCCTTGTGGGCCCCAACAGCGGGCATCACATGATGTATCTTGACCTCAAGAAACAGCTTGGCTTCCCGGTTACGGAAGTGTTTTATAAGGGCACCGCCGACCAGAATGCGGCTCTCCTCGGCGGGGAAATTGACGCCATGCTCGGCAATCTGAACGATGTCATGCGCAGCCTGGAAGAAATGAACATTCTTGCTCTGGCTGCCGAAAAGCGCAATGATTTCCTACCCAATGTGCCTACGCTGAAAGAAGAAGGCTACGACATTTTTTCCAACATACGCCGCGCTTTTGTCGTCCCCAAGGGTATTCCTGCGGACGCTCTGGCTTTTCTGCGTGAAACGTTCAAAAAAATCTGCCTCGATCCCGATTACCTGAAAGACATGAAGCAGGCCGGACAACCTGCCGAATATCTTGACGGCGTTGCTCTGTTCAAGCACATGCAGTCACTGGATGCTGACATCAAGGCCGCTTTCGGCAAGAAATAGTACCCTTCTTCCAGCAGACCGCCGATATCCATTGTTTCTTATGCCGCCACTCACGGGCGGCACAAGAAACATATTCCGGCTATCCACCATGTGAACAATCATGAACGAATTTTTTATTCCCGCCTTGACAAATCTCTGTGATCCCGTCAGTATTCTGTTGATGGTTGGCGGTCTTGCAGGAGGCATTGTCATCGGTGCTCTGCCCGGGCTCACAGCCACCATGGGCGTGGCTCTCATGGTGCCTGTCACCTTTGCCATGGACGCAACCAGCGGCCTTGTAATGCTCGGGGCCATCTATGTAGGGGCCATTTACGGCGGATCCAATTCCGCCTGTCTTATCTGCACGCCTGGAACGCCCTCTTCCGTTGCCACAACATTCGACGGATGGCCCATGTGCCAAGCCGGCAGAGCGGACAGAGCCCTTATCACTTCACTGCTGTCATCCTCCTTCGGAGGTTTTATCGGTACCGCCTTTCTTCTCTTCCTTGCCGCCCCTCTAGCGCGTTTCGCCATCAAGTTCGGCGGTCCGGAGAATTTCTGGCTCTGTCTTTTCGGTCTCTCCTCCATTGCCGTCATGTCTTCCGGTAATATAATCAAGGGCCTTGTTTCTGGCGGCTTAGGCATGTTGGTGGCCACTATCGGTCTTGATCCGCACGGGGCGACGCCACGCTTTACTTTCGATTATTATCCGTTGATTCAGGGAGTGGAAGTCATCCCAGCTATGATCGGGCTTTTTTCCATTTCCCAGGTGCTCTACCTCATAGGCAGTTACAAACCCTTCCTTGCGCAGTACAACCCGACTCTGGGCGTTTTCGGCGTCGTGGCGCGCGAACTGTTCGGCAAATGCAAGACAGTGTTGTTGCGTTCTTCCATTATCGGCACGCTGGTGGGCATGTTGCCGGGCGCGGGCGGGGAAATAGCCTCCATCATTGCCTATAATGAAAGCAAACGATGGGACAAGCGGCCGGACCGTTACGGCACCGGCATCGTTGAGGGCGTGGCTTCCAGCGAAAGCGCCAATAACGCCGTTATAGGCGGCTCGTTTATTCCCATGCTCACTTTGGGCATTCCCGGCAGCGCGGTTGCCGCCGTCATTCTGGGTGCGCTGCTGGCCAAGGGCATTCAGCCTGGTTTCAAAGTCTTCACGGTCACGGGCGAACTGGCCTATACTTTCATTTTTTCCCAGTTTGTCGTGAATCTGCTCATGATTCCCGTTGGTCTGCTGCTTGTCAAAGTGCTGGTTCGCCTGCTTCGTGTCCGGCTCACCTTTGTGGCCATCGGCATCGTGCTGCTTTCGGTCATCGGAGCATACGCCATACGCAACAGCATGCTGGACGTCTGGATTGCCCTGATTTTCGGTATTCTCGGATACTTCTGCAACCGGGTCAAATTGGACACGGGGGCCATGGCCCTCGGCATTATTCTGGGGCCGATGATTGAAGAAAATTTCGGCAAATGCGTGAGCCTTTCCAAGGCTTCCAGAGACTCTGTCATACAGGTTTTTCTGGACAGTCCTATTACGCTTATATTGATCTGTCTGACCTTGCTTTCCCTGTGCACGCCTTTCATCATGCATTTGTGGCATCAACGCGCGGCGGCTGAAGCCGGTCTGTCCGCGCAGCCTGTGCTGACCGTCCCGGAGGACTGGCTGAAAGACGTGATGTCCGGGTTTTTTGTCCTTCTGATCTCGGTGGTCTTTTTCACCCAGATATTTGAACTGGAAGATGTGGGCAGAAGCTACGCCCTGCTGCTTTTGGCGTTTATCACACTGATGGGACTTTATCTCTGCTTTCAGGGAGTCTTGAAAAGACGCCGTCTGGCCGGTGGCGTTTCGTCCGATGAGGAGCCTGTGAACATGCGCCGCGTAGCTGTTATAGTCGTCGCGTCCGTCGCATATGCGGCCTTTATTCCCATTCTTGGTTTTTATCCGTCCAGCTCTTTCTTTCTTTGCCTTTCGGCCATTATTCTTAACAACTCCGGCGGCTCCCCTTATGTTGCCGCCTGTCTGCTGACCCTCATAATGTGCCTTGCCGTGTGGCTGGTCTTTGCCATGCTGCTTGGCGTGCCGACGCCGGAAGGCATACTGTTTCAGTAAACAGGATTATCCAGCTCAGTTTCATATTACGATAAAAGGCGTGCCGATGGAATTTCAGGATTGACTATCAGGGTTTACGGCAAAATCTGGAGAGGAAAAAGTTTCTTTGAAGCTGCGTTTGGCCGTAATAATGTTAATGCCGGAGTGGAAGAAATTCAATGAGCTCAACAAGGCTCAGCGCGCACGAGCTTTGTAAATAATTCTGACGAACTATTCAAAAAAATTATTTCGTCAGCCAGAATTCCGGCTGAGAGATGTACTAAGTACTATCGACATTCATAATTAGCGGATAAAGGACGCATTGCCGGGGAAGTCTGAAGATTCTGGCGGGAACATGTGCCGATAATCGTTTATTTGTAGAAGCTTGTAATGTGGACAGCAAAGACTGGAGCGCCTTGGCTAGATTTGTCATTACAACTCAAGAGTGTGATTTTTTTGAATGAATGACAAGAAGAGGTACTCATAATGTCAGAATAACAATTTTCTAATCTTGCAAGAGCATTATTGCTCTGTTATGCCGGTCCCGAATGAGAGGATTCAAATCAAAAATATTCAGTCGCTGGGTGCGGCGTGAATCCGTTGCCGATAAGGTATTGCTGGAAACCCTTGAGCGTATTAAAAATGGATTGATAGATGTAAATTTGGCTCCAGGCGAATACAAGTAGCGTGTTGCAAGGTCTGGAGAAGGAAGATCGAGAGGCTACAGAATCATCATTTTGCTCATCCTGCTGCGCATAGAGCATAGAGCTTTTTTGTATATTTGAAAAGTCTTCCACGGCGAATATTGATGAAAAACATGAGTCTAATTTCAGAAAACTGGCATCCATATTGCTTGATATGAATGATGAAGTATTACAATTATTGTAACAAAACAGATTTATTTTCTTGTTCATATGAACTATTCCGCACCCGAATGAATCAGTTCCCTTCTGAAAAACGTGCCAGATTCTCCGGGTTTTGGTGGAAGGCGGAGTATAAAGGGTGTGGCACGCCTGACTGATGTGGCTGTCAATACGGTTTAGAATGACTGGTTGATGCTGAAAAAGCCTGTTTGGAGTATCATAACAAAGGCATTCATAATATTCGCGCAAAACGGGTACAGTGTGATGAAATCCGGACATTTTGTTATGCAAAAAAGAAGAATGTATCCCCTGACAAGCAGGGTATGTTAGTTTTTGGAAATACCTGGGCCCTGGTTGCGGTGGATGTTAACACCAAAATGATAATTGCTCGGCGAACGAATTTACGAACAAAAGAATACGTCCAACGCAAGCCTTTAAAGCCTGTCTGAACGTATGGCAAATCGAATCGAACTCATAACCTGATGGATACGTGGATTAAATGCGCTTGGCGTGGAGGCTGATTATGCCGTGCCGGTCAAAAATTATTACGGCAAGTCACGTTATGCTGGTGCAAACAAGCGGACGATCAGTGGTAATCCGGATGGGGAAAATATATCCGCCAGCTACACTGGGCGTTTTAATCTCACTACCGGAATACTCAACCGCCGACATACAAGAAAGACCATGGCCTTCTCAAAGAGGCGGGAGACCTACAAACAGCGAACTAAAACGTTAATTTCAAACTAACACACTACCTTTTTTCAAACTCAAGATACTGGCTATTCATGAGGTAAAGTACATTTTAACCGGATGAACCATAAAAATCTACTGGCGCAATCGGAACCCATCCGGTGAATCTCATCCGAATTATAGCAACTTATCTTCGCCTTTCCGCAAAAAAATCACGCAACAGATCGGCGCAGTCTTGCGCACGCACGCCGCCCATGTGCCAGATTTTGTGACATGCTGGCATGTCCAGGTATTCCGTGTGAGAAATGACCGCCCCGGCTAAAATATCGGCCGCGCCAAAAACCAGACCGTCTATTCGCGCGTGGACAAGGGCCGCCGCGCACATGGGGCAGGGCTCCAAGGTTACAACAAGACTGCATCCCTTGAGGCGGTAATTGCCCAAGGCCGTGCCCGCCGCCCGCAGAGCCAGTATTTCCGCGTGTGCCGTAGGATCGGCAAGACCTATGGGCGTATTGCGGGCCTCGGCGAGAACACGCCCTCCCGCCCCCACCACCAGTGCCCCGACAGGCGTTTCCCCGGCTTCAGCGCCTTGGCGGGCAAGGCACAAAGCCATGTCCATCAAACCCTCCCAAGTATGTCCTGGCGGTGGGGGCGGCACAGGGCCCGCAGGCGCGAAAACGCGGGACCAGAGCTTAGACAATTGACAGGTGGTTGAGCACGTCTTCCGGCTTGTCGCACAGGGTGATGAAGCGGTCGATCTCTCCTTCGTGTATGAACCCCCCCCCTGCCATGGAAGTGCGCAGCCATTGCATCAGCCCGCTCCAATAACCGGAATTATAGAGGACAATAGGGAAGTGGCGGCCCGTCTGTGCCAGCACAAAGGCTTCCGAAAGCTCGTCTATAGTGCCCATGCCGCCGGGCATGGCCACATAAGCCATGGCGTATTTGACAAACATGAGCTTGCGGACGAAAAAATATCGAAAAGCGCAGCTGATTTTCACATACTGATTGCAGCTCTGTTCGTGGGGGAGATGGATGTGCAGACCGATGGATACGCCCCCTGCCTCGCTTGCACCCTTGTTGGCCGCCTCCATTATGCCCGGCCCACCGCCGGTGATGATGCCGAAACCGGCATCTACAAGGCTGGCGGCGAGTTTTTCCGCATCCTTGTAAGGCTGACTGTCCGGAGTGGCGCGGGCGGAGCCGAAAATGGAAACGCATTTGGCGTTGATCCCGTTAAGGGTGTCAAAGCCTTCCACCATTTCGGCCATGATGCGAAAAATACGCCAAGATTCCGTGGTCAGGGACGAGAGTTCGTCAATGGCATTGTGTCGATTTTCCGCCATAAATTCTTCCGGATATTTTTATCCTGAACATGCTGTTGTGTGTGATTGAAGTTACCGACTTGCTTGCATATGCCTGTTGCAAGTCGATGATGGCGTATTATGAATACAAGGTAAAGAATTTTTCGGAAAGTTGCTTGAACTACGTGAGAAAAACCAAAAAATAATATTTGATGGTATCATTAACAAAGGCATGCGCAACAAGCCTCTGTCCGAACCGCAACGCAACAGATTGATCAGCAAGAAACGATTTAACTACTTCCCGGATTCTGCTTTGGCTGCTGACACAGCCTGATATTTTAAGAGATTCACTTTTACAGAGATTGAGTTATTAAATACAAATAGTTATGCCGAAAAAATCATCACAAAGGTGAAACTCTCGATATTTTTGTGCGCTTGTCCTGCGAAAAAAACAGGACAAATTCTGCTTGCCTGCGCCACCTTTTTAGGTTAAAAGTCAACCGTCAAAGTCTGCGTGGTCCGTCCGTGTTTTCCGAATTACAACATCGCGATACGCCAAGAACAACTGAGCATGCCTGAAATACAAGCCGAAAACGCTCTTCCCCGCATTGTGCTGACAGGACGTCCCAATGTGGGCAAATCCACCCTATTTAACCGTCTTATCCGCGCCAACCGCGCCATTACCCATGACAGGCCGGGCGTGACGCGCGACCGCATGGAGGGCACTGTGCTGCGGAGCTCCCTGCCAGCCTTCGCCGTTGTGGACACCGGCGGCGTAACCTTGGGCGCGCATGCCGCCGTGACCGAAGGTCCGGAAGAATCGCGCGGTTTTGAGGAAGATATCCTGCGCCAGACCGAGACGGCGCTGGCCGCCGCCGCAGGCCTTGCTCTGGTTGTGGACGGACGCGACGGCCTTTTGCCCTTGGACGAGCATCTGGCATTCTACTTACGCCGCACAGGCCTGCCCGCCCTGTGCGTTGTCAACAAGGTGGACGGAATTGAGCGGGAAGACGAACTGACGGCAGAGTTTTACGCCCTAGGCCTGCCGGTTGTCGCGGTTTCCGCCGAGCACGGGCACAATATGCCCCTGCTTGCCGATATGCTTGCCGCCCTCGCTCCCTTGGCAGACGCTCCAGCTGACAGCCCGGCGCAGAAAGCTACGACCCTGCGTCTTGCCATGCTTGGACGGCCAAACGCTGGGAAATCATCTCTTGTCAACGCTCTTTCCGGCGAGGCAAGGATGATTGTTTCCACCATTGCGGGCACCACCCGCGACAGCGTGGACGTACGTTTTGCCCGCGACGGGTGGGATTATGTTTTTGTGGATACGGCTGGCGTGCGCCGACGCGCGAAAATAACGGACAGCGTGGAGAAATATTCGGTCAGCTCGGCCCTCAAATCCGTCGGCAAAGCGGATATGACCCTCCTTGTACTGGACGCGGCCGAAGGCGTTAGCCAGCAGGATAAGCGTCTCATGGATCTTCTGAACACACGCAAAATTCCCTTTTGCGTGCTCATCAACAAATGCGATCTGGCTCCGCGCACGGCCCTCAAACAACTGGAAAAGAATATCCGCGCCATGCTGGCCTTCTGCGCGCATGTGCCCGTGCTGCCGGTTTCCGCCAACACGGGGCATGCCCTCGACAAAATTCTGCCTCTGGCGGAAAAAATTCACCGTGAATGCCAAGCTCGTGTATCTACAGGACAGCTCAACCGGGCCATGGCGGAAGCGCTCGCAAAACATCAGCCTCCTGTGGTCAAACGGGTGCGGATAAAATTTTATTATCTCACCCAAGCCGAAACCGCGCCGCCCACCTTTGTTTTTTTTGTCAACGACGCGGAGCGTGTGCCGGAAAATTATGTACGCTACCTGGAACACACGCTCCGCAAGATATTCGGCATCGCCCACGCGCCCATGCGCCTGCATCTGCGTTCAAGCCACAAGAAGAAGTAGCTTAATTTACGGATGGAATGTGGTCTTGCCTGACAGGCAGCGTGGATAATAAAATAATGCTTCTCCAGCGCAAGGCGACGAGCATCCGTAAGCTGCGAATAGCGTTCAGCATGTGGTGTTCACTTGAGATACAAGAGCCCGCAACATTGAAGTACTTCGGAAGAGGGGGGGCCGGACGCTTCGGCATTCACGGCATCAATAAACAAGACGTCCGGATGGAACGCCTGGAAGAACTGATTTTTTCCAGCCCCGAGGCTCGTGCTGGCCTAGCTCTATCACTGAGCAAAACTGTACGTCGCGGCTTTTTTCTGAAAAAAGCCGTTGAACTGGGCGCGGACGCCATTTGGATATGGCAGGCTGATCACAGCCAGAACAAGCTTTCGTCCTTCTCGGAGCAATCTTGGAAGGAACAGATGATCGCCGGGGCCAAACAGTGTAAAAATCCTTGGCTGCCGGAACTGCGTTTACTGTCCAGGGGTATTGACGATGTTGTGAAATTGGCTTCACCGGCGGATCAGCGTATCCTGCTCTGGGAAAGGCAGGATAATATCTCCCTGCTGTCGCCGTGGACAGCCAATACACAGTGGCTTACCGTCTATGACTTCGGATCGGAAGGCGGCTTTTCCTCCAGAGAATTTTTTGCGATTACTGCGGCCGGTTTTATCGCCAGCAGCCTAGGAACATGCATTCTGCAGTGTGAAACTGCAGCGACGCTTTGTCTTGGGCTGCACTTGTGGGCATCCCACCTGAACGACTTCAGCACTGGAAACACGGTACAATGACGATAAACCGACCTCTGCCTGAACGCATGCGTCCTGATGACCTTGCCCTCTTTTTGGGTCAGGCGCACCTGTCCGATCGGCTACGTTCTCTCATCAACGCCAATAGGCTGCCTAGTCTTCTGTTTTTCGGTCCGCCGGGCTGCGGGAAATCTACCCTGGCTCTTTTGCTGGCAAAATCCGCCAATAAAAAATACTTGCGATTAAGCGCTTCTGAAGCCGGGTTACAGCATTTGCGCCGTTTCCTGGACGGGATGGAAATTCTTGTGCTGGACGAACTGCACCGTTTTTCCAAGGCGCAACAGGATTTCTTTCTGCCGCTGGTAGAATCCGGCGAATTGACGCTTCTTGCCACCACAACGGAAAATCCCTCTTTCAGCATTACACGCCAGTTGCTTTCCCGTCTGCATGTGTTGCGTCTGCATCCGCTCGGGCACAGTGAACTCGCGGAACTTGCGCGGCGCGGCGCAGAAAACATTCAGGCCGGGGTTCCGGAAGATGTGCTGGATCTCCTGGCCGACGTTTCTCACGGCGATGCGCGGATACTCCTCAATCTTGTGGAATATGTCGCCGCCCTCCCCCAAGATAAAATAACTGCCGAGCAGATCGAAAATCTCTTACCGGAAGTGTTGCTCCGTCACGACAAAGACGGCGACTGTCACTATGAACTCGCCTCCGCGCTCATCAAATCCATACGCGGCAGCGATCCCGATGCGGCTCTGTACTATCTGGCCTGCCTGCTTGAGGGAAGCGAAGATCCGCGTTTCGTCTGCCGCCGCCTGATTCTTTCAGCCTCCGAAGACGTTGGCCTTGCTGATCCAAGGGCTCTTTCTCTCGCGGTGGCGTGTCAGCAAGCTGTGGAAATGGTAGGCATGCCCGAAGGCTTTATTCCGCTGGCGGAAACAGTTGTTTACCTGGCGCTGGCGCACAAAAGCAATTCCTCCTATGCCGCCTACCTAAACGCCGCGCGCGAGGTCAAATTCAACGGGGCCAAGCCGGTTCCGCTGTACCTGTGCAATGCCACAACACAGATGCAAAAAAACTGGGGTTTCGGCAAGGAATACAAATATCCACATAACTATCCTGACTCCTGGATACAGCAGAACTATTTGCCACCTGAGCTTAAAGGCAGGCGTTTTTACCAGGCGCGCAACAACGGAGAAGAACCGCGTCTGACGCAACGATGGCGCAAAATTTATAAAATACCCTCTTCGGATGAGACAAAATGACACCTGTCACATCTGAATTCGGCAACAAATTTTTCACAGGGAACCTCTATCAAAGTCCCGGCCTTTCACCTGGCTTTTTCACCTGTTTTTTCCCTTCACTTTCATTCTACAGCCGGCTTTTCCTTGGCCCGGTATTCCGGCTTTGCGCGCTTGCCGCCAAAGGTCTGTGCGACGATGCGGCATGGTCTCAAGCAAGTATTGAAGTTTCTGAACTTGTTGAGCAAATCGGTGGAAAAATTGATATCCAGGGCATGGACTCCATCAATGCGGTTGACGGCTCCTGCCTTTTTGTCGCCAATCACATGAGCACTCTTGAAACTTTTATGTTGCCGGGCATTATAAGGCCGCGCCGCCCTGTGACTTTTGTGGTCAAAAAAAGTCTGACCACCGTACCGTTTTTTGGCCCTGTCATGCGCTCGCGTGAACCTGTCGTCGTCAATCGTATCAGCCCGCGCAATGACCTGACCGTTGTGCTGAAAGAAGGAAAAAAGCGCCTTGATCGGGGCATCTCCATCATCATTTTTCCGCAGAGCACGCGGTCAGCGATTTTTGACTGGCGGTATTTCAATACAATCGGTATTAAACTGGCTTTGTGGGCCAATGTGCCGATCGTACCACTGGCCCTCAAAACAGATGCTTGGGGACAGGGCAAAAAAATCAGGGAACTGGGAAAAATTCGACCGGATTTGACGGTACGTTACCGTTTTGCCGAGCCTGTCCGCATTACAAACCGTGGGAAGGAAGAACACGCCGCCATTTGTGACTTTATCGGGCAAACACTGCAAAAATGGCAGAGCGAGGACGGGGTAAATGCCTGAGCGTAAGCGATCAAAAACATGCAGGAATTACGCAATAATACATGCCAAAGTTTTTATATATTTTTTGTGATAAAAAAATATCCTGTGAAAATACGATGTTAGTGAAAATTGACTGAGAAGGTTGTGGCTTAAGGTTGTGGCTTGTAGTAGGTCGCGAGATGTTCGGTTCTTCGACGGAGAGTATTGCTAAAAGAATGATGCTATATCTTTCCTTGTCCAGTTCACAGAGAATCTTGCAAAAAGATTCTTCATCAGATCAACCATGTATAAGCATTTTAAAATACCAGTGGTCCACTTGAAATGGGCGAACCAATGACGCTGACGGCATTGCTGCGTTCAATCGCAATAGTTTCTTGCTTGCTTTGAATCAGCTTATTTCTTGATATTTTAGTTGGATAGATATTTCAATGATCTGTGCAGAAAATTTTTACATTCCACAGTTTGAGTCGTTTCATCAATCGTGAAAATGTTTTTCATTGCTGTCCGGCTAAGTCGTCCATTCTAACGAGGTTATAAGATTTTTCTATTTTTTGCCTTCGTGATTTCAGGAGTTCCTCCAGCTTCCAGGGAACTGGTTCCGATGAAATTAAGGGTAATGAGCTGGAAAAGCTGTTGCACAGATAGGCCGATTTTATTCAGGAATTTCTGGTAGACCAGTAGCGGGTATACGGTTAGGCTGTTTAAATCTGAATATGAACGACGTTTTTCGATGTGCCGACAAATTTTTTATACGCGGAGTTTGCTTGATTTCCCTAAAGAAAATCTTAATCTGCCAGTGATTTTTGTAAATATCGGCGATGGTCCTGGTAGACAGTCGAAAATGGTTGGTCAAAAATTCGTAATTGATGTAACCCGTTGTCAAGTGTCACGATGGAGCCTTGAGCTAGGGACAGACTTTTTACCATACGCCTTTCGTGATTTTTAGCGCGGCTTATGTCCACAAAAAAGGCGGGGAGGTGGCAATTGTGGTCAAGCAAGGGATTGAACATATGCATTTGTTACGTATTCGTCATGGGTGCCGAGAGAATTGGTTTTTTTCCTCGGGGGCCTGGAGTCGGACTTCGTAATTGAGGCGGACGAAATGTATCGTAATGTGGGTGAGAAAGGCGAGAGATACCCAGACCAAAAAGGCTCCCCCGACGTGGGAATAAAGTACGTGGGCATTTTAAATCAGTCAGCCCAGGCATGTTGTCGGGCGCGGAAGGGGAGAGAATCTAGAACTTGTTGGCTTCCCCAAGGAAAGACCCATACCCGGATGAATCAGCTCTCTGCCCCCCCCCTCAAATTGCGTTGTCACAAAGAAGTATTCGTATGATGCTGATGTCGCCCGAATTAAGCGTCTTGCGGCTACAATGTTCATATGGGCGCAGACGCGGACACGGCTTGTTGTCGTCGCGCCATGTTACTAATCAGATACCAGAGAGTTGGATTCGATTCTTGAGAACGCCGGAATGCCGGAACGGGACAGAGTATATATCGACAAGGGGTACAAAGGATGGGATTATGAATAAAGGCATGCGCAGCAAGCCTCTGGCCGAACGTGAATGCCAGCGTAATAGGCTGAATAGCAAAAAACTGTTTATTACTGAAAATACTGACTGTTTTTGGCGTAGCGATTTTAGTAAATTGATAATTATTTTATACTGTTACATGTCTCACGACTACATTATCTAATATCCTCAAAAATATAATCAAAGACATGGCCGTCATGGTATTAAAACTGCTGCCTCCCCGTCAGAAAGAATATCTTAAAAATACCAGGATAGAACAGATTAACTTTGAAAAAATTGCTCTGCGCGGCAAGGATTTGCTTGCAAATCCTTGCCGCGAAATGCTTGCAGGCTGTTTTTACCCTGCCGTAAAGCAAGTATCTCAAGCGTGAAATGATCTAGGCAGAGTATTGTATTGCGTACGTTTTTACAGTAATACAACCGGCTTGATGTGGGTGGAAGGACGTAAAGCGGAATTGTCTCCACCTCCCGTCCCTGTGACGAATTAAATTTGAAGCATTTCACCTGAAACTTCACCTGAAAATATTCAGGTTTCAGAGAGCCGCTTCAGACGGCGGAAAAATTCTTTTCGGGTGAGGCTCGTTTCTCTTCATGCCGAAGGTCGTCTTCACTATTCCGCGTCTATCCACTTGAGCGCCTTGGAAACGGCCTTTTTCCAGCCGTTGTACCGCGCTTCCTGTTTGGCCTTGTTCGGGGAAGGTTTAAAAATTCGTTCCACCGTCAGGCGGTTTTTCACCTCTGACAAGTCGTTCCAGAAACCCGAGGCGAGTCCGGCAAGGAAAGCAGCCCCCAGCGCCGTGACTTCCAGAACAGCCGGGCGTTCTACATTGGCCCCGAGAATGTCGGCCTGGAATTGCATAAGGAGATTATTGGCGCAAGCCCCTCCATCAACTTTGAGGGCATGAAGGGTAATGCCGGAATCGGCCTGCATGGCTTCAAGCACGTCCCTAGTCTGATAGGCGATGGATTCCAGGGTGGCCCTGATGATGTGGCTGGAGTTCACTCCACGGGTAAGGCCGAATATGGCCCCGCGGGCATAAGGATCCCAGTAGGGCGCACCGAGGCCGGTAAAGGCCGGGATCACATACACGCCGTTGCTGGTACCGACTTTTGTGGCGAAGTATTCCGTATCCCCGGCGTCGGACACAAGTTTGAGTTCGTCACGAAGCCACTGCACGGCGGACCCGGCCACGAAAATTGAACCTTCCAGAGCATAGCAGACTTTGCCTCTGGAGCCGCAAGCAAGGGTGGTAATGAGCCCATGTCTGGATATGAAGGCAGTCTCGCCCGTGTTCATAAGCATGAAGCAGCCGGTACCGTATGTGTTCTTGGCCATGCCGTCCTGCACGCACAACTGGCCGAACAGAGCCGCTTGCTGGTCACCCGCGATGCCGCAAATGGGGATGCGGGTACCACTTTTGCCGCCGATATTGGCTTGGCCGTACACTTCTGACGACGACTTGACTTTCGGCAGCATGGAAACCGGGATGCCGAGGGCCTTCAGAATAGTTTCATCCCACGACAGCTTGTGAATATTGAACAGCATGGTGCGCGAGGCATTGGTGTAGTCGGTGACGTGAACCAGCCCTTGGGTCATGTTCCAGACAAGCCAGGAGTCTATGGTTCCGAACAGCAGTTCGCCCTGTTCGGCCCTGCCCCTAGCGCCGTCAACATTATCCAGTATCCACTTGATCTTGGTGCCAGAAAAATAGGGATCAATGAGCAGCCCCGTGTTTTTTCGCACATAGTCGCTGAGGCCGTTTTTTTTGAGTTCTTCACAGATGGCGGCCGTACGGCGGCATTGCCAGACAATGGCGTTGTAGACCGGTTTGCCTGTTTCCCTGTTCCAGACCACTGTTGTTTCACGCTGGTTGGTGATGCCGATCCCCGAGATTTGATCCGGGGTGATGCCGCACTCGGTCAAGGCTTCGGTAAGGGTGGACATCTGGGTGGCCAATATCTGCATGGGGTCATGTTCCACCCAGCCCGGTTGAGGATATATCTGGGGAAATTCGCGTTGGGACACCTTCACGATGTTGGCGTTTTCATCCAGAATGACCGTACGCGAACTGGTAGTTCCCTGGTCTAGAGCGGCGATATATTTTGCTGAGGCCATAGCGTATTCCTTTTGCTGATTCCGACGGCATCCGTCCTACAGTTTTCAGTTGCAGGGAAGATTGTTGTCGATACAACGTTTGTATATAAAGGCTCCCAAAACGGCGCCGACGATTGGAGCGAGAATCGGCACCAAGAAATACGGTACGGAGAGGCCGCCTGTCATGGTATCGAAACCCCAGCCCGCGATGAAGGTGAACAGACGAGGGCCGAAGTCACGGGCGGGGTTCATGGCAAAGCCGGTCAGCGGACCAAAAGAGCCGCCGATGGTCGCCACCAAAATGCCGATCAACAGCGGAGCCATGGGGCCTTTGGGAACTCCGTTTCTATCATCGGTCAAAGCCATGATCACGGCCATGAGCGTGGCGGTTATCACCACCTCGGTCATGAAGGCTTGCCCAATGCTAATTCCGGGATTGGGGAAAGTGCAAAAAATGCTGGCGGTGTTGACAAGTTTCGCGCCGCCGTCGGTGACGGCGAAAAGATTGTGGTAGAGAAAATAGACAACTATGGCCGCACAAAAAGCGCCCAGGACTTGGGCGCTGATAAAAGGAACAACTTTGCGTCTGTCAAAACAGGCGAACAACCACAGGGCCACAGTCACCGCCGGGTTGAGGTGCGCCCCCGACACTCCGGCAGTGAGGTAGATAGCCAATGCAACGGCCATGCCCCAGATGATGCTGATTTCCCATTGTCCGTAACTGGCCCCGGCAACTTTCAGGCCGGCCACACAACCCATGCCGAGCAGCAAAAAGACAAATGTGCCGAGGAATTCCGCTTGATACTCGCCGAAATTGTGCTTCACATTTTCACTCAATGGATACTCCTAAAAAGGGTGTGAAAAATTATGTTATAACTGCGCTATGCTCTTTTTTTGGGAGAATACACCAAATAAATTTATGGAACAATCAATTTGTTCCATTTTCAAATAAAAACCGTATTGTTATCCAATCGTAAATCCGGCATCCGTAATCCGTGGAGAGCCGCCTGCAGGCGGGAGGCCGTGTCGTAAGAGCCTCCGCCACTGTGGTGGAGTGATGCATGCGGCAGTGAAAACTGACGTAAAGCTCTCCCCCGTATTGCCTGAGCAATCCATTCAGGGGGCGAAAGATTTTTAATGCCTCGTTCGGCCAGAAATGACCGCGTTTGATTGATGTTCTAGGCCCGTTTTTCCATGTCCGTAGGTGGGTGATTGTTCGGGCTGGAACGATACGTAGCGCACGGTGAAATATGTGATCGCCGCCGACAGATCAAGCGCACTGTGCAGCGCCTCTGAAAGCATGCCGAGACTGTCGGTCGTTCGGCTCGTATTCCTCCTTATTGCCTTTATGTTCCTCCTCCTGTGCGCTTGGCTTTTGTGGGATCAAACGGCACGCCTTCGGCAAGCACGGCCCAAGCTGTTTGCGCATTTTGTTTGCCAATGATTTCTTTCCTTCAAGGCCAATATCCGGTGGTCTAACACATTCAGCCGAATCCTTCCCGGCGATCCGCGATAATCATGGAGACAGTCTTTTCAAAATTATGTATGCTCTGTTGGATGACAATGCCTCGTTCAGCCAGAAATGACCGCGTTTGATTGATGTTCTAGACCCGTCTCCATCTAACCAACAAGGCAGGTTATTATTAACGCAAACGGTGTCATCCGGTGAGAACCGCCAAATATTGAGGCAGGTCATAAAGAAAAAGCACTATACTAGTTTGGACATTGTCAGGAATATTTTCTGGTTTTTTTCGGCTGACAGTAAAGGCCTTGATCCCGGAAACAGAAAAATTAAACACTCAGCCGGGATAGAACATTTCACTCCGCTTCAACCGCGTGCATCGGCATTGAAGCCCGCGGCACGTCCAGCTAACGAGCGCGTATGCTGACGGAGATGGGAAAACCAAGGTTGTCTCCAAATCAGACAAGGCTGTTGAAGCTACGTTACGGCTTTGGCACGCTTTAACAATACCTCATATTTTTGAAAAAAATGCGGACTATAGCTTTATCTGTCTATAAATGAAAACTCTCCAAACGCGTATCCAACAAGGGAGCCGCAGGCATAGACCGGATGACGGTGGACGCCTTATTGGCCTCATTACTGGACGCTCCAACCCGGAACTGGTGAGCGGGGTACAAATCCCCAAGCTGACAGGACGTGTACGGGGATGGGCGGCAGAACTGATGAGGCATCCACGGACACATCGCTTTTAACGAGTTTACTCTGCTTCTCGAACGGTCTGTTGATTTTATCCAGTAGCTTCTTCAGCAGCCCATTGGCAGTCAGCAAATTTCTGAACCGGTAAATGTGTGATCCGGTTTATTATGGCGTCAATGCCATCAGGTGCCGTGTATCTTTTATGCTTATGATCAACGGTGTAATCTGCCAGATTGTTGTTCACCATATAACGTTCCATATTTGCCTCCTGTCAACATTCACCTGAAGGCAATATATTATTCAATAATATCAAGAAATTATTTCTAATTTGCAACGTTCTTATCCTGCGCCGACAGAGTTTACCGCCGCGCTAAATCACGCATTCCGGTACGCAAAAAGTCAAGAAGCGTGGAATAGAGATTCTCGTCCTGCAAAACGGCGTCCGCCTCTGGCAAACGCCATACAAAAAAGCTGTGCCGCCGCGACATGCCCCAAAGTGGTAATTCATCCTCCAAGGCAAGGGCTTTTACCGCCGCCTCGCCCATGATCAGCGTCGCGCGCGCGCCAAGTTGTTTCAGGGCGGACCAGAAAATTTCGGCATCCGGTGCATAGACGGCCGGGTTCTCTTGATCCTGAGGGGCAGGCACACAGACCGGGAAAAAAGTATATGTGCCGCCCGGATGGGCGAGATCTGTGATCAGCCGTTGAAAGAGGGCCCGGCGGCCGGGGTTAGAGTTTTGGCACAGATCCCGCCCCAATTCCCAATATGTCCAGACAATACGCCCGCGTCGTACAGCCGCAATACGTTCACGCCAAGGGGACGGCCAGAGATTTTGTGGCACGGGCGTCCATTTTGCCTCCGTTTGGCGCTCCGGGGCCTGCGGCGTCATCTTTTCCCGCCCGTCTGCGGCTGGCGTTGACGGCGGCGCGAAAGGAATTGGCCGCAGCGTTGTGCGAGCTGCCGGTTGTGGACGCGGAAGGGAGGCAAACCAGGGTTCGGACGGATTTTCCGGCAGCAAAATCCAGTTGATTCCCTGCCCCTGCCAGAGAGTGGCGTAAAAACCTACAGCTTCAAAAGCCATGAACACAAATCCCAAGCCACATCCGCTTTGCTCTGTTCAGGCCAGATTTCTTCACGGCCGTGAATATCCGTAACAGCCACGCTGTTGGTGAGTGTGCCAAAGCCGCTGCCCTCTCTGTTGATGTAGTTGGCGGCCAGCAGATCGACATTCTTACGCGCGCGTTTCTCCTTGGCGAGGACAAGCAGATCCTGCATGTCCGGCACGCTTTCCGCCGCAAATGCCAGCACTTTCTGCTCCGGCCTGCGCCGGGCGGCCAAAGTAGCAAGAATATCCGGGTTGGGACTGAAGACAATGCTGAAGCCATCCGGAGCCACGAACTTTTTGAATTTTTCCGGGCTCGTCTCCGCAGGAGAAAAATCGGCCACAGCCGCCACAAACATGCCCACATCCATCTGTGGCCAGACGTCCTGCGCGGCCTCAAACATTTCCCGCGCGTGGCAGACACTGCATGTGGCGACGCCCCGCGGCAAAAGCTCCGCGCTCCCAGGCCCGCATATGGCCGTTACCCGCGAGCCGCGTAACCAAGCGCTGACGGCCAGCGCCGCTCCCATTCGCCCGGTGGATGGGTTGGACCAGAAGCGCGTACCATCCCAAGGTTCACGGGTGGGTCCCAGCGTCACCAGCACGCGGAGGCCGGCCATATCATGCGGCGCAAGGGCGCGCAGGGCCGCCAAAAAAATTTCCGGCAAGGGCGCAAACCTGCCCTCTCCTTCCTCCCCGCAGGCCACATTCCCGAAAACAGGCCCCACCAGTACGGCTCCTCGTTCCCGCAATACGGCCACATTGGCTCGGGTAGCCTTGTTGTCCCACATGCGCGGATTCATGGCCGGCGCCAGTATGAGCGGCCCCGTAAAAGCAAGGGCTTGAGCGGAAAGCATGTCCGACGCACCGCCGCAGGCAAGACGGGATAAGACGTCGGCCGAGGCAGGGGCCACCACAAAGACCCCGGCGTGGGCGCCCGTTTCCAGATGCGCGAAAGGCTCCCCCCCAGGAGTGAACATTCCCCCATAAACAGGCATGGCCCCTAGTGATTCGAAAAGGAGGGGCGTCACAAAATGCTGCGCTGCATCCGTGAGGGTTGCGGAAACATGCATATTGAGTTTGAGCCAGGCCCTGAGTAGTTCCGCCGCCTTGTAGCAGGCCACAGAGCCGCAGACGCCCAAGTGCAGACGCCGCCTCGCAAAGCGCGTGCTCGCGGCAAAAATGCCCCACGTCACAGGTTACGCTCCTGCAGGCCGCCGGACGATCCACTCCACTGCTCCATAGTGCCGGGAACAGATTCGGGAGCGATGTTGTCCGCCTCTGGAGTTGTCTGCCAGTCGCGCCCGTCGACAAAATTTGGCATGGTGCCGTCGGGCAGGCGCCTACCTGTCCAGATTTCCAGAATGGTCATGACCGTCTGACGCCGAAAATGCAGCAGAGCAAGGGTATTACCCCGCTCATAAATATAAACGGATCTGTCCCCATTGCGCAGGGAGAGGCGCAGTTGCCAGCCTTGGGCGATGAGAGAGGAATGGAGGCTTTGAGCCGCTGTGTGGGGGTCTATCTTGCCGCGCAGGGTTTCAAGGCCTTCACTCCCTCTATACGCCCCATAAGTCTGATAACCGTGGGAGAGGTAGCGCTCCATACCGGAAGGTAGGGGAATATTCAGAAGGCGGCTTGTGGCAGCCTCGAATCCGCCGGTCAGGGGATTACTGGGGAAAGGGTTGTTGATGCCGAGGGCGTTACAGCCCTGTATTGCGGCAAGCATCAGGGCAAAAACAAGAACCATGAACCTTGGCATAGTGAAACTCCTTGACTCTACTCTACGTTGTTGTTTTATACTGTTCGGCACTGAAGCGCAGGGCGGGTGCGCCTAGACCGAGTCGGTCAGCGCTGGCGCTGACGGCATCGGCCTCTGGCCGCACATAGTCCTTGCCCTCCAGCGTGTACATTTTGGCATCCAGTTTGCTATCAGCACAGTCAATGGCCGCCGTCTGTCTAGGCAGCGCCAGACGCTCTAGGCATTGCCGCCGCAAGCCGAGGCTGTGGGTATGGCGCAGCAGGGCGCCGACGGCGGCGTCTTCGTCTTCGGGTCGGCACAGAACGCGGAGGAGTCCAGCCGGGCGGTTTTTTTTGCCCGTACCGGGCAGCCATAGCACATCCAACACTTCGTCCAGCCCAGCCAAAGACGACAGGGCACAGCCGAGTTCTTCGCCAGTCAGATGGTCCAAATGCGTTTCCAGCTGCGTCACAAGCTCAAGGCCCCCACGAGTATGGCGCACCCGCGCCGCCACGGGTTGCAGCTGCCAGACGCGCAGCCCCATAGGCGAAGGCCGCGAGCCGTAGCCCGTGCCCAAGGCGTGAACTCTACCCGCGGGACCGTTGGCAAAAGACTGCGCCAGCACATGGACAAGGGCTGCGCCAGTGGGCGTGACCAGTTCCTCGCAGTCCGGCACGGGGCGCACGGGCTTGCCGCGCATAAGAAAAGCTGTGGCAGGGGCCGGAAGGGGGAGAAGGCCGTGCGCGCACTCCACTACGCCGGAAAACCAGGGTAGTGGCGAGGCCGTGATGCTCTCTGCCCCGAGTTCGTCAAGAGCCCAGCACACACCGGCAATGTCCACAAGGGTGTCAATGGCGCCCAATTCGTGAAAAGGTACTTTCTCTGACGGAATATGATGGGCGTCGGCTTCCGCTAGTGTCAGGGCGTCAAGCACGGCAAGGGCGCGTTCCCGCGCCCCGGCGCTGACGGCCAGACGCCGAAAAATGGCGGCGATGTCAGCCGGTTGGCGCAGAGGCTGCGTTTCGTCCCAAGTCACTTCCACCCGGCGTCCAGGGCCGCCAGCCCGGTTCTCCGCCCAAGTTTTGATATGGCACTCAATGCCAGCCGCCGCCAGAATCCCCTCAAAGGGGGCCGTATCCACGCCCAGATGATTGAGGGCCGCCAGAGTCATGTCGCCACTGATACCGCGTGAACAGTCCAGATATAGATTCATGCTTCACACCGTTTTTGAGCTATTGGATTTTGAACGCCCCAGTTTCGCCTCATCCGCGATGCGCAGGCACAACTCGCTCCTGTTGAGCGTGTACAGGTGGATGCCCGGCGCGCCCATATCTAGCAGGTGGCGGATCTGCCGCACGGCGAATTTGAGCCCCGCCTCGCGCAGTGCCTCTTCCCCGCCATTGCGCAGTGCCTCTTCCAAGTCCAGGTAGAAATTGCCCGGTATGTTGGCCCCGCACATGGAAAGTACGCGCCGCAGGGAATCAAAGCTCTGTATGGGCAGAATGCCCGGCACGACGGGAGTGTTCACGCCCCTGACGCGCAGGGACGTCACAAGGTTCTCATATTCGCGCACGTCGAAAAAAAGCTGGGTGACGGCAAAATCCGCGCCGGACCGGAGTTTTTGTGCCGTATATTCGCGATCCTCCGTAAAGGTGAGGGATTCGGGATGCGGGGCGGGATAGGCGGCGACGCCGATGCCCATGTCCGGCGCATTGGCCCGGATAAAGGCCACCAGATCGCCGGCGTGCTTGAAATGCTCCTCTGCGGACCGACTTTGCCAGGCGGGCGTATCCCCGCGCAACGCAAGCACATTGTCCACACTGGCGGCGCGTAGTTCACGCAGAAACTGTGCTATGCCTCCCGGTTCGGCCCCCACGCAGGTCAGGTGGGGCATGCATGTGAAGTCACGCCGGGCAAGTTCCGCCGTCACGGCCAAGGTATTGCGGTGCTGGCTGCCACTGGCACCGTGGGTGACTGAGACAAAGAGCGGCGAAAGAATCCGCAGCCGCTCCGCCGTATTGAAAAAAGACGGCAGTTGACTTTCGTCCACCGGCGGAAAAAATTCCAGAGAAAAAAATGGGTTGGAAGCCCCGGAAATCATGGATCCGATGTGCATTGTTATCCCTCATGATTGCTGTATTGCTGCTGTACAGGCCTGAAGCAACGATTTCTGCCTCAACTGTTTTATGCAGCAGCAATAACCTTATGTCAATGCGCTCGTAGCGGACACCAAGGCAGCAGGGATAGGGATGTTGTCCTGAATCGCGGCAGAAATCTGCCGAGGGCATAGTAGCCTTCTTCTTGAAGGACTCCTTGTTGGCCTTATACTTGACGGTCGGTACAAACCGGAACTAGTGCGCGGAGTACAAATTTCAAATTTTTTTGAGTGGTTGACGGCAAAGGGCAACAGCGCGGTCAAGGCCATAAACCAACGCTAGAAATTGAACTGCATGGGGGAATGAGGAGTGGCCAGCACTCTGGCGGTGACAAAATTGCCAGCCCAGATGACGACGGCAAGCAGGGCGCAGATATATCCGTATACGTTTTCGCAAGCGGTGTCCACCGGGCGAAAGACCGACCGGATTCAACGGGACAAATACCTTGACAACAGTCGTGTTTCTTATATTTTATTGTTCATGAAGAAGCGCAAAGCATCGGAACCCGTCCGACATGATTGAGGAGAAACTGGTCAGTATCAGGCTCCGACTAGAAGAACGCAAGGCCCGGCATGTGGAGTGTGTGAATCTTGAAGGTAAGGGTCTTTTCACCGATGGTTTGGTGGTGCTTACGGCAAGCTCGTCGCGTCACGCCCGCAGCCTTGCCGACGATGTCGCTGAACTCTGCCGTGAAAAATCGTGGGAATACCTGCATACGGAAGGCTATGACACTAGCCGGTGGATTCTGGTGGATTTGAACGATATTGTGGTCAATATTTTTCTTGAATCCGCGCGTGAGCTTTACCGTCTTGAATCCCTCTGGGCTTATGTCGGAGAAAGCTCGTAAACGCTTGTGTCTGTAATTTTTGTATCCGTCTGCTCCATCAACCGGGAAAAATTCGCATGACGCCGACACTGCTTTTGATCATGGACGGCTGGGGTATTTCTCCAGCTGGCCCCGGCAACGCCGCGTATCTGGCAAAAACGTCCAATCTTGACGCCCTGCTGGCCCGCTGCCCCCACAGCGGTCTCATCGCTTCCGGCTTGGACGTTGGCCTGCCTTGGGGCTATATCGGCAATTCCGAGGTGGGACACCTCAACATAGGCGCTGGCCGCGTGATTTACCAAGATATGACGCGTATTGACGTCGCCCTGGAAGACGGATCCCTTGCCGCCAATCCGGTTTTGAACGACCTTCTTGCCACCGCGCGCCGGAGCAGGGGTCGGCTGCACCTCATCGGTCTGCTTTCCGACGGTGGAGTGCACAGCCACACAAACCATCTCAAGGCCATCTGCTCTCTCGCGGCACGCGCCGGCGTGCCAGTGCGCGTACACGCCGTTACCGACGGGCGCGACACGGACCCCCAGAGCGGCCTTGGCTATGTGCGCGATCTTGAAGCCCATATTACGCCCCTCGATAATGTGCGCATAGCCGAGCTGATCGGCCGTTTTTACGCCATGGACCGCGACAATCGCTGGGAGCGCGTGCAGACGGCTTGGCAGGCCCTTGTTCACGGTCAGTCAGAGCTTGCCGCAAGCCCCTCTGTAGCGTTGGAGGCATCATACGTCTCCGGCATTACGGACGAATTCGTCACGCCAGTCAGCTTTGATACCGGGGATGTGCCGGGCATTATGGACGGCGACGCTGTTTTTCTGTTCAACTTTCGCGCGGACAGGATGCGCGAGTTGACGTCCGCCCTCACCGCGCCGGATTTTTCGGCCTTTGACCGCGGCCGCGTGCCAGCCATTTCGGCTGTTGCCTCCATGATAAGCTACGGTGCCCATTTTACCCTCCCCGTCGCCTTTGCCAAAGAGCCGGTTCGCCAAGGGCTGGGCGAAACTGTTTCGCAGGCTGGATTGCGTCAGCTTCGCCTTGCGGAAACCGAGAAATACGCTCATGTGACTTATTTTTTCAACGGCGGTCTGGAAGACCCATTTGAAGGCGAAGACCGCATTCTTGTGGAGTCGCCGCGCAACGTGCCCACCTATGACAAAAAGCCCGCCATGAGCGCGTACGAGGTGACGGCAGCCTTTGAAACCGCCTGGAACAAAAAAACGTACGACCTTGTCGTCTGCAATCTGGCCAACGGCGACATGGTGGGGCACACAGGTGTGCTTGACGCGGCCGTGCAAGCCTGCCAGGTGGTGGACGAGTGCGTGGGCCGCATGGCGAAAGCCGTGGAAGAACGCGGCGGCAATATGCTCATCATCGCCGACCACGGCAACTGCGAAACCATGCTCACGCCCGGCGGGCGGCCGCAAACGGCCCACACCACCAATCCCGTGCCCTGCATTCTGCTTGCCCCCGGCAAGGCGCGCCGCCTGATCGACGGAAGGCTTGCGGATGTGGCCCCCACGATACTTGGCCTTTCCGGGATGCCAGCCTCTCCGGCTATGACAGGTCGTAATCTGGCGGACGGACAAGAAAATGTCTGAGAAAGTCCGGCGCATTATCCCTGTGCCGCCGGACGGCATGGAGATAATATTTTTTTACCAGTGTCCGCACTGCGGCAAGCATATGCCCGTGCCAAGCCCCACAGATCCCAGGATGCTGAACTGTGACGGCTGCGGCAGATCCTTCCCCATCATCCCGGTGGATAAGCACGGCATGCGCTATGTGCGCGTCATGCTGGCCGGCGGCAAGGCCGCTGCTGCCCCGGATTTTTTGTAATAATGCTGTTTGACGGGAAACCCGTGATTATTATTGACTGAATCCCGGAGGCAGGGAGTCTAGGGCGTCTTCCGGCAGAGTTTGCGTCTGCGCGTCCTCCCCTCCGGCGGCGTCAAACGGAGTGTAGTCCATGCCCACCGCTTCGGCCGCCTGTCTGTAAGAGCCTTTTTTCATCCGCAGTGCGTTAAGGGGTTCCACCACAATGGCTGGCATAAGTGCCGGGCAATGTCGTTCGCAATAGCCGCAGCCGTAGCATCGGGTATTATTGACGACGGGCGCGGCACGGCCTTCCATTTTTTTCAGATTCACTGCGCCGTAGGGGCAGACTTCCTGGCAGACGACGCAGGCACGGCCCTGCGCCCAAGCGAGGCAGATATTTTGCAGCACCACGGCCGTTCCCACTCTGGCCCAGCGTTTTTCTTCCAGGGGTAAGGCCCTGATGGCCTGCGTGGGACAAACCCGGCCGCAAGCATGGCAGTCCGGTTCGCAGGGGCCGCATCTGGGCGTTATGACAGGACTGAAGATCCCCTCTGGTCCGGCTGTCAGCCAGACGGGTTGAAGGGCATTGGAGGGGCAGGCTTTCATGCACTCCCCGCAACGCAGGCAAAGCGCCAGAAACTCCGGCTCCGGCACAGCGCCGGGCGGGCGGACGTAGGTTGGGGAAACGCGGCGATTGTCCGCGTTGAGAAGGCTGTGTGCGCCGGAATACTGCACCCCTGCAAGGAGCGCGCCCAAGCCGGTCGCGCCCAGGAAAGACCGCCGAGAAGGCAGCGCGGGCAAATGGCCCGCGATTTCGGAAGATTCCGGCGGCGTTGACGTGCCCGGCCCGAAGGTGACGGCTCCCGCAGGGCATACGTCCGCGCAGGAGCAGCAGACGATACATTCGCCGTGGCGTGTGCCCATGCCGCGCGGATCAATGGCCTCCATGGGGCAAAAACGCGCGCACCGTCCGCACTCTGCGCAGCCGCTCACCCTGCGCCGGAACAGGGGGTGCAGGGTGAAAAGAGCGAGCAGCGCCCCGGCAGGACAGAGGTTACGGCACCAGAAACGCGGCTGGTGCTTCTCCAGCCAGAACAGGAGGCAGAAAAAAGCCAGCAGGAAATAGAGGCTGTCAAAACGGCGCGCGGGCACATCCAGGTATTGCAGGGTCTGCATGTCCAAGGCGACAATGAGCGTATGCCCCAGGGCTAGAGCTATTTTGGAGAGCATGAGCAGCAGGGGATGTACGAGCAGCGCGTAGAATCGCGTGATCAGCGGGATGGGGGATCCCCAGAAAAAGTCGTTGACCCCCATGGCCGCCGCGCTGGCCATGAGTGCCAGCGTGAAAAATTTGAGGTTGCGTCCATTGCCCCCAGATCCGTTAGGTTTTTTGGGTGAAGCCGGCCCCCACAGTAGCCGTCGCGCTAGGGTCAGGGTGACTCCGAAGGGACACAGCCAGCCGCAAAAAAAACGTCCTGCCACAAGAGTCAGAGCCAGTATCGCAAGCCCCGGAGCAAGTGCCGTGCTCCAGTTTCGGCTAGCCAGAGGCGCGAGCAGTGCCGCCAGTGGGTCCATGCGCAAAAAGCTATCCGGAGGCAACCACTCTTCCGCCAGAGGCCAAGCCGCGTCCAGAAGCAGATACCAGAAAAATGCAAGACTCGCGGCCTGGACGCAACGCGCCAGACCGCCGATCAGGTGGCGGGAATGTTTCATACCCCTTGCGCTACACGGTCATCCGTTTTGTCACAAGCGCGGCGATATCCATGCGGCCGAGACCGCGTTCGTGGGCAATGCACAGATGCTCCACCTGGCGCGGTTCTATTTTGCGGCCGTACCACTCGTAGGATACGACAGCCGTGGTGTCCGCCGCCACAGGGTCCGCCGAGGCGATGACTTCGCCCGGCGTTATCACCTTGCCCGGTCCGCCGGGGCCGTTGGTGGTGAGCACCCGCGTGGCGTCAATGATTGCAAGGGTAGGTTTGACGCGTGTGACCAAATCCACAATGGAGGTGTTCAGGTCATAACGGGAGTGCATGTCGCGGCGGTTGTAAATCAGACCCATCTGCCCCTTGAGGGAGAGGGACACGCCGGCGGAGCCGTGGCATTTGGCCACGGGCGCGGCAATAATTACGTCCGCCTCAAGCACATCGCGCATGAAGGCGTTGGAGCGCATTTCCACGCCCCGGGGCAGGTTGCTGTCGACGTAAAATGTCCGGCTTGCGAGGTTGTGGCAGATTCCCGGCTGGAAGGCGTTGCAAACGTCGCGTATGCCCGAGCGGCTCAGGCAGAGTTCCGCATCCTGTAGGACGTTGTCAAGCACGCGGATTTGGCTAGCTCCGGCTTCCCTGCACATGGCGAGCACTTCGCGAATCACTGCGGGATGTGTGTTGGTGGCGCTTTCAGGGCCACGGGCAAAACTCATGTTGGGCTTGACGACCACTTTTTGCCCCGGTTTGACAAAACGTCCCATACCGCCGATCTGTTCCACAGCCGTTCTCGCGGCGTGTCCAGGGGCCCCCCTGACTACGGCTATGTCCGGCAGGGGATAGGCAAGAACTTTTTCCGCGGCCGCGAGCAGTGGCCCGCCCGCGCCGAGCATGCCGATGCCGGCTATTTGCCACTTGAGAAAATCACGTCGTCTCATGCTGAATCTCCAGGTTGATGCAATTTGACTTTGAAGCTGTTAATTATGGCGTCAACACAACGCGGCGGCTTGCCGGTCTTTTTGAACGTCCATATTGTCCATGTACAACGGCAAGTTCGACAATTTTTGAAAAATGAAGATTTTTCCGCCTATTGTCAAGATATTAAAGTGGGTTCAAAAACAGCGGACATGATGGATGATTCACTCAAACTTTGGGTGGCGCTCACAACGCCATCTGTTTTTGCCCGATACCAGATCTGTTTTCTGTCTATCTTCAAGTGAACACTTTCGGATCAAAATTCAGGACAACTCAAATACGGATTCAGGTTACGAAATCCCGAGGATTTTCGCTACGTACACGGCGTGGCCATGCGGCCTGCACGAAAAAAGCGTATCGGCGTACTTCAAGGGCGTTCTGCTGCAGACGGTAACAGAGCAGCACCTCGGACAGATTGTTCATTCCGTGTGATCGTAAAAGCGTAGCCACAAAACTGTTCCGGGACAGAACGGCGTATCATCACTGCCTGGTGAGTAAAGGGGTAGTCCCAGAAAAACGTCTGTGCCAGCTCTTCAAGGCGCTGCCAGCAGTCCTTCGTTGAGGCAGTCCTAGATTTGCGCCGAGAGACCTAAGGTCGGTCTCGGCCCAGTGGTCCCCATAGACTGAGGACATGGAGGCAAAGTCCAGGTGTTTCAGCGCTCCAGAGCTTTCATGGCGTGGAACATGGTATTATTTTAAGGGATGGTTACCAACACTTCTTTGTAAACAATCAAGATGCGTCAGCTCTGTGATGACACATGCCCGATTATTGACTTGTAACGATGTTTGTTGTACAAATATGATAAAACGAGGTTGCCTCATGAAACTTGCCGATGTCTTTGCCAATTCCAAACCGGAAAAAATCATCCCCATGCCCTGTGTCATCGCCGAGGCAGGCGTGAACCACGAAGGCAGCATGGACATTGCCAGACGTCTTGTCGCCGAGGCTGCCGAAGGTGGCGCGGACGCCATCAAATTTCAGACCTATAGGGCTGAGACGCTTGCCTCCAGGAACTCACCCGCTTATTGGGACACCGGCAAGGAACCTGCAGAAAGCCAGTACGAATTCTTCAAAAAGCACGATTCCTTCTGGAAAAATGAATTTGAGACCCTGAAAAAATATTGCGACGTCGAGGGCATTGCTTTTCTCTCCACACCCTTTGATGTGGAGAGCGCGTATTTTCTTAACGATCTCATGGATGTCTTCAAAATTTCTTCTTCCGACATCACCAACAAACCTTTTATCCGCACTCTCTGCGATTTCAAAAAACCTATCCTGCTCTCAACCGGCGCTGCGCATCTACACGAAATCGCGGAAGCTGTGGAATGGATTGAGGAAAAAGGCAATCCCCTAGTCCTTCTGCACTGCGTTCTGAACTATCCGACGGCCGACGAAAACGCGACGCTGGGCATGATACCAGCCCTCAAACAGCATTTTCCGCAATGTGTTATTGGCTATTCGGACCACACCCTGCCGAAGGACATGCATATCCTGGAAACCGCCGCCCTGCTGGGCGCGCGCGCGCTGGAAAAGCACTTTACCCACGACAAGAGTCTGCCAGGCAATGACCACTACCATGCCATGGACAGGGAAGACTTGAAGCTCTTTATGCGGCGCATCAAGGAAACGCTGACCTCCATAGGGGAATTTGGCCTGCGCTCCCTACCGGAAGAAGAGCCCGCCAGAGTCCACGCCCGCCGATCTCTAGTGACGGCACGCGCCTTAAGGGCCGGTCAAAATCTTACCCCGGAAGACCTGACCTGGAAACGCCCGGGCCACGGCATTTCTCCGCGTAATTACGACGAGGTTATCGCCATGCGTGCCCGCCGCGATCTTCCTGAAGGCGCGGTTCTTTCCTGGTCTGATCTTGATAAATAGCGCAATGGTGAAAACTCTGATTTTGGGCGCTATGCCGGAAGGGACGCGCCAGGAAGACTGCCTTGCCGCCGGGCCGTGGTGTTTCGCCGGCCGGGACTACTTGTTTCCGGACTGGGAAAATTTCACCTTTGCGCCGGAGCCTCTGCGCGCTCCAGCCCAACTGGAAAGCTGCGCAAAATATGCTCTACGCATCTATGCCGAAGCCCTGCCAGCCATAGCCGCAACCCTTTGCCCCGACAACACCTTGCCCCGGACGTATTGGGAAACGCTACTCTCGCCTTGGGGCGTGGACGTGGCCCGGCAGATCGCCGAACGGTGGACGCGTGTTCTGTCCATGACGAGATGTTGGGGCAGACTATCCCTGCGTGTGCCTCTGCTGCCGCAGGAATGCGCCTTCATTTTTGCCACCGGACACGATTTTACCCTCTACGGTGCATTGGGTGCTGTCTTCAACCACTGGCTACTCTCCCGCCTGCTGGAGGCCGTGTGGCCCGAGTCCTGGCAAAAGGAGTTCTTGCCCCCTGTCAGGGAAAGCTACGGAGAAAGCGGTGAAAACAGGAGCTGGGGCCTGAAAAGCCGCTTGAAAAAATGCTTGGGCAACCTTGTGTTGCGCTTACCCTGCCCGCCCCTCAAGGGCGTGAGCTTGGGGCAGAGCCTGCTTTTTTCGCTGGCGCTGCTGCACAAAAGCAGGGGAGAAGACCGTTCTGCGCCTCCTGCCGACGCTTTTTCCGGGGCAAAGACACACGCGCCTGATTTGCCGATGCCATGCCTGCCAGTTTTTCTTGCGGCTCTGCCGGAAAGCCTTCGCAAACTTGGGCATCCCCGCGTCCTGACTGTGACGCGCGCCCCCCGCCTGCGCATTGCGAGCATCCTGGCCTATGAAAACGAAGCCTACCGTCAACGCTTGGCTGTCTGGCGCGGATGCGGGAACCGTCTCATGTATGTGCAGCACGGCGCGGGCTACGGCCAGGCGCTGACACACTGCCTGCCCGCCGCCGTGGAATACTGCCAGCACGCTTTCGGCACTTGGGGCTGGCGGGAGTATACGGGCCATCGCGGCAACTTTGTGCCCCTGCCCTATCCCCAACTCGCCCGCATTGCGGACAGGCACATGGAAGGGGGAGAAACCCTGCTGTTTGTGGGCACGGAAATGCCGCTTTTCCCCTACCGGCTGGACGCTTGCCCCACTCCTTTGCAGGTGATGGATTACCGCCGGGCCAAGAAACGCTTTTTTGCCGCCCTGCGGCCTGATCTGCGCGGCCGCGCTCTGTACCGTCCCTATTTTCCCATACCAGGAACTCTCGGAGACGCGGACTGGCTTTTGCCGCAATTTCCGCAAGTGCGCCTTTGCGCCGGCTCCCTTGCCAGACAGATGCTCTCTTGCCGCCTGCTTGTTCTGGACCATCCCGGAACTACCATGCTGGAAGCTCTGGCCGCCGACGTGCCCACAGTGTTGTACTGGTCGTGTCCGGCTTGGCTCTGCACGCCGCAAAGCGAAAATATGCGTGGCGAGCTTGCGGCCGCAGGTATCTGGTATCCCACACCGGAAGAGGCCGCAGGCGCGGCGGAGCGCGTTTTTGACAATCCGGCATGGTGGAGGAGCGCGCCCGTGCAGACCGCCCGCCGCCGCTATTGCGCCGTATATGCCATGACGGTGCGGGGCGGTGAAAATGCGTATTGGCTCAACACATTGGTAAAACTATGATTTTAGCACAAAGAGCAAAAAATTTCTGCTTTTTTACGAGCGGCGGGCAGCGAACTGAAGCGAGGCAACTCCGCGCTTTCTCTGAAACGCTTCGGAGCGAAAAATGTAATCGTTTTTCGCTCCTGTTGGTAGTACCGGGACGATTCGGCGTCGCCCTTTGCTTGACAGCTCTCTGCCTTTTGGCAGGTGCCCCGTGCCGCGCCGGCGAGGGCGACTCCCTCGAGGCCGACTCCCTGCGTGAAGTCCAGGGGGCACTTGACAGGCAGGACTATGTCAGAGCGGCCGCTCTGCTCAATACAGCCGTCGCCGTCGGCAGCGCCGAAGCCATGTATGTGAAGGGTATACTGCTTCTGGAAGGCAAGGGCGTCAAGCAGGATAAAACGCGTGCCGTGCAGCTTTTTCGTCAGGCCGCAGAAAAGGGCGACATCAGCGCCCAATACGCCGTCGGCGCGGCGCTGGCCTCGGGTACGGGCATACGCAGCAATTACAGGGACGCAGCGCACTGGCTGACAAAAGCCGCCGAACAGGGCCATGCCTTGGCCCAGTTCAGCCTCGGTTATCTATATGCCTACGGCCGGGGCGTACCCAAGGATGAAAACACGGCCATAGACTGGTACAGCAGGGCTGCTAACCAGGGTCTTGCACAGGCCCAATATTCCTTGGGATGGGTCTATTTGAACGGAAAGGACGAAAACCAGAGTGACACCAAGGCCGCTCACTGGTACAGCAGGGCCGCTGAACAGGATCACGTCAAGGCTCAAAACAATCTAGCCTACATGTACGCTGAAGGCCGCGGCTTTGCCCAAGACGCCGCCAAAGCCGTGCAGTGGTATTCCCGCGCCGCCGAGCGCGGCTCAGCCGAGGCGCTGTATAATCTCGGTCTCATGTATGAACAGGGGCGCGGAGTGCCCCAGGATTACAACAACGCTGTGGAATATTACCGCAAATCCGCAAAACAGAACGAGCCTGCGGCCCAGTACAGCCTTGGGGTCATGTATGAGCAGGGCACAGGTGTGACGCGTAACTTGAGCGAAGCCAACCGCTGGTATAGGCTGGCCGCCCAAAACGGTGACGCCAACGCCAAGGCCGTTCTGCGCGCGCAGGAAGCCGCACGCCCCACTGACCAGTACCGCAAAAAAACAAAAAAGATTTTTCAGAACTAGAGCATTTAATGCTTGAGATGCTTGCTCTACGACAGGCAACTCCTTGCCGCGAGGAGCAACTTTTTCAAAGTTGATCTGCTCTAATTGAAATAATTCATCGCGTTTACCTAGAACATGCCATTGCCGTTATATTATAAGAAAAGCTTCGGTATCTTTCCTGAGCAGAGACAATATGTGGTCCGGATAACCAAAATATCGCAAACAAGTGCTTGTTGGGGGGTGTGTAGTTTCAAAATTACAGGCGAAGAATAACTTTTTTAATTCGCAACAACGCAAGTGGCTTTTAGCCGCAATCGTCCATTCTAAAAATTTTCTTCCAGTGGCGGCCATACAAGGCAGTCATCTCTGCGGCGAACGCGTTTTGCTCCGGTCGGCGCCAGACAAACCAGCCTATCTTTTCTTATTACACGACCCTGCGCCAGCCACTGCAAAGCCTGAGGAAAAATGCGGTGTTCAAGGGCGTGAATGCGTTCCATAAGGCTTTCCAGGTTCTCTCCGGCATGGACGGGGACAGCGGCCTGAATGATGACCGGCCCGCTGTCCATTGCTTCGTCTACAAAATGCGCGGTGCAGCCGGTCAGGGTAACGCCGTAAGCCAGCGCGTCTGCCCCGCCGCGCAAACCTGGGAAACTCGGCAATAGGGAGGGGTGGATATTGACCACGCGTCCCTCAAAGGCCCGGAGAAACTGTGCCGTCACCAGACGCATATAGCCGGCCAGCGCGATGTATTCCGCCCCGTGCTCTCTGAACGCCGACACAAGCGCCGCGTCATAGGCGGTTCTGTCCGCCCAGGCCGTGTGATCCAGCAGCAGAGTCGGAACACCCGCCTTGCGTGCGCGTTCCAGCACACCAGCGCCCGGCCTGTTGCTCACCACAAGGCACAGGCGAGCGTTCAACACGCCGGCGGCGATTTTGTCCATGATGGCTTGGGCGTTGGTGCCGTTGCCCGAGGCAAGTATGGCGATATTCACAGGCATGGCGCAAAAAAAATTTTAACGGCTTCCACAAGTGCTGATATGGTATATTTTTCGGGCATGATGTGGCACTCAAGCCTGTGTCGGCACAGGGTTTGGGCTGTCATCGGGCCTATGGCCGCCAGGCGCGCCCCCGACTGCCTGACGACGTCCGGCGGCACCAAGGCCAAAAAATTCTCCACCGTGGAGGAGGAGCCGAAGGTCACGCAGTCAAGGCTGCCTTCTTTCAGGCGCGTGATAGTTTCTTCCTTGCGCGCTCCGGCCGGAACAGTTTCGTAGGCCGTGACCACGTCCACGCGCGTTCCCGCTTTGCGTAGTTCTTGCGGCAACACGTCTCTGGCTTTTGCCGCGCGCGGCAGCAGGATGCGTCGTCCGTCAAGCGATGCCGTGCGCAGAAGCCCTTCAGTCACGCT
Organism: Desulfovibrio sp.; assembly: GCA_031290615.1. Lineage (GTDB taxonomy): Bacteria > Desulfobacterota > Desulfovibrionia > Desulfovibrionales > Desulfovibrionaceae > Desulfovibrio. The sequence goes on along the minus strand of JAITNF010000075.1, from coordinate 38,794 downwards.
TTCCGCCACAAAATGTTCCGGAACAAAGTCCGCCCGGATGCCGTATCCCGCCAGCGCCCCGGCTGTTGCCGGGCCTATGGCCGCCACCTTGCGTCCAGCAAGGGCCCGACTGTCATTTCCGGCAAGGGAGAGGCGGTCAAAAAAAGAACTCACGCCGTTGACGGAGGTAAAAATCACCCAGTCGTAATCCTGAAGGCGCGCAATCGCTGCGTCGAGTTCGACGAAATCCTCCGGAGGGCGTATTCTTATGGTTGGGAATTCAAGAACCTGCGCCCCAAGTTGCGCGAGAGCGGAGGCAATGCCGCTGGCCTGCTTCAGCGCGCGCGTCACCACAACGCTTTTGCCGAAAAGCGGTCTTCGCTCGAACCAGTTGAGTTTTTCGGCAAGCCACGCCACCTTGCCCACAACAATCACGGATGGGTTGGTAAAGCCCCTGTTTCGCGCCTCATCTGGCAATCGCGCTATGGTGGACACGAGGCTGCGCTGTTGGGGGGTTGTGCCGCGATGAACAAGAGCCGCAGGGGTTTGCGGATCAAGGCCGGCGGTTACAAGATTTTCGGCAATCGCGGGCAGATTGGCCACGCCCATCACAAACACCAGCGTGGAAGCGCTGTGGGCAAGGGCCTGCCAATTGTGCGCTGATTCTCCCTTGCCAGGATTTTCATTTCCGGTGATGATGGTGACCGACGAGGCAAAATCACGGTGCGTCACCGGAATGCCAGCATAGGCTGGCACCGCGACGGCGCTGCTGACGCCCGGCACTTCCTCAAACGGTATTCCCGCAGCGTGGAGCGCCTCGCCCTCTTCGCCGCCTCGCCCGAAAATGTACGGATCCCCACCCTTAAGCCGCGCCACAATCTTGCCTTCCCTCGCTTTGGCTATCAGCAGGGCATTAATTCGGTCCTGGGACATGGCATGACTTCCGGCCACCTTGCCGACGTAGACCAGTTCCGCATCGGGGTCGGCCAAGTCAAGCAGACCGTCAAAGGCCAGAGCGTCGTACACAACCACGTCGGCGCTTGCCAAAACGTCCCGCGCCCTGATGGTCAGAAGGCCGGGATCTCCTGGACCGGCGCCGAGAAGGCAGACTTTCACAGCGCGTCTTCCCTTGCTAGCTCCAGCAACGTGCGCGTTCCAAAACCCGTGGCACCCACGGGGCATAGGGGAGAGGCTTTTTCCGCCCAGTCCGTGCCGGCGATGTCCAGATGCGCCCAGCGTACGCCGTCCGTCACAAAATGCCGCAGAAAGAGGGCGGCGTTGACGGCCCCGCCTTCACGCGGACCCATGTGGCAGATGTCCGCTATTTCGCTTTTGAGTTGTTCGGCATAGGGCTTCCAGAGGGGCAGTTCCCAGTAATGTTCGCCGCACGTTCCCCCAGCCGCCCGGATACGCTCGACAAGTTCCGCATCGTCGCAGAATATTCCTGCCATGTCCTTGCCCAAGGCCACGGCGCAGGCGCCGGTGAGAGTGGCGATATCCACAACGGCGGTAGGCGTCCATTCCTTTTGAGCCCAAGCGAGCGCATCGCAAAGGACAAGGCGGCCCTCGGCGTCGGTATTGGCAATTTCCACCGTGTCGCCGTTGACCGCGCGCACCACGTCTCCGGGCCGCATGGCCCGGCCATCGGGCATATTTTCCGCACAGGCCAGAAGGCCGACAATCCGACGTGGCACACCCTCGCGCGCGGCCGTTGCCACAGCTGCCAGTACAGCCGCTGCTCCGGACATGTCGCTTTTCATCTCGCCCATGCCGGCAGCGGGCTTGAGGCACAGTCCGCCGGAATCAAAGGTGATTCCCTTGCCGACAAAAACCAGCGGTTTATCCTGTTCGCACCCCCCGGAGGCGTACTCCAGGATAATAAGCCGCGGGGGCTGCGCGGAACCCCTCCCCACTGCCAGAAGCGCGCCAAAGCCGTTTTTTTCCAGGGTGTCTTCGTCAAAAACAGTACAGGCGAAACCGCACTCTTCGGCAAGACGCGTCGCCCGTTCGGCAAGTGCCCGCGGTGAAAGAAGATTGCCCGGTGTATTGGCAAGCTCGCGGGCCAGACTCACGGCGGTTGCCGCGTTTTCCCCGCGACGTGCGGCAGCATGCAGACAGTCTGGTTTGTCGTCCATAAAACCCAAAGCAATCCATTCCGGCTCAGGCGGACTTTTTTCCAGCTTTTTTTTCAGGGAGGGAAAACGGTTGACGGCCAGCAGGGCGGCGCAGACGGATTCTTCCACAAGGCGCTCTCTGCCGCCGGGTAGCGCCGCCAGCATCGGCTCCGGTAGAAGAATGGAGGCAAAACCTTTTTGGGTGCACAGCCGCACAGCTCCGGCAACGGCCTTGCGGAAAATCTCCATGTCCAGTGTGTCGCGCTGGCCGAGGCCCACAGTCAGCACGCGCGGGACAGAAAGATCATGGTGTCCGTGGAGCAAGGTCAGCTCCTCTTTTTCCCCACGCACGTCGCGTAAGGCTGGAGCCACAGCAAGCCACGGTGCCGCCTTGTCCAGTTCCGGACATTGGGCTAGATCAACCTCACCCTCGCAGAAAGGGGCCAGCATGATGTCGGCCTTCCATTGTTCAGGGCCGAGATTCTGAAAACGTATGTCGGTCATGTCTTGTCCTGTAGTCACAACATTTGGCGTTCTTTCCGGATTCACCCTTTATAACAACCTGTTGAAAAGAATCCCTCTCTGCGGACTTCGCAGTTGAGAATAAACCCTTTGCGGAGGAAGAGCAATACATAACATATATGCCCGAAGACCAAAGCCATGCGCGGGCCGAGTGTTACGCCTGAAATTGTCGCTGCATCAACACCCGCCAATGTATACGATTTTGTCGTCCGGCGGGCTTTCCGTGAACCACGGATATTTTGTCGTCCCAGGATTTTTTCGTGGCGCGGTCAAAAATAACCAGCCGCATCATGACCGTCAATCTGACTTCATACGGATCGGTTGGTTTTACATCCCGCAAAAGTTCGCGGTTGCGGTCTTCATTAGCCTTATCAAGATATTGCACTAAAACATCGACGGTCCGCCGCACCTGCTCGCCCAAAGTGTCTGTAACTTCATCTGGGCCGAAGCGGCGGCGGACGCCCAACAACGATTGAAACGCCTTCAGGGTATTCGGCTCCTTAAACCACCGCGCAAACCAGGAGGTTAAAATTGGAAGTGGAACCGACTGGAGCGTTAACCAACATCCAATGTTCACCGTTGGTCAAAAGTCCCTCACACCATGGGCGCGGCACAGCAGAATCATCCTTTTCTATGATTGAGAAACAAGGAAAACCACACAGCCACAGGAAAAGAGCGGTCTGTTGGATTTGAGTAGTGTTTTTCCATGCGGATGTATTGCCATTTGGTTTAAAATCTATTGACGATACTATCTAAAATCCGGAAAGGCAGACAAAATCTATCGACCGGCGAACACTCTCAACATTCTTTGTGTAAATCTCTCAAAATATTTTTTGCCAAAAATTATAATGTGATACAGTCTCCAATTATATTGTTCTTTCGCATTGTCCGCCGGTAAAAATTCACAGGGCTAACGCATCGAAACCAGCAACTATTTGAAATAACAAGACGTTATGAAAACACATTCAAAAAAATTTATGTTAGGTATTGCAGAGTATTACAGAACTTCATGCGTCTGCTCTGACAAAATCCGGCGTAATTCTTGACTTTTATTCTTGAGGCGTATAAAATAAATATTTTCGTCAAACATGGATTCAGATCGCACCCCTTTACATGCGAGAGAGCAGCCTTATTATTACTGCGGCGATCCAATGCCGAACTTCATGCGTCTGCTCTGACAAATTTGGAATAGGGAGGTTTTATGGCCCGTATAACTGTGGAAGACTGCCAAGAACGTGTGGACAACCGTTTTCTGCTGGTGCAGATGGCCATCAAACGCGTGCGCCAGTACCGAGATGGCTATGAGCCGCTTGTCACCTCCCGCAACAAGGAGGTCGTCACCGCCCTGCGCGAGATCGCCGCTGGCAAGATATTGCCCGCCGACATTACTCTGTACGCTCCTGTGCCTGAGTGCCAGGAAGTTGCGGACGGCGAAGATTGAAAACAATGCGCTATCAAAAAAAGCACAAACACAAAAAGTCAAGCGCAATATGCTAAAAAAAGAACACAAATCATGACGCAGCGCGATTATTATGAAGTGCTTGCCGTCTCGCGCACCGCGAGCGAGGAAGAGATCAAGCGGGCCTACCGCAAGATGGCCATGCAGTGCCACCCTGACCGCAACCCAGGCAATGCCGAGGCCGAACAAAAATTCAAGGATGCCGCAGAGGCGTATGACGTTCTGCGCGATCCGGAAAAACGCGCTCGTTATGACCGCTTTGGACATTCAGGACTGCAGGGCGGCGGAGCCGGAGATTTTGACAGCGCTGAAGACATTTTTGCCCACTTCAGTGATATTTTTGGAGATCTTTTCGGTTTTTCCACGACCTCGCGCGGTCCGCGCGCCATGGCCGGCGCCGACCTGCGCTACAATCTGAACATCAGTTTCCTCCAAGCCGCCAAGGGCGACGAAGTCAGATTGAGCCTGCCCAAGCGCGTCGTCTGCAAGGATTGCAACGGCAGCGGCGCGGCCGGGGACAGCAGGGTGGAAACCTGCCGTCACTGCAATGGCACAGGGCAGATACGCCATACTCAGGGATTTTTCCAGGTAGCTGTGCCCTGTAACGCCTGTCACGGCACGGGTCAAGTAATAGCCAGACCCTGTCCGCGCTGCACGGGCGAGGGTATTGTTACGGACGTACGCGAACTGGTTGTGCGCGTGCCCGCCGGCGTGGATACGGGCACACGGCTGCGCGTCCGTGGCGAAGGGGAGCCCGGCGTACATGGCGGCCCTCTCGGCGATCTCTATGTGGTAATCACGGTTGAGCAGGACAAGCGATACCAGCGCGAAGGGCAAAATATCCTCTGCACGCAGGAAATCACCTTTGTACAGGCCACCCTCGGCCACAAGATGGAAGTGCCTGGTCTTGACGGCCCCCTGTCCCTTGAAATCCCCAGGGGGGTGCAAAGCGGCTCGCTCCTGCGACTTGCCGGAGAGGGGCTGCCCTTTCCCGGCCGCAACCAGCGCGGCGATTTGCTCGTGGAGATCAAGGTGCTCACCCCAACCCACCTTTCGGAAAAACAGATTGAGCTTCTGCGCGAATTTGAAAAAGCAGGTGAAGACAAACCCTTGGAAAAAGTCAAACGGGCCGCTAAAAAAATCAAAAAAGCCATGGGCATTGATTAGCGGCGCGGGAGTAAAGTATGCTTGTACAAAATTTGTTTGCCGAAATCAGGGCTAAAGGATGTCATGACGCCGTGCGCGCTCACCGTCAAGGCTGCGGAAATTGTGGAAAAGACCGCCATGGTGTGGAGTGCGTATTCTACCAATATTTTCCGTCAACGCGGATGAAAACTCCCGGCAGGTTTTTCTGCGTGTCAGCAACCTGGAAAATCAGGACGACGAAGCGGCCCTCATTCTGCTCTACTGGACGCGCAACGAAGAAAGTTCTTCCTGATCCGCTGAACTGGGGTTTGCATGTTTGAAAGCCTTTCTGACAGACTCTCCGGCGTGTTCCGTTCATTGGGCGGCCGCTGCCACCTGACGGAAGAAAATATCCAGGGTGGTCTGAGCGAGGTGCGTCTGGCCTTACTAGAGGCGGACGTCAACTTCAAAGTCATCAAGAACTTTGTGGAGCGTGTCCGCGCAAAATGTCTGGACCAGTGCCAGGATGTCGTCAAGGGCATTAATCCCGCCCAGCAGGTGGTAAAAATCGTCCATGACGAGCTTGTTTCTCTCCTCGGCGGGGAAACGGCAACACTCCGGCTGCAGGGGTCAATCCCCGCAGTCGTCATGCTGGTGGGCTTACAGGGCTCCGGCAAGACCACGTCCGCCGCCAAAATCGCCAATCTGTTGCGCAAGCAGAAAATGCGTCCCTGCCTTGTTCCGACCGACGTGTACCGCCCGGCGGCCATTGACCAGTTGAAAGTGCTGGCAAAGCAGTTGGATATTCCGTGCTTCCCCTCGGGCACTGACATGAATCCCGTGGAAATAGCCCGCGACGCCGTGAAAAAGGCCCGCGACGACGACGTCCAGGCCACAGTGCTTCTGCTTGACACGGCGGGACGCCTGCATGTGAACGAAGCTCTTATGGAGGAACTTTCCGCCATCAAGGCGGCCGTAAATCCGCAGGAAATACTTTTTGTGGCCGACGCCATGACAGGCCAGGACGCCGTCACTGTAGCCGAGGCCTTTAACGGACGTCTCGGACTCACGGGCATCGTGTTGACCAAGATGGACGGCGACGCGCGCGGCGGCGCGGCCCTCTCAATCCGCGCGGTAACGAATGCTCCGGTAAAATTTGTGGGCGTGGGCGAAAAGCTCTCGGAAATGGAGGTTTTTCACCCGGACCGAATTGCCGGGCGTATCTTGGGCATGGGTGATGTGTTGACCCTAGTGGAAAAAGCGCAGGGAGCCATTAACGCCGCAGAAGCCGAAGCCTTGGCGCGCAAGATGCAAAAAGCCTCCTTTGATCTGGAGGATTTTCGTATACAAATGCGCCGTCTGAAAAAAATGGGTTCTTTGGATGGCCTGCTGAAACTCATTCCGGGCCTAGGTGATCTGCGGGAAAAACTTGCTGAAGCCAACGCTGCCGCGCCGGAAAAAGAACTTGAGCGCTCGGAGGCCATCATCAATTCTATGACCATGGCCGAACGCCGCAACCCGGATATACTGAACGGCAGCCGGCGAGCGCGCATAGCCAAAGGCGCGGGGGTCTCCGTGGCTCAGGTTAACCAAATGGCGCGCCAGTTTGAACAGATGCGGCAGATGATGAAATCCATGATGGGCAGCAATGGCATGCAGTGCCGCGGCTTTTCCGGTATGGGAGGACTTGGTATGCCCGCCATTCCAGGCATGGAAGCCTTGCCCGCCAGATCCTCCGGCGTGACCAAAAAGAAAAAGCGCCGGGGAAAAAATAAAACCTGAACAAAAAAAGGATTACATTTATGGCTGTAAAATTGAAACTTACCCGTCTCGGCAGCAAAAAGCATCCTTTTTATCGAGTGGTGGCCGCCAGTGATGAGACACGCCGCGACGGACGTCCGTTGGAATTCCTCGGCTACTACAACCCTATGTGTGATCCGGCGGAAGTGAAACTCGACGCGGAAAAGATCAATGTTTGGCTTGCCCGCGGCGCAGAGCCGACGGACACGGTGCGCTCCCTGATCAAAAAACACATGCCCCGGCAATGAAAGAGCTGATCGCATATATCGTCGGATTTCTGGTGGACAAACCCGACGCGGTGCAGGTCACGGAGGCGGAAAGGGATCAGATATGTGTCATTGAACTGGCCGTAGCCAAGGAAGACGTGGGCAAGGTGATAGGCAAGCAGGGACGCATGGTCCGCGCGATCCGTGCTGTTTTGAGCGCGGCTTCCGCCAGACTCAAAAAACGCGTTATCCTGGAAATTCGGGAGTAGCTCGTGCCGTACGGCGCACTGATTCATTTGGGCACACTGCTTCGGCCACACGGCACCAAGGGGGAAGTACGCGTTGACTGGCATGCGGATTCTCTTTTGCCGCTTGACGCACCTCTATGGCTTGCCGACGGCCAAACCTCTCCCATACCCGTCAAAGCCCTCTCCAGTCGTAACCACCAGGGATGTATGCTGGTGTACTTTGAAGGCATAACAGACCGTTCGGCCGTCGAGGTTCTGCGCGGGAGGAAACTCCTTGTTGACCGCGATTGCCTCCCCGCTCTGGTTGAGGACGAATTCTATGTGCGGGACATGCTCGGCGCTGATGTAATTCTGCCGGACGGACAACGGCTGGGACGTTTTGACCATCTGGAATGTCCGGCCGGACAGGATATCTGGGTTATTCTGACAGACGCCGGAGAGGAAGTGCTCTTTCCGGCGCAGCCCTGCTTTATCCTGGGTTTTGACGCCGGCCGACGAGCCGTGCATATTGATCCGCCCCAAGGGTTGGTGGCAGTGTACCTGTCCTGAACAGCTTTTTATGCCATGTCAACCACTGACAATACAAAAAATTCAGCCCGTCAAAACCCGGAAAAATCCATCGAGGAGACGGCGGAAGCTGTCGACGAAAAATTTGACTCTGAACTGGCTCTTGACGGTGTGATCTACGTTGATCTGCCACAGGCAGGTCATATCTGGCGACTGGGCAGCGTAAGCGTGCGCTGGCGCGAGAAACTGCCGATTCTGTCCGCCGGTCCAGGGCCGAAAGATATCAGCGTCCTTGCTTCGATGGGTTTGTGGCTCGGCCGGGGGGATCCGCCATCCCTTGCCGTGGTTTGCTGCGGCCTAGGCAACGTCTGGCCCCATATGGGGCGGAAATTGTACGACAATTTTCCGGCAGCAAGAGCAGGCATGGATCGCGTCGCGGCCGCCGCAGATTGGGACATCCTGGCTCTTATGGACGAGCCGGATGCGGAAAAAATCAGCCACACCCGCTGGCAACAACCTTATCTCTTTTTGCTGGAATACGCCCAATGGAGCCAGTTCGCAGCCCTGGGCCTCAATCCAGCCCTGCTTTGCGGCCACAGCCTCGGGGAACTTGTCTCCTTGTGCCTTGCCGGTATCTATACGCCGGAAGTGGCCTGGCACATCCTGGACACCCGCGCCATGCAAATGGCCGAAATGGAAGCGCGGTCCACGCGGGAAAACGGCATGATGGCCGTACATGCCGACGTCGCCGTGATGGAGCAATTGCGTGAAACTTGGCCGGGGCTGATTGTCTCCAATTACAATACTCCCCGGCAATTTATCGTTAGCGGATCACGGGACGCCCTGATGGAGGCTCGCAAGAGTTTGCGCAAACAGCGTGTTCCGGCAATTGTGCTCAATGTGAGCCTTGCCTACCACCATCCGGGCATGCGCATTCTGCGCGATCTCTCCCTGCGCCGCCTCAATGCCCTGCCCATGCAGGCTCCGTGTATCAACGTCCTCAGCGGCGTCACGGCGGATTTTTATCCCGTGGACCAGCCTTCCATTTGTCGCTGTATCACAGACCTGGACGAAAGCCCTGTCCGCTGGACGGACTGTGTACGCGCCATGTACGAGGGGCAGGGCATAAGCTATTTTCTTGAACTCGGCCCGCAGGACACCCTGTGCGGCCTCATCACCGATAATGAACCCCTGGCCATATGCCTGCCCGCGGGACGCAAGGGCCGCGAGACCGAGCAGATGCGTCTGGTCTGCGCCCGCCTCCATGCTCTCGGAAATTTGCCCCGTGCGGCTGTAAGCGCCGCACTGCTGGCACGAAGAGCCGCCGGTGCTCCGGAAACGATTTCGGAAACGGCGCCGGACGTCAAACCAGCTTCCACCGCGCCGCAAGTTTTCTCCAGGACAGACCCGCGTTTTGCCGTCAGCATGCAAAGTCTCGCTACAATACTGGCAAAAGCCGCCGCATGCCCTGTGGACAGCATCAAGCCGGAAACGGATTTGCGCTATGACCTCTCCCTGAGATCCAGCCGTTTCCCCCTTCTTGCGCAGGAAATTGAGGAAGTAATGGGCGTGCGTCTACTTTTTGAAAATTTGCTTGGCGTGACCTGCGTGGGGGATCTGGCGCACGTCGTCTGCACGGCCGGAGCAGACACACCGCCTGTAGCGCGAATACCGACGGATGCGTCGCCGGAGCGCAATGTCGCGATCGAGGCTCAACGCCGGAGACGCTTTGTGGAAGTATCGGATATTTCCACCCTTGTCTTTCTCTCCGCGGTCTCCCCTCCCTCGGCCGTTGCGCTGGATGGTTCTTGCCACTTTTCTCGTTTTGCTGACCCAGCCCTTGCCGCGCATATTGTCCGCCTGCGCGCGGATATGCCCTGTCTTCCTGTGAGTTACGCCATGCAGGCACTTGTGGAAGGCGCCTGCATGCTCTTTCCGCAACTTGCCGGGCACGGTCTTTCGGATGTCCGTTTTTATGATACGCCACTGCTGCCGCCGGGCGTCACCAGAGAATGCAGTATCACGGTAAAAGCACAAGCAAAATTCACATACGACTGTCTCATGACGCAAATGTGCCGTGCGGACCTTTTTGTGCAGGATATAACTCAAAACGGGCGCCGTGCTGGCACCATCTCCGAGATAATAAGCGGCACGGTACACATGACGGCCGCCCCCTATGTGGCACGTCCCCTCTGGCCTGCATCGCCCGACGACGACGACGGCGAAGAAAATACCTTCACCAGAAAATTTTATGACGCTCTGGGTCTAACCGCGTCCTGGCGGCTTCTCACGGATTGGGCGGCCCTGCCCGGAGGAATGTACCGCGCGGGAATGGCTGCGGAGCATGAGTGTGCCCGTGACAAAAATGTTGCCCGAACCGCAAGCATTGCCAAAAAAGAAAAATCTCGCTATACTGATATTCTTTGTATTGTTGAGGGAATTGTGCAGGCCGCTTTCATGGCTGTAGCAGAACCGGCCGGCGAGCGCGCAGACTCTACGTCTGCGGCGGAAATTCTTGCGGCTCTGCGTTTCTGGCGGCTCGACGCTGCGGGCTTTGTCTTTTTCAATACGCTACTGCCCATGTCCGGAGCGCGGCGCATACAAATGCGCAAATCCTGGGACGATGGGACGACACAATGTTTTGACGCCCAGGTGAGCGACGTGCGCGGGCAAGTACTTGTAACCATGCACCATTTAAAATTTTTTTGCCAGGAATAAACGAAACAGGGACAACCATGACCCAATCACTCTCGAGGACACGGCGTTTGTGGACGGCGCTCTGCTTGTGTCTGCTTTTCCTTTTTTCTGCATGCGCTTCCAACAAGGCCGGGCTGAAGTCGCCGGAACTCCCCGCCAGACACTGGCTGGAAGAAGCCCCCGGCGTGCCGGTGGAAAACAGGGAAAAACTTGAGGGTGCCGTCCCCAATCTCTACGACCCCAACAAGGTTTTTTCCTTTGAAGACTGCGTCTATCTGACCATTCAGCAGTCTCCCCTGCTTGTCAACAGCGCCGTAAACCTTGAGATCAAACGCGTGGAGCTGACAAGCGCCGTATGGCAGTATCTGCCGGAACCGCGCATGACCATCAGTGTTTCCAACAACATGACCCGGTATAATCAGGATATCCGTGACACGCCGGGCGATTACGGCAAAACAAAACCTGACATCGGATTTTACGCCGATTTCCCCAATCCCGTTGCCACCTATTTTCAGCATCAGGCGCGAAAAATTATGGTCAATCTGGCCATAGCCATGCACCGCAAGGCTGTCGGAGAAGCTATTTACAAAATAGCGCAGGCCTATTTGCAGCTTCAGGGCAAGGAAAAAATCGCGGCGGCCCAGAAGAAACTTCTGCCTTTGGGCAAGAAGCTTGTGGCTTACTGGCAACAGGTGGAATCCGTGGAAGGCCGTCAGGGTACTTCCCTAAATTGGGCCAGGCAACACGATCGCGAGTTGGAGCTGATGGTGGAGCAGACAGTTATGCAGGAAACCATCCAGCGTACCCAGCTCAAAATCCTGGCCGGAGTGGACCCCACCCAGCGTCTGCAGATAGACACCCGAAGCGCCGACACAATTCTGACGGGCTTTGAGGGAAGCAAACTTGCCTGGGACGACCGTTGGCCCATGCTTGAAGAGGAATATCTGCTGCGTGGCCAGGTGAAACTGGCGGATTACAATATCATGGTGTCTTGGGCGCAATATGTGCCGGACATGACCCTGCACTTCAACAAATATCCTCCGGCCGGCCAATATCAGCCGCCGGGCGGTATGGAAGACTATTTCCTGCATTTCAATCTGGACTTCCCGCTGATTGACTGGGGCCGTCGCTATCGGGGCGTACAGACAGCCAGAATGACCAAGGCTCAGGCTTTCCACGAAATGTCGCGCAAGCGCACCGATTATTCCAACGAGTGGCTCCAGGCAGAGCAGAACATCACCTTGGCGCGCACCCAGTTCAGGCTAGCGCAAACGCGTTTTGAGACAGCGGAAATGCAGTTCAAAGAAGCTCAGATATCCTTCAAGGCGGGCACGGAACAGTTTTCCGCTGTGGCTGATTGCCGGGAAGGCATGGTCAGGGCGCACATCGCCATGATTGAGGCTGAACTTGACCTGCGGCTCGCCGGGCTGACCTTGATGTACATTTCCGGTCTTTTACAGGAGCATTTCTTGGGGCTGCCCGCTAGGGAGGTTCTGTAATGCCGCAAACCATGTCCATATTTCTGTCCTGCGCGTTTTTGTGCCTGTCTTTCATGCCGTGTCGCGTCCATGCCGCAGAGATCCATTCCACCATCCTCACCGGCAAGATTGTCACCACCGTCACCCGCGCCGTACCCATGCCCTTCAACAGCATAGTGGACGAAGTCCTGGTAAAGCCCGGCGACGCTGTGGAGAACGACTCTCCCCTCTTGCGTTATCACCTGCAGGAAGAGGCGGAACGCGTCCTGCAGCGGGAAGTGACAACCGGCGCGAATACGGAAGAAACCAGGAGCCAGATGCTGAACATGGAGCGTCAACTTGCGGAAACCATTGCCCAGCGCAACAAGACGCACCAACTTGCGGCTTCTGGATTGGGATCTAACCAGGCCTCGTCACGTCTGGAAGACGACGTACACTCCCTCAATCAACGCATTGAGCTGCTCAACGCAACTCTCCGTAAAAAGGAAAGCATCTTCGCCGACCGCCTAAAAGAACTGCAAGGCTATTTTGGCGTACCCGTCAGGGCGGAGGAGCAACTGCCCCAAACTCTTACGCTCATCTCGCCCATCCGGGGGCATGTGCTTTCTCTGAGCGGCGCGGTAAATCCGGGCACTCTGCTGAACGCGGGGGCTACGCCCGTTCAGGTGGGACAGCTTGATCCCATGCTCGTTCAAGTGCATGTATATGAAGCGGAAATTACCGGCATCGAACCGGGAGATTCCGCCATGGTGGAAGTTCCATCCCTGAACAACAAAAAATACTCGGCGGTCGTCACCGCAATTTCTTGGATTTCCACCGAGATGGACGTGTCAAAACCTTCGTACTATATGGTGGAGCTGCAAGTGCCTAACCACGACCTGGAACTCAAACCCGGTTTTAAAACGGTGGTGCATTTCGGCGGGAAAAACAGGTAATTCGCTCAAATGAAGCTGAAAAGCATCCCCAGGCGACTCGGATATATCGTGGGCGCGCAGTGGGCGCGCGACTTGGCCTGGGCAGCTTTCACCATCCTTCTCGCCCGCCACAGCAAGGATATGCTGGGGCAGATCATGCTGGCCCTGTCATACGGTTATCTTGTCAAAACAGTGGCGGATGTGGGCCTTACGGATTTTTTGCTTTCTTCCTTTGCCCGCCGGGAAATACGTCCCCTTGTTCTGCTCGGCGGCGTTACCTGGCTCAAACTCACGCTTTTGCTGGTGGCGCTCTGCATTGCCTGGGCGGCGACTGGCGTGCAGGATTACACGCCGGAACTGCGTCTTGTCGTCATCTGCGTCGCGGCTGGCTTCGGTCTTGACGGAGTGAGCGAATCCTTTTTCGGGCTCTGCGAGGCGCGTGGACGCCAGGATATGGAAATGCGCATACGTGCGCCTTCCGCGCTCATCGGCATCGGTTACGGTTTTGTCTGTATTTTGCTTGATACACCGCCGCTCATGATCGCCATGTACAAAATGGTGGAATCCCTTCTCTGCATGGCTTTCGCCTGCCTTGCCTTGGGTCGTAATCCACTGGCTGGAATCAGCTTTACGGACTCGTTGCGTCTGGCGCGCCGGATGAAACACGGCATTGTTTTCACCGGCATAAGCCTTTGCGCCATGTTTTATAACAAGATCAACGTCTTTTTTCTCAAACAGTACGGGGGAGACGGGGCTGTCGGTGGCTACAGCGTGGCCTGGGAGATGGTGGAGGGGCTTACGGTGCTGCTTTCCGGCGCACTTTTGGGCAAGGTGATTTTCCCACTTCTGACGCGCCTGTGGAGTGAAGATCGCCAGACTTTCCACAGACTTTCCGGCCAGACGGCACGCTCCCTCTGGGCGGCGTCCCTGCCGATGATTTTTGTGATCTGCGTCGAGAGCGACAGGCTTCTGCCCTTCATCTACGGCCAAGATTACCGCGTTGCCGTCACGGCCCAGCGACTGCTCACCCCATGTCTCGCCACGGCCTTTCTGCACAATCTGGCCGCCTACGTCATGATAGGCATGCGGCGGCACAATTTGCTTTTTCTGTTTTACCTGAGTGGGCTCATTGTCAACATTGTCTGCTGCTGCGCGCTCATTCCGGCCGCGCCGTTGGAAGGCGCGGCCCTTTCCCTGACGGTGACAAAAATCTGGGTGGCGGCGCTTACGGTTTTCTTTTTCCAGTGGACCGTCAAACCCATGTCCACCGGCCAATGGGGACTGCTTTTAGCTGCAGCGGCATCCTCCTTTATCCTGTGGCAGAGCGCGGTCCTTGTTGCGCCTCGTGAAGTGGCAGAAATCGCCGGACTGTCCCCGCTCCTAACCCTGTTGTGGGCCTGGCGGCCGCCGCCGCCGTTTGAAGAGACATAACAGATCTTCTAACCGCCCGATCCTGGGATCCGTAAAGCATTTTCAACGCGCTGATATGTCATGCCGCCGTGACTTGAATTTTTACGGAGTGTATTGTATTTTGGTTCAATTATGCGAGACAAGATACATATCCGGATCCGGGCATGGAATCAACACATTGCGCGGTTTTCCGGCGCAGAAAGCTCTGCAATAACATTCAACCAATACGGCATCTGAAACCTCCGGACGCTGAGAGTAAAGGATTTCGGGTTTGATGACGGTATAGCAAATGACGCAGCCGCTAAACATTCTTTTTCTTATGGAAGACCTCTGTTTCGGGGGCACACAACGCCAGACGCTGGAGCTTGCGCGCCGCCTGGACAGGTCGCGTTTTGTCCCGGCTATGCTGACGCTCGCCGGCAGGACAGACATGGACGATGTTGCTCTTGAGGCCGGAATATCACTCAACCACCTGGGCACGGGCCGTGACGTGCCCACCCTGTTCTTTCTACGCCTTCACAGGGCGCTAAAAATACACAGGCCGGACATCCTTGTCACCTGCACGGCTTTGCCCAACATCTGGGGCCGGATATGGGGCCGGCCGGCCGGAACGCCAGTTATCGTGGGCACATGCAGGGGCGGCGGCGGGCCGCGCCGCCAGCACGAGCGCCTGCTTTGGCGCCTGACGGACCATATAATCTGCAATTCCCGAGCACTGCGCGAGACACTCCTGTCTCTCGGCGCGCCTGCTGGGCATCTGACCTGCATCTTCAACGGCATTGACTCGCACCGCTTTGCCCCTGCGGAACCTCATCCCTCGGCACGCCCGCCGTTGATTCTGTGTGTGGCACGTCTGGCCCGCGACAAGGATCACCTGACGCTCTTCCGGGCGTTCGAACACATTTTACAGAGCATGCCGCGTGCTCGCCTACGCATTGTGGGCGATGGGCCGGAAAGATCCACCCTGCGTGCTTGGGCCGCAAATCATGCCGCCGGAAGCAACATCGACTTTTTCCCCGGCACGGACGACGTGTTCCCCCATTACGGCGAAGCCCGGTTGTTTGCCCTCGCCTCCGTCCGTGAAGGTCAGCCCAACGTGCTGTTGGAGGCCATGGCCTGCGGCCTACCGGTCTGTGCCACCGCTGTTGGGGGCATTCCGGCACTTGTGGAGGACAACGGCCTGTTTTCCCCGGTCGGAGATGCCCGCGTGCTCGCCGACAACTGTCTGTCCCTGCTCTGTGAACCACGCCGTTGCGACGATATGGGCCGCGCAGGCAGGGAGCGAGTGGAACGGGATTTTTCCTTCAGCCGCATGGCGGCGGAGCACGAAGTGCTTTTCACGCGTTTGTGGGAAAACAGGCGGAAGCCAGCATGAAAAAAGATGCAAACGCCCCTTCTCCCCGCAAATTTCCTCTGTATGTCATTGTGAGTCTGGACGTGGAGGAGGAAGGGCTTTTTTCCGGACGCTATTCTGCGGCCGGCGGTGTGCACAATGTGGCCTTGCTGCCGCGTCTGGCTCCTCTTACGCGGGAACTGGGCTTTCCGCTCACGCTTTTTTGCGCCTACACGGTTTTTGACAACCCCGAAGCCCGGCGTGTGCTGGCCTTTATGCGTGACAAGTGCGGCGCGGAAATAGCGGCGCACTTGCACCACTGGAGTACCCCTCCCCTGCGCGAGAACACGGTGGAAACAGGGCAGCCGGATCGTACGCACCGGATGGACCGCGACCTGCTACGCCAATGCTTGAAGTCCCTTCTGACAGCGGGCCGGCAATTCCAGAGCATGCCCCTGACGAGTTTTCGAATGGGACGATGGGATATGAAATCAGAATTGCGCCCCTTGCTGCAAGAAGCGGGCATCACACTGGACAGTTCTGTCTGCCCCCTGCGCGCGTTCAGAGACGGGGCGGATCACTTTCTTGCGCCGGCAGACCCTTACTGGTACGGCGGCCTTGACAGCCGACAGGACATCCGGCTTCTGGAATCGCCAGTTACGCAGGTCGCGCTTGCTCCGACTGTCGCGCGTCTGTGGCATAAGTGTGTCCACAGCTCGGCGCCGCTGGATTCCTTTCACTTCTGGAGCGCTGTCAGCGCCAACCCTGTCTGGCACAGTGCGCGGATGATGCGTTTTGCAACTCGCCTGCACCTGTTCCGCGGTGGCAGGGTGCTGCATCTGTTCTGGCACTCCTCGGAAATGCTGCCCGGCGCATCGCCCAATGTGCCGGACAAGTCTGCTTCCAGAGCGCTTTTCAAAAAAATTTATTCTTTTCTGCAATGGCTTGAAGAGAATTTTTTCATTCGTGCCGTCACAGCCGCGCAATTGCGCGACGCGGCGGGTGATCTTCATTTCCCCGAACGCCCGACGGGCAAAGGTGACTGGTAAAGATAAAAAAATCGTCGAACCGGCTTGAACGCTTGGACGATTTTTTGTACGAATCTGACGTGGAAGAATTGTCAGGTTCGTCTTCAGGCAATTCCGGCATCAGCGGGGCGGCTTTACCATCTATATCTCCACCAAATCCTCCCAGCTTTAAGCAACATAACCTTCTGAATGTCTCTGGCCTTGCGGATTGCTATATTCCCAGAAAAATCTGGTATGATGTTCGGACGTGTCGTCGGAAACAGACGCCATGCAATAATTTTTGAATCGCTTCTCCGCAGGAATTTCTATAACTTTACAGCAATATGTTTGGCTGCTTGTGTCATTTTTTATTTCAATTAATGAGTACTGATCCCAACAAAAAAATATTTTGACAATTTTTGAAAAAGTGGCGAAGATAAAAATTCTTGCGTTTCCGGCTTATTGGCCATTACCGGATTGATTTTGGAATTGCTTTTTTACGGAAGGGAAATACATTTGAGGAGGTTTGTGTCATGAAACGTGGTATTGCCGTTTTTGTGCTTGCTTTCGCCTTGCTGCTGCCCGATATGGCGGCGGCGGAAGGCACGGGGATGTATCTTGCCCCAAAATTCCTGATGTCCTTTCAAAACACGGGGGAAATGAGTCGTTCTTCGTATTTGCAGGGTACGGGTCTGGACCAATACGGCCAGTTTACTCTGGGAGGCGGTCTGGCTGCCGGTTATGACTTCTGGCCGCAGCAAATGATTCCCGTTCGCGCTGAAATCGAATTCGTCCTGCGCGGTAACAGCGAGAAAAGCTGGAGCAGTAACGGAAAAAATGTGACAGACATCAAGGGCACATGGAACAATTCTACGATCTTTGCCAATTTCTTCTGGGATTTCCACAACAATACCACCTTCACCCCATATATCGGCGTGGGGCTGGGCATGGCCTTCAATTACACCGGTTACGATTACACCGATTACGATTCCACAAGATATTCCATGGACGATCACTTTACTAATTTCGCCTGGAACGCGGGCGCGGGTGTAGCTTTCAACTTTAACGACAGTTTTGCCTTGGATCTTGCCTACCGTTTTGTGGGCCTCGGCTACAACGAGGTCAGCACCTCTATAAAAGGGAGTAAAGCTAAAGTTTCCAACGATCCCTACAACAACGAATTCCTGCTGGGTCTTCGTTTCATGTTCTAGGGCTACGCTTGGACGTCGTTGCGGAAATCCCAGCGGCAGTATCCGCTTTTTGTGTTGCCCGTTTTTTGTGCCGCCGCGGGGCGGCACAAAAAATCTGAATTATGATTCCGGTGTTTCATCCACAGTTCTCTCCATCCATCGAATGACTCCACTCCCGGCGGACAGAAGCCATGTGGATTGTCCCTCCCCGAGGGAAGAATTACGAGCAAGATTTTCAGGGGAAGTTTCAAACCATAAAGGGATTTCCGATAAAAATTGTGGGCCACGATTTTTATTTGGAATTATGACATGAGGAGATTAGGCATGAATCTGACAAGTATGAAACACGAAACTTCCTCCCGAATTTTGAAAGCGTCCCCAGCGTCGTCATCCTTCTTGCCTGACAGGCTCCCCCGCCCTGTGCCCAAAAGGTCCAGCGTCGGGAAATTTATTTTGGTGGTAGTTGTCGCCCTGCTGCTGGTCGGAGGTGCGGCATTCTGGCTCACCCGCGACGGGGAAACACGCGTAGCCTTACGCGAACAGGCGGCGACAGTCTTTGACGGTGTGACACAGGGTACGCCGTTGGCTGTTTTGAGCGATGTCCTGCGCGGCGTGACTCCCGTGTCGCCGGAACAGGTCATTTCCCCCGATCCAGCGGCGTCCGTTCAGCCGCAACAGGCTGCAGTCCCAAAGGTTACGGCAGACACAACCGTGCGCCCTGACTTTATTGAAGATCTGGCCGACTATATTGTCGCCAATTACAGGCCTGGGCGTGGCGCAGGCTCTCTTTCCCTCGACGTGCAGGAAATAAACCAGCACTATGGTACAAAAATGACGGGGCTTGCCAACAGCGGCGGGAATCATGGCAACAGGGCCGAAATACTGCGTTATGTCTTTTCTCCCTCCATGATTCAGGGGCTGTATGGTCTGTATGTGGATCGTTTTCTGGAAATCCTGGTACAGCGCGGTACGCAAAAATTCTTCAATTCCGAGCAGATGTGCCAGCTTCTCTTGTCTGTTGCCGTACGCAGTGTCGTCCTATCAGGAGACCTGGAGGGAGTGGCAGCTGTGCCGGATATTGGCGGGCGGCTCAAAAAACTGGATGAGGCGTCGCAAAGCGTGGTCAGTGTCAATGGCGAGATGATGCAGGCTGTTTTTGATATTGACCAATTGCGGGAAAATGACGCCGCAAGCTCCCGTATTGACGAAGCGCGTAAGCGCATGGACAATCAGAGCGCGCGCTGCCGCCGCGCTCTGAACGAAAAGGAGGAGGAGCAACGTACCCTAGCGGCGGACATCCGCAAGGGTGGCGGTCAGTCGCCGGATGACGATTCTCTGCTCTTCCTTGCTCAATGGGTTGGGCGCCGCCTGAACGACGCCGACACCTCGCAGTCACTGGCTTCAGTGCGTAGCGCGGCAGGTGTATTGCGGGACCTGGCGCGGCGTTGTTCCCGAATGGGCGATATGCAGTCCACGGCGGCAACCCCTCCGTCCGCGTCGGCCATTGGCATGGGCAGGCAGTCGCAATGAACGCTCCTGTGCTGCTCTTTACAGGTGGCATACGCAGTGGTAAAAGCGCTCTCGCCCTCCGTTGGGCCGGGGGACAGACTGATAACCGTTTGTTTTTGGCAAGTTGTGTGCCGGAGGATGCGGAAATGGTCGCGCGCGTGGACAGGCACAAGGCTGAACGCGGTCCAGGCTGGAACTGTCTTGAGGAAGGCCTTGATCCGCAAAAGGCACTGGAGTCGTATTTTTTTTCTCGCGAGCTGTGCGTGCTGCTCTTTGACTGTGCAAGCATGTGGATCGCCAATATGCTGTATGCTGGACTAACGCGGGAGGACGCTCTTTCCAGGGTGATCCGGTTCGCGGAATATCTAGCCGCGCTCAACTTTCCCGCCGCTCTGGTCAGCGCGGAAGTTGGCCTCGGCGTTGTGCCAGCCAATCCTATCGCCCGCCGTTTTCAGGATACGCTGGGTCTTGCCAATCAGATCCTGGCCAGCTTCTGTCAGACAGTTATATTCGTCAGTTGTGGTCTGCCGCTGTCCCTCAAGGGGACTCTGCCGGGTGGATTGTGTCCTGATTTTCCCCCGGAAGAGAAAGATTTCAGACTATAAGAGAATTTCCGGTGAAATCCTTTTTCCGTGTTGTTTTTTGCAAATTCCGCCGCAAACTCTGTACAGGTTTTTGTCTGCTGCTGCTTGCGCCGACATTTGCCGTCGCGTCCGTTTGTCCCGGGGATGCCGATCTCGCCGCGCGTTGCCCCGTAGAGATCGGCAAGGCCATAGACGCTGCAGACACGGTTGCCTTTGAAAAACTGGTGGACACTGGTGCCATTTTGAATACGGCCCTCAATACTTTTCTGCGCGACCCTGAAGCCATGCAGGCAACGGGTAATGTGCCGCCCCTGCTGGCTCTGGTCTTCTCCCGCGCCGCGACACAGGACGCCGCGGGGGAGCGAGTGCGCAAGATACTCATCAATGAAGCCAAGGCTTTTGTACTGAACGGCATTTCATCCGGCGCTTTTGCTGGCCGTCCGCCTGCGGGCCCGGCGGCCGGCGGGCTTCTTGCGCCGATTTTCGCCGATGCGTCCACGGGCCGCAAGGAAATTCGTGAGATCGGCAGACCGCGTCCTCAGGGGGAGGAATGGATTGTTCCTTTTGTCGTGTATGACGCCGGCAACGGCGAAACGTATCCGGTGCTGGGCCGCGTGACCCCCATGGAGGGGCACTTCCGGCTGACGGCCGTGGAAAATCTTGACGAACTCGTGTTGCGCGTCAACGGGGAGCGCGAAAATCAGGAGGAATAGCGAGAATGATTTCCGGGAGAGTCTTACGCCGGAGGGTTGTGGCATTCCTGCTGAGTCTTATGTCTATCGTCGGGGGCCTCGGCCTGCTCGGCGTTGCGGCGCCATTTTCCGGGAACCTGCCCGACGGCAAAAAGCAGGGGGGCGGCGCCATACGCATTCTTTTTCTGGGCGACAGCCTGACTTGGCGTTTTGACTGGGCCAGGGCGCTTCCGGCATACGATGTCCGCAACTTCGGTATTGATGGCGACACAACAGATGGCGTTCTGCAAAGACTTTCTGCTGTGATCGCCGAAAATCCCGACGTTGTTTTTCTGCAGATCGGCATCAACGATTATCTGGGCATGGAAGATTGGACGGGGGAAAGCCCGCCGGACAGGGAGAAGATTGCACAGCTCATTGCGCGTAATCATCAGACCGCATGGCGCCGATTGCGGAAAGCTCTGCCGCAATTGCGACTGTATGTCTGTTCCCTTTTGCCGACGGCGTTTCCCTTTGACGCCGACGGACGGATAAACGAGGGTATCAGGGAGATCAACGCGCGGCTTGAAAAGGCCGCGATAGAAGAAAATCTGCCCTATATCCGGCTCTACCCCCGTCTTGCCGATGCTGGCGGAAGGCTGGCCGCGGACTTTGACCGGGACGGTGTGCATCTGCTCCCCACAGCATACACTGTCTGGCTTGATAGCATTCGTCCCTTTCTGGACAGCTTCAGCCGGCCCTGATATAGTGGGGGAAACATAAAGGGAAAGTTTATGCCGAGACATGTATTGACAATCAGGGAATTGGGCGAAGAGGCATGCCAGCTTTTGACGCGGCAGGCCATGAGTATACGCGACACTGGAGAGCGCACGGATTTTATGCTGAACAGGACGGCGGCCTTGGTTTTTTACCCCCCGTCTCTGCCGGAACGCCTCTGTGTGACGGCGGCCGTGCGCCAGATGTCCGGGTATGTGGTGTATGAGGTTCCCAGTGCCCGCGTGCTGGAAGAATTGTGCCGCTACAAGCGCCAGATTTTGCCTGTTTTCGATTACTTTGTGGACTGCCTGTATTCTTACGGTCTGGCCGTGAAACCTTGGATTTCCGAAAGCGCCAATGTAAATTTTCCCGTCATCAATGCCGGCAGTCCAGACGCTAACCCGGCTCACGTCCTTGCGGACATATCCTGTATGCTGTGGAATTCAAAGGACTTGCGCAATGTCACCGCCGTCTGGATAGGCTGCCGCAACGGCACCCTGCAGTCGCTGGTCGAGGCCACGGCCTTCTTTCCCTTCGCCCTGCGCGTTTCAGTGCCGCCTTATGTAGATGACGCGCCTTTGCGGGAGGCCGCAAAGCGTTTACAAACGCCGGTGACCTTCGTGGAAAGCCCGGAAGAAGCAGTTCGCGGCGTTGACTATATTTTTGCCGGCTGCAACGGCGAACTGGACGAAGATGAAGCGAAGATATGGCATCTGGACGCAAAACTCATGACTTTGGCCACTGATAACGCGCGCGTGCTCCTGAGCGCTTCGCCTCTGGATGTCATTACAGTGGATGACGAAATTTTTGCCAGCTCCGCCTTCCTGTTGCGCCGTCAGGCGGAGTACCGTTTGCGTGTGCACAAGCGTCTGCTACACTGGGTATTTATGGAAAATGAGGCCGTTGTTTAGGCTATTTTTCCACGATGTTACAGGAGCTGTTCCCATGAAAACTCCGAGTGCCATTTGTATGATGTCTCTTTTCGCGGTGTTCCTCGGCTGTTCCGCCGTCCAGCAGCGCGGCATGAGCGGCGGCGCCTATGTTTCCACGGCCAGGCCAGCCATTTCCCTTCAGGCCGCCGGGCTTCCCCTGCGCGCGTCGGGAAAGGGCTTTGCCCAGCTTGTTTCCGGCGAAATGCTGACAGGCGCTCAGGTGTGCGTGTGGCTTGCTGTATACGGCGGCGGGGACATCATGGTCATTGCCGCGCACGCCGAGGCGCCGACCGGCTGGTACTGGGACGGCATCATGCGTCGCCCGTTCAGTGTAAATGAGGGAGTGGAAGTTGTCGGAAATCAGGAATTTCAGGCCTGCACCTATATTGTAGACAGCGCTCGTGATCCTTTCGGCACGCTTGCCCCGGGGGCTGCCGGCGCGCCCGTTCGCTGGATAGCGCGCGGATTTGCGGCGCGGGCCAATTTTTATACGGATAAAATTATTCTGGAATACCGCGAACGCCTGCCGGAAAGCATTGTTTCGCTTTCCTCCCCGCCGATGGGTTATGGGGATTTTGTTAAGGAGTTCGAGCGGCGCGCCGGGGAGAGTTTTATCGTGGGAGCCGCGCCTTCAGAACGCGTGAATATCGCGAAAGGCCATACCGATGCCGTGCGGTGGCGGTATATGGACGAAAAATTTCTCGGATCCGCCTCAAGGTACGATTTCTTCAGCCGCCGCTGACTGCCGGTTTTTGTGGCCGAACTGTTCCATATGCCGATACTGCTTCATATAAATTCAGGATGACGGAGAATGCCGAAATCGCGTGTTACGAAAAAAGAAGCGTTTAAGCTCGTATCCTTGCCTTTGCCGCGTTTGCTGGCGGATGCGGGGCGTCTGCGGGAATCTGTTTTTGGCGGCAAGGTGCAGTTGTGCGCCATAATTAACGCCCGCGGCGGCAACTGCGCAATGGATTGCAGTTTTTGTTCGCAAAGCCGTCACAATAAGGCCAATGTCGATGTTTTTGAGCTTTTGCCTTCGGATACTCTGCGTGAACGCATTCTTGCCCTTTCCAGATTGCCCGTGGCCAAAATCGGCCTTGTGGCGAGCGGCGAGCTGCTGAGTGGCAAGGAATTTGACAGATTGTGCAAGGTTGCGCGCACGCTGCCGGCAGAGATTCTGCCGCGCATCTGCATGTCTCTGGGCAGACTGGAGGAGGTGCAACTGGCGGAACTTGCCGCCATCGGCATACGCCGCTACCACCACAATCTGGAGACCTCCGAATCACACTATCCACGCATTTGCACTACACAGACCTGGCGGCAACGGCGAGACACGATTTTACGGACCATGCGAGCCGGCATGCAGGCCTGTAGTGGCGGGCTTTTCGGCCTTGGTGAAAGCTGGGAACAGCGTATCGAATTTGCCTTCAGTCTCAGGGAACTTGATGTACGCTATATCCCGCTGAATTTCTTGAATCCCCATCCGAACACGCCACTGGCTTCGCAGCCGCCGCTGAGCGCTGAAGAAGCCCTGCGCATCATCGCCGTTTTTCGCCACATCCTACCTGAGGCCACTTTGCGGATATGCGGCGGCCGTCCGCTTGTGCTCGGCGAACGCCAGCGGGAAATGTTCGCCGCCGGGGCCAATGCCCTCATGACCGGCAATTACCTGACAACTTCGGGCTACAGCGTGGAAAACGATCTCGTACTGCTCGCCTCGCTGGGGCTGGAGCCAGTCGTTAGTGAATCTTTCTGAGTCCCGGCCGTTGCGGGCGGTTTTTGTCAGCGGCACAGGCACGGATGTGGGCAAGACTGTGGTTGTCGCCGCGCTGTTGCGCGCCCTGAGGATAGCTGGCGTTGCCGCGCAGGCCGTCAAGCCCGTACAGACAGGCGTTAACTCCGCCAGCGTTCTAACCGCCTCCGACGTCGCCGTCTACACGGCCGCTACGGCGGATATCCCACCTGTTCCTGCGGTCGCCCCGGCCACTGTTCTGCGTTGTTTCGCCCTGCCAGCCTCGCCGCGTCTGGCGGCGGCGGCTGAAGGAATATGCCTGCAAGCCACCGCGTTATGCGGGGACATACGCCAGCACTGGCGGGCGGCGGCGGCTGAAATTTTGCTGCTGGAAAGCGCCGGAGGCATTTGCGCGCCGTTCAACGGGACAGAAGACATGCGGGATGTCGCCGCCGGGCTGGGCATACCTGTGGTGATTGTCTGCGCCAACTGCCTCGGCGCGCTCAGCCAGCTTTTTTGTGCTCTCTCGGCCATGACGGAAAAAGGTCTGAATCTGGCCGGAATTGTGATGGCGGATGCGCCTTTCTCCAGAAATTCCGCCAGTGCAATACAGATATCGGACGATAATCTGAGTGTCGCCCGCGAGCGGCTAGCCCGCATGGGCCGGCGTGTTCCTGTTGTTGGCCTGCCCCGTCAGGCGAAACTGGACATTGCCGGCTGGAGCATCTTGGCCACCCTGCTTGCGCCGTTGGCGGAAACGATACGCGCGGCTCTTCCGAAAAAGCAGGATACTGACTTGACGCTGCGCGACCACGCTGTGGTCTGGCATCCCTATGCTTCCGCGCTTGATCCTCCGGTTCTGCATGTCGCGGCCCGCAGCTGTGGAAACCGTATCACGCTTGAAGACGGGCGGGAACTTGTGGATGGCATGTCCTCCTGGTGGGCGGCAGTGCACGGGTACAATCATCCCCGTCTGCTGGACGCCCTGCGGCGTCAGGCCGGACGTATGCCGCATGTGATGTTTGGCGGACTCACCCACGCCCCGGCCGTGAAACTGGCCGAGGCCCTTATTGCGCGCATGCCTCGCGGATTGAGCCGCGTCTTTTTCGCCGATTCGGGTTCTGTGGCTATGGAAGTCGCCATGAAAATGGCCTTGCAATGCCAGCTGGGCAGGGGGCAGACGTGGCGCGGACGTTTTTTGGCCCCGCGCGGCGGGTATCACGGAGACACGCTGGGGGTCATGTCCATCTGCGATCCCGTCACGGGCATGCACAGTCTTTTTGCCGAGGCACTGCCGCGACAGATTTTCACGGAACGGCCTGCCTGCCGTTTTGACGAGCCCTTTGATCCGGCCTGCCTGGATGACGTACGGCATATCTTTGAAACACGCGGGGAAGAGCTTGCCGCCGTTGTTTTGGAACCCGTCGTGCAGGGCGCGGTCGGGATGTGGTTTTACCATCCCGGTTATCTGCGCGGTCTTGCCCAATTGTGCAGGGAAGCCGGCGTACTGCTCATTTTTGATGAAATTGCCACGGGTTTCGGCAGAACAGGCAAATTTTTCGCCGCGCAATGGGCGGGAGTGAGTCCGGATATTTTGTGCTGCGGCAAAGCGTTGACCGGGGGCGTGCTCACCCTGGCCGCCACAGTCTGCACCGGGGAAGTTGCTGCGGGCATTTGCGGAGGTGGACGCGTTTTCATGCACGGCCCCACTTTTATGG
Organism: Desulfovibrio sp.; assembly: GCA_031290615.1. Taxonomy (GTDB): domain Bacteria; phylum Desulfobacterota; class Desulfovibrionia; order Desulfovibrionales; family Desulfovibrionaceae; genus Desulfovibrio. The sequence goes on along the minus strand of JAITNF010000075.1, from coordinate 12,882 downwards.
GAAATCCCTTGGCCTGCGCCGTTGCACTGGCAAGTCTTGAGCTCCTTGAGGAAAATCATTGGGAGGCGCAGGTGGCGACCGTGCGGGATGCGCTTGCCGAAGGGCTTGAACCCTGCCGCGGACTGCCGGATGTGGCCGATGTCCGCGTGCTCGGCGCCATCGGCGTCGTGGAAATGCGGGAACCTGTCAATACAGCGGCCTTGCAGAATTTTTTTGTGAACAAGGGCGTCTGGATACGGCCTTTCAACCGTCTGATTTACCTTATGCCCCCTTACATAAGCCCCGCGGAAGATGTGGCGCGGCTGTGCACGGCCATAGAAGGCGCCGTGAACGGCAGAGTGCACAAACTGTGACGGGGCTGCTACCGCCGCTTGTCTGTCTGTCCGCCTTTTTGCTGCTCAGTCTGTGGGAAGCGCACCGGCTCACGGATACGGATATCGCGGCCTACTATGTCTGCGGGCGGAAGAGTTCCGCGCTGGTGACCGCTCTCTCCATAGTGGCTTCTTGTGTGGGCGGCACCGCCACCTTGGGTATGGCTGGGCTTGCCTGGCAGGTGGGGACGCCAGCTTTCTGGTGGCTGGGTTCCGGCGTGGCCGGACTCATGATTCTTGGACTTTTTCTGGCCAGCAAGGTGCGTGAAAGCGGGGCCATCACCATGCCAGAAATGCTTGAGGCCTACCTCGGCCCGGCCAGCCGCCCCGTCGCTTCCATCATCATTGTGACGGCGTGGCTGGCTATTCTGGCCGCGCAGTTCAGCGCTCTCGGGTCAGTCATTGTTTCCCTGGTGGGACTTTCCGAATTTTGGTCAGTGGCGGCAGGCGCGGCTGGGCTTCTCGTCTGCACTGGCATCGGCGGTCAGGCGGCCGTTATGCGGAGTGACGTCTGGCAGTACGCCATTCTGCTTCTGGCTCTTCTTGCGGCGCTGTCTTTCTGCGTGGCGGCAGGCGGTGGAGAATCTCTAGCGGCCGTCAGTTTTGAGGCCATCAACGCGGATTTTCCCCCTTCCCGTCTGCGGTACTGGCTCTGCGTCCTGGGCGGGGGCTATGTGGTCTGTCCCATGCTTTTCGGCCGCCTGTTGAGCGCCCGCGACGCGCGAACGGCGAGGCGGGGCATCTTTTTGGCCGCCGCCGGTCTGGCTGTCACAGCGGGCCTCATTGTGGCCCTAGGCATCGCATGTCGCTCTTTTGTGCCTGCCGGCACGCCGCCAGAACTGGTTTTGAGCGCGGCCCTGCCGTTTTGCATGCCGCCATGGGCGTCCGCGCTGGTTCTTTTGGGACTTTGTAGCGCCGTTTTCTCCTCCGCTGACTCCTGCCTGATGACGGCGGCAAGTATTTTGAGCAACGATATTCTGCGGCGGCCTGGCGTCAGGTCGTGCCGTCTGTCCATGCTTCTCCTTGGGTTGCCAGCCTTTTTTCTGGCATTGTCGGGCAAGGGGATACTGTCTCTGTTGCTGATGGCCAACGATATTTATGTCTGCGGCGTGGTACCGCCGGTTTTTGTTGGCATGGTTCTGTACGGGAAGGCGCGATTGCGGCCGTTTGCGGCGGTTTTTGCTATGTTTGGCGGTGGAACGCTGGGCCTTGTCGCCGCCATGACGGAGGTGAGCGAATACAGTTTTGCTGGTCTCAGTTTTTCTTTACTTGTCAGCCTTTGCGCCGTGAAATGGATTTCAGACAGCGCTCGGTCAGCTCATCCGTTAAACGCAGCACGGCGGCAATCTCCTCCCGTGTGATGTTATCAAAATGTATTCCCGCGCTCACGCAAATGGCGTGGTTCAGGGTTTTGGCCATGACGAGCGCCATGCGCAGGGCCAGCTCATCTTCCCTGTGTCCCGGCAGGGAGAGAATGAGGCTTTGCACGCCTGCGGGGGACGGCTGGGCAAGCGCCACTGCGCCGATGTGCCCCCCCCCCCCCGTGAGAACGCACTGAATGTCTGCTCCCGCGCGGATGACGCGCGCGTCAAGAGCGATTCTTCCGGCGCGCGCCGTGAGACGTATGAAGTTTTTCACGGTGTAGTCAATCTAGCCAGAATTCGAGTTTTCCCGCAATACCGCCGTAAAATGCATCCAAAATAAAATTTAAAAATTGCGGCAAGCGCGCTTAACATGTCCTCAATTTTGCAATAAATGGTATTCGTAATTTGGAATGGACATAACTTGGATTATGCTGGCCGTCAAATTTTTTTCAAGGGGCTTTCGCGTGATAATGTTGTGGTATCCTGTTTTGGTACGATTTTTGTCCTTCTCTCCATCTACAAGATATTGCGCGCGTTCATGCGCGCTATGAAGGAAGATATTTATGCTGACAAAAAACACAGTTTGCAATCTGATCAACAGGTACAAAGCCGTGCTCGGCAAGTGCCGCCTTGCTCAACATCTTCGGGACATTGGCCGTTGCGGGCATGCTGACGCTCTGCGGAGCCGGGATCGCACTTGCTGAGAACTGGAATCTTAGCGAGTGGTCGACGAATTGGAACGTCGACGCAGATAGCACGGGTTATGTTGAGCTAGGTAAGTATGCCACAATGACTGGCTCTCTGACCAACTCCGGCAAGATAACCATCAAAGGATGTGACGGTTAGCGGCGGCACATTGCAGTTCGGCACCTCCGCCACAAGCAACGGAACCATCGGGGCAAATATAACGATCGACGGTGCGGCGGCGGTAGCGGATGTGTATGCAGGCGACTGGACGCTGGAAGCCGCCGATTTGGTTATTAACAACGGTGCTCTTAAGATAGGCACCGAGGCCGCGCTGACGTTGATTGCCGCCAGGCTGAATGTGAAAGAAACCGGCACAGTTACGGTGGATAATAACAGCACGCTGAAGTTGGATAGTGACAGTTCTCTGAACATCGCCGGTAAAGCGAACTGGAGGCGGGTGAGATCAGCGCAACCCACAGTGTGAACAATATCAGCGTTAAGGGCGGTATTCTGACCGCCGATTCCGTGAATGTGTGTGTGTGGGGGGGGGGCTTCCCCCTGACCGCCAACAAATCCACCCTACTCAATTCCGCTGGCAACTGGATGCCTGGGTTGGACAGAGCGAACTAGTGCGCGTTCTGGACAAGTTGTACATTGACCAGCGGGAAGACCCCAACGCCACGGATATGGGCCGGCGCTTCCTTTCCCGCGCCGTGAACGATCTCTTCATCGGCAATGATCCGGCTTTGGCCGCAAAAACCGTGGAAAGCGCCGCCCGCTTCGCGGAACTCGGCGCTGTGCCGCCGCAAATGACCATGGCGGCCGTCAATGCGGCTGGCAACGCCATAACCCAGCGTACCACCATTGCCTCCACGCGGTCCAGAATCCAGTCCGTGCGCTCTGACGGCACGGTGGAATACGCGGCCGACGACAGTCATAACGCCTGGGGCATGAAGGCCGGCAACTATGACATAGAGTGGAACGGCGGTCTGGGCGGCATTGCCTTGGGCGCGGATTACACCCTTGAAAACGCCATCCGCGCCGGCATTACCTTCAACACCGGCGGCGGTTACACCGCCAGTGGCGGCGACCTTGCGGATACCACCAACAAGTTCAACTTTTGGGGCCTCGGCTCCTATGTCGGCTGGGCCGACAGGGACTTCGGTCTGACGGCGGACATTAATTACACGAGTTTATTCAACGACGTGAAGCAGGAAGAGCCCTCGGGCTTGAGGATGCAAAACCTGAAGAGCGACATCATCAGCCACGCCGTCAGCGCTGGTCTGCGCCTCGAGTATAGGATCGAAACGTCCGCTCTGGACATCGTTCCGCACGTAGGCATCCGTTTCATGAATCTGGCGACGGACTCCTATGACGTGAAGAGCGGTGGTACGGTGCTGGAAGGCGACCAAATCAACCAGAACATCTGGACCTTCCCCATCGGATTTGCCTTCTCCAAAAACATCGCAACAGACAAAGACTGGTTCTTAAAGCCCATCCTTGACCTCGCCGTGATTCCCGCCACCGGGGACATTGAGGGCAAAAGTCGAACGCGCTTCACTGGCGCCGGAACAAAGGCGGAGCTGGAAAACCGCGCCATGGACCATGTTTTCACATGAGTGGCCTGGGTCTTGATTTCGGCAACAAGGACGTCTCCTTCGGCATAAACTATAACATTACCGCTTCGGAACATAGCGCATCCCACGGCGTGTTCGGCACGTTCTGCTACGAGTTCTGATTTGACAGATGTTGTGAACGATCGTTGTACGACTAATTGTCAAAGCAAGTGCGACCTCCTGCCGCTGAAAATAGGCCTGACTTTGCAAATTAGCATGGAGTACTGTCACGTTCAGGGAAAATATTTACAAACCGGTGATTGAAGAAATGGCCGACGACAGCTTTATGCCCAGGAGTCTGGCGGAACTAAATGACCGCCCCGAACAGACGGATGGACGTCGGAATCGATTGGTCATGCTGGTAAATATCATGGGGCTTGGGGCGGTGTCTCCCTGCCTGCCAGAATCCGTCGCGGGCTGATCCGGAAGACGACGGTCCGCTCCTGCAACGAGGCCCTGTGCCGTCTGGCCCGTTCTAACAGCGAAATGTCTTTCTGGCATCTCCGGTCACCGGCGGCTGAGTGGCGTTTCCCCGCCTTGAGCAGATAATGCTTGACGTGCATTACAACGACGCGGACGCGCGGACGACTCAGCAGTGGCAGTGCTGCGCGACAACGGCGGCACAGTTATGAAAGACGGCAGGAAGCATCGCCGACTAGGCCGAAGCCATGTGGAAATTGACGGAAGGAACTGCACACAGGGCCTTCAGCGACAAAAAGGAACCCCTGCTGAAGGTCCTGAGCATGATGTAGGACGCGCGCGAAAACCGAAGAAAAAACATGTTGTGGACAATCGGGTCGCGCTGAGCGACGGCATGAAAGATTATTTTATCATCCACTTTTTTCGTTCTTCAGCGGCCATGCGCTCAATGGCGTAGCGCAAGGCCGTCCTTGGCAGGCGTTCATGGTGCTTTGAGAGAAAAATACGGAGGGCGTCAAGGTTCTTTTTGCCGACCTCACGAAGCATCCAGCCGATTGCCTTGTGTATGAGATCTTGCGGATTGTCGATAAAATACTCGGCCAGCCGGAAGGTTTCCTCAAAGTTTCCGAGGCGGATTAAAGCATTGGTGGACACAATGGCCGCTCGTTCTCGCCACAGGTTGCCGCTGTCAGCCCAAGCTTTTAAAAAGCGCTGGCGTTCCTCAGACGACGTTTTCGCGCATCGCCAGTATGCGCCCATAATGTTGTACGCCGAAAGATCGACCAAATCCCAGTTGTTCGCCCGCTCCAACCGCCGGTCATAGAGTTCAACGAGGCTCTGAAGTCCGGATGGATTTTTCGTCTTCAGCATCGCATTTGCCTCCTCCACCATAAGAAACAGCGATGCCAGACGTATCTCATGCCAAGGAGAATTAAGGAGTTCGTCGAAAGCGGAAAGGTCAAGTTTTTTCCTGAATGGTTTGATAAGAGAACGGGTAACCGGCACGGGAAGTCCCAAAAATTGGTCGCCGTATCCGTATTGTCCGATTCCGGTTTTGAAAAACTTCATGAGATGCCGTGCCTTGTCCGGGTCGGCATGAACCATGAAGATAGCTTCCAGTTCTTGCGCTTCCATATTCAAATGCAGTCCCGCCATTTGATCATTTTATAGCGTAAATTCATGGCTTCGCCATCAATGATGAATATGCTGTCACCAACACTATGGAATGGGCGTCCATCCGCCGGCGTAGGATTCTTCCATGCCCGGATGCCGTGCAGAACAAAGAAATTGTAATCGCCTGCGAGTGAACAGTCCCTGATTCAACGAAGGTGAAGGCGTGCTTAAGCGGAAATTCCGTCTGTCGTGCTATTTCTTTCTTGGGCATAAGACGCTACAGCGTAAAAGGAGCATTCAAGGCATATACGCCAAGGGCCAGCCTCTGACCGGCATTGACCACTTACGCCAATCAATACTCGACATCCTGGCCGCCCGCAAGGGAACCTCCTTTTTGAAGTTCCAGATTGGTCATATTATGCGCTCGCGATACTTGACAAAAATGTGTCACGGTTATAAGTTACGCACCGTCAACATGGGAATCCACAAAATTTTCGTAGAGGTGTGTTATGGTGTTGTCTTACGGCAAACTCTTCCATCTTTTTCTCGTTGAGGAAGGAGGAAAACGAGGCTGAAAACAACGATTTTGCTAGATTTTGACACACGCGTAACTCTGCCAAATACACACGCTCCGTAAGGAGTCATGTACTTTTTGGCGTTTTGGCGTCGCGCGGATTGCCTGCATCCCGCTCTCGTCTTGGGAGGATGTGAATGAAAGGTAAAGTATTGTCTTTTTCGCTTGCTCTAAGAATTCACTCCTCACATAATATAAAAGGAGAATGATTCCCATGGACTTGAAAAAAAAAGGTATCTTTTTCGTTTTTTGCCTGTCTGTTTTTACGATTGTGAGCGGTCTGTCTTCCGTCGGCGCCGCCGAGAAGTCCTATACCAACAGCATCGGAATGGAGTTTACTCTGATCCCTTCCGGGTCGTTCAGCATGGGCGCAGACAAAAATTTTGAAGAGGCGAGTGATGATGAAATCCCACAACATCGAGTGAACATCAGCAAGCAGTTTTACCTGGGCAAGTATGAAGTGACCCAAGCGCAGTGGACGGCGGTGATGGGGAGCAATCCGAGCAAATTCAAAGGGCGACTGAATCCTGTGGAGCAGGTTTCCTGGAATGACGTTCAGGTGTTCATTACGCATCTGAACCAGAAAGAATGGACAACCAAATACCGGCTGCCGACCGAGGCGGAGTGGGAATACGCCGCCAGATCTAGTACGACGAGCCCCTGGTTTTTTGGCGACGATGCCGGGCAGCTTGGGCGTTATGCGTGGTATGCCGACAATTCTGGAGAGACGGCGCAACGTTCTCGTCCTGTTGGTCAAAAAGAACCAAATGCCTGGGGATTGTACGACATGCACGGCAATGTCTGGGAGTGGGTGCAGGACTGGTATGGCGAGAGGTATTACAACAACAGTCCTCCCGTTGATCCAGGCGGTCCGCCTTCAGGCTCGTTCCGGGCGAAACGTGGCGGTAGTTGGGACAGTAACGCCGCGTACTGCCGCCTGGCCTACCGCGGCAACAACTTGCCGGATCGCCGCTTCGTCAATTTGGGTTTCCGGCTTGCTTTCTCTCCGGAGTAGAGGCCGCCTGTTCCAGCGCATCCGCGCATGCAGACGAGTGTATTTTGTCTTTGAACCGGTGCGGCTGTGGTTTCATGTATGGATAGATGGTGCGAGAGGGGGGAATTGAACCCCCACGGCATAAAAACCGTCGGATCCTAAATCCGGTGCGTCTGCCAGTTCCGCCACTCTCGCAAAACAGATAACCGACCAAATTTCTGCGAAACGAGTTTGTTATACAGGATTCTGGCAAAAAAACAAAGTCTTTTTCCCGGCTGTCGAGCGAACCGCTAACAGGAGGTCCTATGGCGAAGGAAGGTGCTATAGAAGTTGACGGTCTAGTGCAGGAAGCGTTGCCCAACGCCATGTTCCGCGTTCACCTGGAAAACGGGCACAAAGTGCTGGCCCACATTTCCGGAAAGATGCGTAAGTTTTACATCCGCATTCTGCCCGGAGACAGGGTCAAGGTGGAACTTTCTCCCTACGACCTTTCACGCGGGCGTATTACCTACCGCATGAAGTAATTCCCGCGTTCACACCATATTCGCAAGACGCAGTCCGCCAAGGCACAAAAGTGCCCACAGGGCGGCCAGCGTGTCGTCCAGCATTATACCGAAACCGCCCGGCAGCCAGTTTTCCGAGGCGCGCACCGGCCAAGGTTTGCGGATATCAAAGAAACGAAAAAGCAAAAAGGCCGTTGACATCAGGGCCAGCCCCGGTTCTTCAAACGGCAGCAGGATGAGCCACACGCCCAGCAGTTCGTCAATCACCACCTCTCCAGGGTCTTTACAGCCGAGCAGGCGCTCCGCCCGCGTGGCGGCCAAGGAACCGGCCACAAAAATCAGCGTCAGGACAAGGACGCGCCAAGGTAGCGGCAACGGCAGAAAAACAAGAGGGGCCAATAGGCAGGCGACAAGGCTACCCCAGGTTCCCGGTGCGCGCGAGGCAAGACCGGCCACACCCAAGCGGCAGAAAGCCAGAATGGCCATGTCCTGAAAATTCCCGCCTGTTTTTCCGTTTGTACCCACAATATTCTCCGTTGCGCCAGGATTTTTTCGTATAATCGTTTCCCGTAAAAACGGAACGGTAAAAAAATAATCCTAACCGGGAAGAAATATATACACAAGGGGCGCTTGGCCATAAATCCACCAAGGTGTTGCTTGAAGCCTCGCAGTTGTTTTCGGATCACCGATTTTTTATCCCCTGCTCCCCTAATTTTTACTGTTTATCGGACCGAAGCATAATTGCGATTAGAGCGGTTTGTGTTTGAGATACCTGTTTTACGGCAGGCGAAGCCAGGCTGCAAGCATCGCAGGCACAAGCCACAAGCCTCTCCGGCTTCAGTTTGGGATACTTGTGGTTACAGCGTGGTAAAATGCTCTGAGTGGTAAAATGCTCTGATCGGTTCAAAATTTTTTTTTGCAAAAAATTTCCCCTTGACAATCCCGCGGTCATGGAGAACGGGAGCTTTGAGGCTGGATGAAAAAAATCGAGTATTCGTGATAAAAACAGAAAAAAAACGATGTCTCTTTGTTAAAAAGAATTTTTGAGAAATGGGAATTTATTTAAAATATAGAAGATTTTCAATCTCGCAAAAGGCGGACAGTTATTCATGGATATAAAAATTATTAGTTATATAGCTATATTATATACTAAAACATTTGGGGAAAGTAAAAAGCCATCCTCCCGCGCAGGGCAGAGCAGCATCCGTTGCCGAGATTTCCAGCCTGACATAAAATGCTACCCATGCAAGAAAAATGGTCAGAAATTTTAGAAAATCTCAAAAAAATGCTGGATCCAGGCACTTTTAAAGTTTGGATTGCTCCCTTACGCGCTGAAGTGCGAGACCGGGAATTATACGTCTTTGCGCAGAATTCCTTTGTGGCGGACTGGCTGAAAGAACGCATGATCACTTCCTTGCGCGAGGCGGTGGCCCCGGTTCTCGGTCTGGAGCCGCAGGCCGTGGGAATACGCATTGAGCTTGCATCCCCGCAGGCTCCAGCCTCACAGGACCGTGCCTCCTCGAGCCTTTCGGTATCCTCGCGCCAGCTCCATCTGCCCCTGCCCCCACCCGGCCCAATTGGTTTTGACAGTACACGGCAGTCATGGCTCTACTCCTTCGAGGATTTTGAAGTGGGGCACAGCAACAGAGTGGCCGCGGCCGCGGCCCAGGACATCTGCGACACTTCCGGCACCGTGAACACGCTTTTTGTAAATTCCGCCTCAGGTCTTGGCAAAACCCACCTTGCCCACGCCGTGGGCAAGGCCATCAGCCAGTCTGCGCAGGTCATCCGCATAGACTATATGACGGCCGAAGACTTTGCGCGCCGTTTTGTCGTATCCCTTAACCGGCGAGATGTTGAAGGCTTCCGCGAGCGCCTTGCGGCCCTTGACGTGCTGCTGCTGGAAGACGTGCATTTTTTGCAAGGCAAGAAAAAAATGCAGGAAATGGTTCTGACGGTTCTCAAGAAGTTGCAGGACAAGGGCGGCAGGGTTGTCTTCACATCCTCTTTTTCCCCGCGTGAGCTGCAACAGGTGGACAGCAGCCTGATTTCGCATTTTTGTTCCGGCATTCTCGCCCGCATGGACCGCCCATCCGGGGGAATGCTACGCCGCATACTCACGCGTAAGGCAAAGCGGTTTCAGGTGCTCCTGTCCGATGAAGTCTGCGAGTTGCTGGCCTCGCGCCTACGCGGGGATGTCCGTCAGTTGGAATCCTGTCTCAATAATCTGATTTTCAAGGCGCGGCTGCTCAATTGCGGCATCAATCAGCAACTGGCCATGGATGTGCTGGCCCAGTTCGCGGGAACGGAATGCGGCACGGACATCCAGACCATCATCCGCCTTGTCTGTGAAAGCTTCGGCCTCACCAAGCGCCAGCTCAGCTCACGTTCGCGCCGTCAGGACTGCGTGCTGGGACGCAACACGATATATTACTTGGCCCGCAAGCATACAGAGCTTTCCCTGGAAGATATAGGCGCTCCCTTCAACCGCCGCCATTCCACCGTCATCAGGGGCATCACTTCCGTGGAGCGGGAACTCTCGCGGGAATCCTCCCTAGGGCGGCAGATTGCCCGCGCTGTGAAGCTCATTGAGCGGAATGCTGGTCTTGCCACCACCATTTAGCCCTTTCGCACAAAAGTTCAATATCTCCGCTTGCGGCCAGGTTGAGCATCTGGCGGTATTGCCGCACGGCTTCAAGGCTGTGGGGATTGGCGTGAAAAATTTCGGCGAAGAGACCAGCATCTTCAGTAAGCATTTTTTTGGCCGCATCCAAGCGGCGGCGGAATGAAGGCGTGACAAAAGGCAATATTTCTTCCCTGTCCGCCAGTAGAGCGAAATAGGCCAAGGAAGTGATGAAATTCATTCCCTGTATACGCGCCATGGCCTTGTCGTGTTCACCGGCCGTGGTTTCAAAGACGCGGCAGCCGAGGGATAGAAAAAAATTCCGCACCAGCGCCACGTGCTCGGGGCTGGCATTGCCGCCCGGAACCAAGGCCACGGGCTTGTCGTCGCCCTGCGCGGGGCCAAAAAGTGGGTGTGTTCCGACAACAGGACCGGACCAGTGTTTTTCCATCTGCAATATGGGCAGCTCCTTGACGGAAGTGATGTCGCAGAGAACGGCCTCCGGCGGCAGATGAGGGCAGACCGCACGCACGGTTTCCTCAAAGAAGGCGGCCGGCACACAGAGAATTGCAAGTGCCACGCCGACACAGGCCTGGGCGAGGGTCTCTGTGCCCAGGGGGATGTCCACGCCGGTTACGGATATCCCTTTTTCGGCGGCTTTGGCGCAGAGCATGGCCCCCATGCGACCGCGCGCTCCCACAAGTACAATGCCGCTGGTCATAGACCCGCCCCAGCGTATTCGACTATCCGTTTCCACACATTCCAGAATTGTGGAAAAGACTTGGCCACCACTGCCGCATCGTCCAGGCGCGCTGCCATGTCCGTCGGCCTTTCGTCCCGTCCGCACAAGCCCAGCAGTGCCAGGGACATGGCGATGCGGTGGTCGTTGTGGGCTGAAAACATGACATTTTTCGCAAAATGCGGTCTGTCCGGATACACTCCGCGCACGATAAGGCCGTCCGGCTCTTCCTCCGCCACTATACCCGCCTTGCGCAGTTCGGCGGCCGGGGCCGCAATGCGGTCGGATTCCTTGACGCGCAGATGGGCTACATTGTGGATGCGGCTCGTCCCGCAGGCAAAGGCCGCCAGCACCGCCACCGTGGGGACAAGGTCGGGGCAGGAGTTCATGTCAAGCTCCACCGCGCGCAGTGGTGAGGGAAAAACCGTCACAGCGTCCGGAGCTACTTCAACCAAGGCCCCCATGTCCTTCAAAATTTTCAAAAAAAAGCTGTCCCCCTGCGGGGAATTTTCGCGTAGCCCCCCAACGCGCACGGGTCTGCGCCCCAAGGCGCCCGCGGCCAGCAAATAGGACGCGCCGGACCAATCCCCTTCCACAAGATAGTCTCCCGGACGGTAGCTTCCGGGCCATACGGTCACGCGCAGGCAGTCGGGCCGCGCCGAAGCGATGGATCGGCGGCTTTGCGCATCGTGTTTCCGCCAAGGGGCTTCAGTGTGTGGCCGCGTTTCCACGCAAAAAGCAATGCCGAAATCTTCCAGACATTGCAGGGTCAGGCCCACATAGGGCCAGGAAACAGCCTTGTTCCCAGCCACTTCCAGGGTCAGGGGGGTGGACGCCAAGGCCGCAGCCAGCAAAAGACCGGAAAAATACTGGCTAGAAATATCCATACTCATCCGGACAAGACCTCCGCAACGTGTCGCGTCAAGGCCGGCGGCATGCACAAGCAGGGGCGGGCAATCCGGTTTTTGTGCAAAGCGCACGTCGGCGCCGAGGCGGACAAGGGCTTGGACGAGCTCTCCGATGGGTCGCTCGTGCATTCGGGCAGCCCCGTGAATGTAAAAAAATCCCTTGCCCGCAGCTAGCACGGCCGTGAGTATGCGGCAGGTAGTGCCGGACTCGCGCACATCGCAGGAAAGGGCATTGTCCACACCGGGGCCTCCCTGCGGTATGGTCATGCCGCGCACTTCCCACCCGTCGCCGTTTTCCAGGGGCCACATGTCAGCGCCGGCCGCGCAAAGAATTGCTCGGGTGCGCTCCAGGTCCAGGCTCTCCAGGGTGTGCCGCACGCGGGAAATGCCGCGCGCCAAGGCCGCGCCGACGAGGTACCTGTGGGAAGCGGATTTGGAGGCCGGAGCCGTTACGAAAACACTGTCGCTAGAGGGCGTCATGGTCCTCCTCGTCCGCGCGATCTTCACTGTTGTACTCCAGGCGCTGACCAGCCTGGTAGGCTCCCAGAATGCGGAAACTCGTGCATGCTTCCTCCAGACGGCAGCGGATGGCCGCGTGCCGCGAGTCTGTAAGGTCGCTCTCCACATCCGCGAAAAAGACGTAGCGCCAGCACTGTCCGCGCAGGGGCCGCGATTCCAATTTGCGCATATTGATGCCGTCGGCCGCCAGCAGGGCGAGCACGCCGGAAAGGGCGCCCGCCTTGTCCGGTAGGGTGAAAAGTAGGGAAGTTTTGTCGGCAACACCGCCGGCCCCGGGAGCCGACAGATCCCGCGAGGCCGCCTTGGGGCCTATGATCACAAAACGCGTCCAGTTGTCCGAAATGTCTTCAATGCGCCGGGCAAGGATGCCGAGGCCTACCATGTCTGCCAGTTTGCGGTGTCCTATGGCGGCCGCTCCGTCCCGTCCGCAAGCGCTTTGGGCGGCGGCGGC
>JAITNF010000057.1 GCA_031290615.1 Desulfovibrio sp. | reverse complement strand
GACCAGGCTCATAGGGACGCAAAAGAATTTGACGGTATTTTAGACGGTATCCAAAAATCTTCTATCCTATAACATTGTATAATAACAGAATATAATTGTAAAATTAGATAGAGGAAAGTCCGAAATGACTGCCTGGTCAGAGCGCGAGCGGCAAGGAAATGATCCGGGAAGCCGCCCAAGTGTTATTATGTGGCGAGGAACTCGAGGGCAATTACAACTCTGGGTTTACATCGACTGGAGGGAAAGAATTCATATTATGGGGGGTAGGAGGAACTCCCCTTTGCTCAGAGCTCAGAATCTGGAAGCAGTATCAGAATATCTTAAACTAAAGAGATAACGAGGCACTCTCTGTCCCCAAGTGGGAAACTCAAAAAACGGTTGGTCCATCAACCTTATTTAATCTTCAAGCTACCAAGTTCGATAGCTTCAAACTCTATTCCTTATATTCCTTGAAGCACTCTGATCTGCTGTGGTTTTCTATTCTTTATTACTAACACGACCACAGTTACTACAAGTTTGTACGTAGTACAAACCTCTTTAACAAAACTCTCCCTCAGTCTCCATTTGATCCAGACATTATCATCTGTGTAGTCATTAAAATTGATGTTGCTCCTATGATTCCGACCAGAAGAGGAACATATCCGTGATGACCATGTCCTCCATGATAATGTCGAGATTTCGAATGATGACTATAGGACTGATGTCCATGTTTCTGATGTCGTGCCTGCTGCCTGGGTTCCGAATGATGTTGCTTAACCTGATGCTTCTGTGGCTGACCGTGATTGTCTGGATGACGGGCATAGCTTGTTACAGGAATAGAGAATATTAAGGTTAAAGCTATTAACACCAAAGCAATGTTCCTTAACATGGATTTAATCTCCGAAAAGCTAACTAGAGTTACGACCAACCAGAATGACCTTCACAACCTTACTCCTGATTGACAGTGGGGATGTCAGCACTGGATGTCCCGGAAACCTGGACAATTCCAGCCATTACTACCAGTATCATGACAACACGCTTTAATATAATAATCTCCAAGTTAAATGTTGTCAGTTATAAAATTTTTATACTTCCCCTCAACAATGTCAAGCTCATGGCAATAAAAAATTGGTATATTTTTAGGACTGAAAATCCTCATGTCTGCAGTTCAATTCTGCCCCCCCCCCGCACCGCCCCGAAATCTGGACAAATCCCGCAAAGTCCAAAAGGCCTTACGGTACTTGGATTTTCTTGGGTTGACTGTCTCTATACATCTCTTAAAGTCTCTTGACGTGGCATAATTCCGTTGGTGAAAATGTTAGTAAATTTTTACCAACAGCAAAACTCGCAGGGTTTTACCAACATGGGAACACTGACCGACGTCCGGCTTAGAACCATGAAACCAAACGGCAAAATTCAAAAAGTCTCTGACGGAGATATACTGTACGCTTATATCAGGCCGAAAAGCATTTCCTGGCAAATAGCCTACCGCGTTTGGCCCAGATAGTCAATACGGTTTGTTTGCCTGAGGGCTTGGTATACCCGACCGTAATATGGCGGATCGTATCAGCACCACACTCAAACCCATTGTCAGAAGACACCAGGCTGCAATCACCGATCCGGAGAAAGTCGGAGGATTGTTACGGCGTATCCTAAGGGTATGGCGGTACCGGCCATTCCGTAAAATACTGCCTCAATATTTTGCCGTATCTGCCTTTGCATAGCGAGAAAATACGCCTTGCCAAGTGGGAAAAAATTGATTTCAACGCGAAAAGCTGGACAATCCCCGGCAAGAGAAACCAGCACGACGGCGGCAGATTGAATCTCTCTCTTTTCATGTCCTGCCGGACAAAGCGTCGGGCGCTGTACGTCAATCGTTGCGGCTGGCGCAGCGACGCTTATGTTTTCCCCGATGCGACACTGAAAAAGGATTTTCACAGTGCTTGTTTCCCATCTGGAAAAACTGGACAAGCCGGAAGAAACCATAATCCTGCAAGGAAGGACTTCCCATAATCCTTAAAAAACGCCGCCGCCGTCAATTACGGCTATGCCCGCCCGTAAGTTTATAGTCGCCTTTCTCCGCCGCCGAGTCGCATCTCTGCTGCTGGACAGGTGCTCTGAACAGAAATATTCCACACAATTCTTTGGCAGAAAATTTGCTTTTTGCTCTCCGCTTTTCATGCGGTTTTCGTTGCGGGGAACAAACAGTTTTTTCAGCTAGTTAGGCATAATTGATTAAAAAATTGATTAAAAATTTGTAGCCGCGTTTCAAATTTTTTGCGCAAAAACCATCCAAAAATCAGTGCCGAAGCGCATTTTTTCCAGTCAGCCGCGTTTACCGTTCCCCTCTGAACTCCCGCGAGCATTCGGCGCTATGCTTCTCACACTCTTCAAAAGGCGGAAAGGCATGAAAGCAAAAAACCATTGCCGCACAAAATTTCAGCGGCGGAGATTGGAGGGATTATTCAAGCATCATTTTGGAATCGTCAGTGCTGTTCTCGTTATACAGACACGGCGTAGCCGTCATGTACATACGTTTTTCAGCTGAATGAAGATGATGTTGTCATGGACTTTGACAAAGGCGGCATAATCCTCGTCTTTCGAGGTCAAATTCCTGGTTGAACTTTTTTTGCGCCCTAGCGATAACCTCTATGGATTGAATGGATTGATAGGCGGAAAAGACGATAATCAAGAGCGTCCTTGTGCGTTTTACCGGCTGATTCAAGCTGCTTTACAATATCCGGCACAAAGGTTGACGCGGATAATGCCAGGTCTTCCACGCTGTAGCCGTCGCCGCCGTCGCCGTCTTCATCATCTTTGATTTTCCGCTTGCTGATCTCAGGATCGTAGCAGATACAAATAGGAAAAATCGACTTGTCAGATTCCGCCGTCCATTCACGGAGCGTTTGCCCCAACAGGGCAATGGACGGGACAAGGGACAGCACAAGGCCGTTACA
The DNA here is from genome assembly GCA_031290615.1 of Desulfovibrio sp. GTDB lineage: Bacteria > Desulfobacterota > Desulfovibrionia > Desulfovibrionales > Desulfovibrionaceae > Desulfovibrio. The sequence goes on along the minus strand of JAITNF010000057.1, from coordinate 53,288 downwards.
GTCTGTTTCCTTTTCAACAATTTTCAAGGCGGTGAAGGTTTTCCCTATCCCACAGGCCATAATCAGCTTGCCGCGGGCATTGGCTTTGAAATGGTCGTAAAATTTGTCCAAGGCGATTTTCTGATGTTCCCACAAATTCTTTTTGCTCTGCCGAGCCTTTGCGCCGGAAACACCTTTTCCAGTTCCACTCAATCAACCGGAACTTCTTCCAAGGCTGAAAGGCTCAGACGGAGAACGGAGAACGGACGGACTTTAGTGACGTATTGCGTTTTGGCTTCACTGCCCCACTTGTTTGTAGTGGAAACCCCCAAGCGCATGGCAAAGGAAGCTGTCTTCTTATGCTGGTCATTGATGAAAGTCTTGCTGGAAGTGTCAAGAAGGCTGTCCAACGTCGGGTTTGTCAATCGTGGATTTTTCATCCCAGCATTTGCACTGGATAGCCCAAAAACGTCCTCCACCGTTTGGGCAACAAGATCAACGCCAGCCTTGCCGCCGATATGCTCTTTGTTAAGGAAACTCCAGCCAGAGACAGACATGCTTGAGCTTGCCCTCGTAACACGGCACGGTGTGCAAAATGCCTGCATCAGGCGTTCAAAATGGGCACCTTTCTCCTACTCGGAAAAAAATGGCGCGGTATTTGTCCAACACATTCTGAAATTAATTTTTTATGCCTTGGCAGTAGAATTCGTAATACCATAAAATGGAATATGGAATAATGTTAAGCAGATCTTTTTCCCCTCCAGTTTTATCTCAGATTTATCTCCGCGAAAATTACCCAAATCCGGCCAAAAAGATTTTTTCAATCCTGATTTTTTTACGGATATTTCAGCGGGTATCGTGAATTGCTTATCAATAAAAATTATATAAAATAAGTAAGTTAGCATATACGTAATTATTCATAATACGAAAAATTATCACGTCCATATCGTGGTGAATCGGATACACCTTGTGACCATGAAAATGATTGACCCCAACAAGGGCTTTCACATTGAGGCGGCGCATAAAGTTCTTGCCCTGGTGGATCAGCCAATGTCCGACTGAGCGCTCTGACCAGAAAACATCCGACATTTCTGAACATCCCCGGCATTTTCTCAAGCTGCAACACCGCGATGAACTGCATCTCTTGCGTTGGTATGAGATAAAAAGGGTAAGTGAGCAACAGAAGCCCAACTTTATATATTTCGATCACCGGGTAGCGGCGCTAACTTAAGCCTTGATATAAAAACTGGGGACAGTTATAATAGATAAATTTTTAGATATTCTGAATTTTTTATTCATTAGCTGATGGGGATAGCATGAAAAAATTACTCACAGCCGTTTTGATTGCCTTATTGGGCTTTTTACCGAGTTGTGCTTGGATCGGGCGGACTACCGGGAAAACAAAAGCCAAAATGGAGCGAAAGGCGAATGATATGGAGCGCGCTTACCATCAAGGCTATGCGGATGAAAGGAGTAAAATTGAAAAGCTTGGGCTAGCTCCTGAGAAAGGTAAGGCGCCCGCTGAAAAACCTGCACTTCCCTCTAAAATTAGCAAGGCAAACAAGTGATATCCATGGGAAAAACACCATATGGTCTTCTACATATACACAATTCATGATGAAATATCGTGTAGCCATAACTGGCCTTGGCATTATTTCATGCTTGGGTACGAATTTTGATGAAGTCGCCGAATCTCTCTACAAAGGGAAGTCCGGCATTGTAGCCGATTACAAGCGCAAACGACTGGGATTCTCCTCTTGTCTCTCAGGTGCCATTGCGCCCTACACTCCCAGATTTCCCCTCTCTCGTAAGCAATGTAAGACCATGCCGGATTTTGCCCAATGGGCGGTAGTGGCGTGCTCTTTGGCTGCGACTCAAGTTCTTTGGCACCAATTGAGCAATCCGCAACTCTGCTGGAGAAAAATGACACAGCTTCTTTGGGCAACGGCTTGGTGTTTCGTTCAATGACGTCTTGCGTCACCATGAATCTGAATACCATATTCGGCACACAAGGGGCTTGTTGGACTATAAGTAGCGCATGCTCTAGCAGCGCTCACGCCACCGGTCAAGCGGCAGACCTCATTATGCTGGATAGGCAGGACAGGATGCTATGCGGCGGAGCTCAGGAAATTAACTGGCAATCCATATGCAGCTTTGATGCCCTTGGCGCTTTTGCTTCAAGAGAGGACACACCACATACCGCAAGCCGACCTTTTGATGCCGAACGTGATGGGCTGGTGCCTAGTGGAGGTGCCGCTGCGTTGCTTCTGGAACGCTACGATCTCGCCCAAAAGCGTGGAGCGAAAATTATAGGCGAAGTCGCGGGATATGGTTTTTCTTCCGATGGAAAAAATATATCCATTCCCACCGAAAACGGACTCTATCGCGCTATGGGCATGGCCCTGACCGCATCAAACATGGTGCCGCGGGATATTGACTACATCTGCGCCCATGCGACATCCACTCCTGTTGGAGACAGCGTGGAGGCCCGCAGTATCATATCTTTGTTCGGCGAAAAAGTTGTGCCTATATCATCCACAAAGTCCATGACCGGGCATGAACTATGGATGTCCGGTGCAGCGCAAACAGTCTACAGCGTTATTATGGCACAAAAACAATTTTTGGCTCCTAATTGCAATTTTAATAAACCTGTTCATTTGACAACTCAGGGTGCGCAAACGCGGTATTATTGCATGATGGTAGGTATCTGCCCGCAAGAGGAGTAGTTTTCACGGCACATCCTCATCTGCTGCCGGCAATGCTTCCAAAAGAATCTATAAAGCCTGCTTTTTCCAAACGAATTTTATCTCTTGAGGACACATTTTCAACTCACATTCTTTTTTGTGCCAGTGATGCCGCTACTCCGATTGTGCACAAAAGTAATCTTTTTATCTGTAAAAAGACGGACATCACGCCTGCCTTGAACCCCGACTGTACGCCCGATAATGGGCCGTTCTATGTTTCCAGAAGTGTACCTGATCGCCCGGATGCGCCTTCCAAAGATGCCGGCCTGATGTTGTTTGCACTCGGCAGTATTGAAAAATACAGCCGCTGGCGACATTCCTTGACAGGACAACGACCGGAAGAATACTACTTATACAAGGCGAAATGTCTTGAAAAATTTTATGACACACTCTCAGCCTGTTGCCCGGAATTAGAACAAATACAAATTTTGGACGGTGGAACACCGTTGACGAATAAAGATTACTTGGAGGCACCAGGAGGGGGTCTATATGGAACAAAGCATTCACTAAAACAATTCAGCCCGTTGCCAGCCACAAAGATTTCCAATCTATGGATGGCTGGGCAATCCATAATTGCGCCGGGCATATTGGGGGAAGTTGTCTCTGCATTCGTTGTTTGCGGATTTATATTGGGAGTAAAGGAACTACAAAGAGAGATTGTTCAATGACTCTGAGGCGAGTTGTCATTACAGGCATGGGCGCAGTTTCGCCATACGGGAAAGGCAGCGAGCTGTTATTCAATATGCTATTAGCCAGCGAAAATACGGTACGACGACTTGAATCCCTGGAAAATATATCGGGATTGGGGCCAAGGGTGGCGTCTATTGTTCCTGACATCGGCATTAAAGATATTCCTCGGAATATCAGACAACCATGTCGTCAATGTCATCGTACGCGTATATTGCCGCACTTGAAGCCATAGCCCAGGCGAAGGTGGATGTGGGGGGCATAGAGAATGGCCGAATTGGAATTGCTTTGGGCTCGACGATGGGAAGCCCGAAAAATTTGGAATACTTTTTCAGGCAATATATTGCTTCGACAAGTGTGGAGCAGGTCAAAGCAATGCTCTTTTTTCGCATCATGAGTAATTCAGCAGCAGCCAACCTCGCCCAGGCATTGGGCGTGACAGGCCGTGTTATAAGTCCGGCAGCCGCCTGTTCCTCAGGCTGCCAGGCCATTGGCTTGGGTTATGAAACCATAGCTTTCAACAAACAGGATTATATGCTGTGTGGTGGCACTGATGAGTATCATCCATTGGTGTCCGGCACCTTCGATCAAGCTCAATTTACCAGGCGAGCGCCGAAATAGCTTTCGTCCACCTCAACGTCGCCGCGAACGGTATTGCGGTTTACTCCGGCGCGTTCGACGATTTGCGGAACATCCAAACCCACGGCAAACAGCTTCACTATTTGCCGGATTTTTGCTTCTGGAACCCCTGCACAGTGACTGAGATGTAATCATTAAACAGCGAAACCATGAAGATGGTGATTTCAAAGTTGAGGGCGGAGAATAACCCATTGGCACTCTCCTGGGTCGTGGGCGGATTCCATCCGTAATCGCCAGCTTTAGCTGTTACCTGAAGCCACAGGCTTCAGCCGGTAGAGTATTCACTATTGTTGTGACCAGAGAAACCGGGCAGCGTACGGTTGCGCACAACACGTAACTAGTGTACATATCCGCAGTATTAGCAAGTCAGAGTGAAAAAGGAGCCCCCTGTGGATTACAAAACTGAAGATCTGTCGCCAGTCAAAAAAAAGGTCGTTATCATCACAGAGCCGCAAGAAGTGAAAGCAGCCATTATGGGGACTGTCGCCTTGTATAAAACCTCTGTTCAATTGGACGGATTTCGCAAGGGCAAGATTCCGGCTTCAGTCATAGAAAAAAAATTTCAGGATAAAATTTATGAAGAAGCTCGCCAAGATCTCATCAATGTACATATAAACGAGGTCATGCAATCTCTCGGCGTCAACCCCGTGTCCGGAATCAGTCTTGACGGCCCAGACACGCTGGAACGCGGCAAGGGCTATGCATACAGCATTGAGTTCGAGGTGCTTCCAGCCCTTGATTTGCCCCCGTATGAAGGCATGGAAGAAGAACAGGAAAAAGTTGTCATCAGGGACGAGGAAGTTGATAAAGTGCTTGAGCGCATCCGTCGTGACAACGCAAAATTTGTGCCCATTGACGGTCTTGGCCCGGCAGTGGACGGCCAAGTGGCAAGCCTGGACTTTATCGCCTACGAAGACGGCAAGCCTTTGGAAAACGCAAGCGCAAAAAACTTTGATCTGGCTGTCGGCGAACATCAGGCGCTGGAAGACTTTGAAAAGCTCGTAAAAACCATTCCATACGGACAGGAAGGCGAGGGGAAAATTCATTTTCCGGATGATTTCATCGCTCCGCATCTGGCAGGTAAAACCGTCACCATGAAGGTGAAGATACATGCCATCAAGGAACGGCAAATCCCCGAACTTGACAATGAGCTGGCAAAAACAGCGGGGCTGAAGACGATTGCGGAACTTAGGGGAAAAATTGCAGCTACCTATGTTAACAGCCGTAGTGAACTCAACAAAAGCGTAACTCAGAAAAAACTCTTGGACAAATTGTTAAAAATGACAGACTTCCCCCTGCCTGAAGGCATGGTGGAAATTCAGATCAATACACTTCTCGCCGAGCAGAAGGCACGCCTTGAACGCGTTGGCAAGAGCCTGGAATCTCTCGGTAAGAGTCTGAAAGAGCTGCGCAGTGAAGTTTTGCCCTGTGCCCAGGAAGCAGCCCGCTACCATGTGCTTATGCTCTCCATAGCCAAGAAGGAGGGGCTGGAAGTCACTGACCGGGAAATCAATTCCCACATTTTTCAGGCAAGTTTGCAAAGCGGGGACGACTTTAATATTCTGCGTACGCAGTATGAACGCTCAGGTATGATTTTTGCGTTACGAGATCGTCTGCTGGCCGACAAAGCCATGAACCTTGTATACGCCAAGGCCCGCATCACTGAAGTGGAGCCTATGGACAAAAATGGCACCGCTGACGACAGCGCCCGTCATAAACAGCATATCGGGGAATGTTTGCCATGTCGTTAATTCCCATGGTTATTGAAACTACGGGCCGTTCCGAACGTGCGTATGATATATATTCGCGTTTGCTCAAGGACCGTATTGTACTGCTCAGCTCTGAAGTCAACGATGTTGTGGCGTCGCTGATATGCGCGCAATTGCTTTTTCTGGAGTCTCAGGATCCGGAAAAAGAAATTAGCCTCTATATCAACAGTCCGGGCGGCGCTGTCACAGCCGGACTCGCCATATATGACACCATGCGTTTTATTTCTTCGCCGGTGTCCACAGTCTGCATAGGCCGGGCTGCCAGCATGGGCGCTTTTTTGCTTGCCGCAGGCAAGCCTGGCTTGCGTTTTACCCTGCCCAACAGCCAGATTATGATACACCAGCCGTCCGGAGGCTATCATGGACAGGCTACCGACATTCAGATCCATGCCCGCGAGGTTCTGCGTCTCAAAAAAAGCCTTAACCGCATGCTGGCCAAAAATACAGGACATTCTTATGAGGAGATGGTAGCCGCTACCGAGAGGGACAACTTTTTAACACCTGATGAAGCCAAAGAACTCGGCATCATTGATCGTGTGCTGGTTTCTCGCCATGATATGGCGCAAAAAAAGGACAAGTAACCATGTCCAGAATTAAAAAAAACATGTCAACAGAGCCGTTGCGCTGCTCATTTTGCGGACGAAGCGAATTTGAAGTGCAAAATCTCATCGTGTACGACGCTGCCACAATATGCGCCCATTGCGTCAAACGGTGCAATGAGATCATACTCCGTGATCAGCGCGAGAGCGAGGAGAGCGAAGATCACCTGCTCTCTCCCATGGAAATAAAGAGCCAGTTGGACAAGTACGTCATCGGTCAGCACGAGGCTAAAAAAAATCTTTCCGTAGCGGTGCACAACCATTACAAGCGGGTATTTTACGGTAATTCTCTGAGAGATGACATAGAGCTTGAAAAAAGCAATATTCTCCTGGTGGGGCCGTCCGGCAGCGGCAAAACGCTGCTTGCCAAAACGCTGGCAAAAATTTTGCGTGTGCCATTCACCATTTCGGACGCAACCACGCTCACTGAAGCAGGATATGTTGGTGAGGATGTTGAGAATATCCTTGTACAGCTTTTGCAGAATGCGGATTATGATCTGGAAGCGGCAAGCAAGGGTATTATCTATATTGACGAAATAGACAAAATTTCACGCAAGGGTGACGGACCTTCCATCACTCGTGACGTATCCGGCGAGGGAGTACAGCAGGCCCTGCTGAAAATCATTGAAGGCACGGAAGCCAATATTCCTCCGAAGGGGGGGCGTAAGCACCCGCAGCAGGAATTTATCCGCATGAACACATCCAATATCCTGTTCATTGTGGGCGGCGCGTTTGTGGCCCTTGACAAAATTGTGGAATCGCGGGTAAGCGGCGGATCCATGGGGTTTGGGGCCAAGGTACGGGCAAGCGGTGAAATCCCCTTGGCGGAGATGCTGGAAAAAATTCACCCGCAGGATCTGGTCAAATTTGGTCTGATTCCCGAATTTGTCGGGCGGATACCAATCATCACCCATGTGGACGAGCTGGGCGAGCCCGACCTTGCGCGTATTCTCACGGAGCCGCAAAATGCTCTTGTGCGTCAGTACCAAAAACTTTTTGAGCTTGATCATGTGAAACTGCGTTTTACACCCAACGCCATCAAGGCCGTTGCTGCCAAGGCAATAGAGCGCAAAACCGGCGCTCGCGGCCTGCGCAATGTCATGGAAAAAATCATGCTCGACATCATGTTCAAACTGCCTTCCATGCCCGATGTTCGTGAATGCCTCATCAATCGTGCCGTAATTGAGAAAGGAAAACCTCCGGTACTTTTTTACGGCGATGTCGGCGAATCTCACGTGGACGGGGAAGACAAGGCATCCTGAACAGAAACACAGAAACAAGAGGGACACCATGCCTGATGAAAGGAGCGTGAAAGCCTTTCTGGAATTGCCACTTATGCCCCTGCGGGAAATTGTCATGTTTCCGCGTCTGGTCATGCCCCTTTTTGTGGGCAGAGCGCCTTCCATAAAAGCCGTTGACCTTGCGCAGAGCAAATACAAAAAAATGCTTATTCTGGTGCCCCAGCGTGACGCGAACGCCGAGACGCTGCAGGCCAACGATCTCCGTCCCATCGGTGTTGTCAGCCGTATGCTGCAACTGCTCCGTCTGCCTGATGGCACTGTAAAAGTACTTTTCGAAGGACTTTTCAGGGCGCAGTGGCAAAATTTGCGGGACGACGCCGAAACCTGTCCGGTTGCGCGCATCATCCGTCTTACGGAAACAAGCTCCAAAGATGACGAATTGCCTGCACTTGTGCATGCGATGCATGAATCCTTGGAAGAATATGGAAAAATTAACAGAAGACTCCCGCCTGAAACCTTGCTTTCCATGCAGTCTCTGCAAATTCCCGGCCTTCTTGCGGATGCCGTTGTACCTCACCTCAAGGCAGATTATCTGAAAAAACAGGAAATTCTGGAACTTCTCGACGTGCGTGAACGCCTTGAGCGCACCTATAAACTGCTTCAGGGCGAAATTGACATGGCCTTCGTGGAAAAACGCATCAAAAACCGCGTCAAGGTGCAGATGGAACGCAACCAGCGTGAATACTATCTGAACGAGCAGATCAAGGCCATCAACAAGGAAATGGGCAAGGAAGAAGATCCCCAAGCTGATGTGACCGAGCTTGAACAAAAACTCAAGGAGCGCAACATGCCGGAGGACGCCCGCGAGAAAGGCCTTGAGGAGGTCAAAAAACTCCGCGCCATGCCACCGTCAGCGGCGGAATATACCGTTGTGCGCAATTATATTGACTGGATTCTGGATTTGCCGTGGAATGAACTCAAACAGATTGACATAAATATTGACAATGCCCGCGCCATACTTGAGGGAGAGCACTATGGCCTTGAAAAACCGAAAGAACGGATACTTGAATATCTGGCGGTACAAAAACTGTCACACTGCCTGAAAGGCCAAATACTATGCTTTGTAGGGCCGCCGGGTGTAGGTAAAACTTCTCTTGCCAAATCCGTGGCCAAGGCGACAGTCCGCGATTTTGTACGTCTTTCCCTTGGGGGGGTCCGCGATGAAGCGGAAATACGCGGACATAGACGCACCTATGTGGGATCAATGCCGGGGAAGATCCTCCAGTCACTCAAGCGGGTAAAATTTAACAACCCTCTGTTCTGCCTGGATGAAATTGACAAAATGAGTTCAGACTACCGGGGAGATCCTGCTTCAGCACTACTGGAAGTGCTTGACCCCGAGCAAAACAACACTTTTATGGATCATTATCTAGATCTTGAATACGACCTCTCAAAAATCTTTTTTATCACTACTGCCAACTCACTTCATAGCATTCCGCCTCCCCTTCTTGACCGCATGGAAATTATTGAGCTTTCAAGCTACCTGGAAACAGAAAAACGCCATATTGCAAGGCACTTTTTACTTCCACGCCAGATATGGGAACACGGCCTCAAAGACCGGGATATCCGCATTTCCGAAAATGCCATCCTGGAGATTATTCGATCCTACACACGGGAAGCCGGGGTGCGCAATCTGGAAAGAGAAATCGCGGCGCTGTGTCGAAAAACAGCCATCCGCCTCGTGGAAGGAGACAACCTGGAAAAATGTCATTCCATCAGCCGATCTACTCTTCAAAGTTTCCTCGGCGTGAAAAAATACCGTCATGAAAAACGTGAAACCAGCCCACAGGTGGGAGTATGCGCCGGGCTTGCCTACAATCAGCGAGGCGGAGAAATTCTGCTTGTGGAAACAAGTATCATGAACGGCGCAGGGCATGTGGTAACTACAGGCCAGCTCGGCGAAGTCATGACCGAATCCGCCAAGGCAGCCCTGTCCTATGTGCGTTCACGGGCCGACCTTCTTGGTTTGGATCCGCGCTTTTATCGCAAAGTGGATATCCATGTGCATATGCCCTCCGGCGCCACGCCCAAGGACGGCCCGTCTGCTGGAATCACCCTAGCCACTTCCATCACTTCTGCCCTGTTGGGCATTCCGGTGCGCAACGACATCGCCATGACAGGCGAGATTTCTCTGCGCGGACGAGTGTTGCCCATCGGGGGCCTGCGGGAAAAATTGCTTGCCGCCCGGCGTAGCGGCATCAAACGGGTGATAATGCCTGCCGACAATGAAAAAGATTTGAAAGAAGTTCCGGATGAAGTTTTAAAAGATCTTGAACTTGTTTTCGTGGATCATGTGGATGAAGTACTGCCCAAAGCTTTGGATGCCGAAGAGCATGAAATATTCTCGGGCCGCGCAACAGTCACTCCACTCTGGCATTCCCTGCGGCAAGGAGCGAGTACCGTCAAAGCTCATACGGCGCAATAAGTCAGTTGATATTCAGGAAGGGATCGAATATAATCTTTGCATCGGTTTCGAGTGACCTTCCCCCGAAAAACAGAACCAGCTATAAAGTTAGAGCGGGATCAAAAGAGTATGTTTGTGTTTTTTGGCGCTGTCCGCATCGGCAGACTTATTCAAAACTCAGATATAATGACCTTAAGGCCGAAGCCGGGGAAATACACCTGCATCTTGTCTGGCGGAAGATCTTTGATCACCTTGCCCATGCCGAAGATACGGTGCAGACAACGCATGCCGAACGTGTTAGGTTTCCTCCATCATTGATTTCCATGTCCTGAACTTAGTAAATTTTATAATTTTGTTAAGTAATAACAGGGGCATTTTTGTCCAATCCAAAGCGGTGTCAACTATACGGAGTTCTTCCACTAGACGAACAGGGGTTTTTATTGTCTGATAGTTAAAATCTTGCTCTCCCTCATGTTTGATTTTATCTAAATCCTTTGTTTTCTCATTAATGCCATCCCAAGCTTCATAGAAATCGTTGATGTGATAATTAGTAAGTTTGCACAGACAGAGTGAATCATTATTTTCAAGCCGAACGCATTCGCATGATTTTGAATATAGCTGAGATACTCCGCACCGAGTGCATCAACCCAATATAACACAGTATTATTTTTGCCAATACTGTCAAATATCTCACTACATGTTTTAGACTGTTATATAGACGACTTCCTTCAACAACAAAGTCGCGCACTTGTCCGTGGAATTCCGACGTAAGCCTGTTCGTAAGTTTCAATCGCTTATATTCAGCAAAATAGTCGGTCAGCAGTTGACCTTTCTATCCGGTGAACGAGAAGTCATGCAGATATTCATATAATGCGGGATATATATCTTTTAGAGCGTTAGTGATAATCGTAATGCCATTCATACATTTTATGATAGCTTGCCGCTCTTCAGCAGTGTTGTCAGTTAAATAATATATCCTGTCGCCGTCTTTGATTTTTGTTCCAGCGATATATTCGACAATATCGCTGTTAGCAACATCTTTCAACAAAAAAACACTTATCGGTTTGGGTAAAACCTAACAGTGCGCAGAAAATACGTTTTTTAAAGGTATACGTCCAACGAAGATTCGAAGCTATTTTCTCATCAACTTGGGTAATACCTAGAAAATTTCTAGATTTTTCTGTCCGCCTTCTTCAATAAGAAGAAAAGGATATTGCAAATGAATAATGGGAACGATTCGCATCTCTTCTTTCAATCACCCCCAAAAAGAGCCAAGGGGGGAAAGGCAGACCTGTCATCAATGAACCCCGCTCCATCTTAAATGGAGTGTTATGGATTCTTCAAACCGGTCGCCCTGTAAGGACTTGCCAGACCGGTATACGCCATGCCAGACCTGCCACAGATTCCAGCGTTGGTGGAAAGACGGTCTATGCGCCCTATCTTTACAAACCGAAAAAGGTGTGGGAAAATGCAGGATGGACGTTCACTGCGACGCTACCGAAGCCGATGGGAAGTTGAGCGGATCTTTGCATGGCTGCACAACTTCCGCAGAATCGTCGTAACATACGAGTTTCACGCTGCAAACTTCCTGGACATGGTCCAATTTGGGTGCATACTCATTTTGCTCAGATTGATTATGAGATGACTTCTAATGTCCTTGTAGTCACAGTACCATAGTACCATTTGGTTTGTAACCTCCTCTCCTGTCAATGAGCCTCCCCCCAGTTACGACCCACGCCCCAGTCAACCACCAAGGGCACGGCAAGGGCCTCCCCACCGGGGGTGACGCCGCTCATCAGTTCCGCCGTCCGCGCGGCTACGGCTGCGGCGTTTTCCTCCGGAGCTTCAAGCAAAAGTTCGTCGTGCACTTGCAGGAGCAGGCAGGCCTGCAAACGTTCAAGTTCCGCGTCACGCGCGACGGCCAGCATGGCGAGCTTGATGATGTCCGCTGCGGAACCCTGTATGACCGTGTTGATGGACTGACGCCGCGCGAAGGCCAAAGTCTGGCTGTTTACTGAATGAATGTCCGGCAAAAAACGGCGGCGGCCGCTCAGGGTGGCGACAAAGCCCCGCTCCTTGGCCTCCGCCTCCACGTTATCGTAAAAGGCCTTGAGGCCCGTGAGACGTGAAAAATACCGCTCAATGAACTCCTTGGCTTCGGGCGTGCGTATCTTGAGCTCACGCGCCAGTTTTTGTGCTCCAATTCCGTAAACTAGACCGAAATTCACCGTCTTGGCGTTGCGCCGCTCGTCCGGGCCGACATTTTCCTGCGGAATGTCGTAAATAAGCGCCGCCGTGCGGGTGTGGATGTCCTCATTGTGGTGAAAGGCATCCAGCAGGGTGGCGTCCCGCGACATGTGGGCTAGCACACGCAGTTCAACCTGGGAATAATCGGCTGAAATGAATGCACGGCCGGGCGGCGCGATAAAGCAGGTGCGCATGCGTTTGCCGAGTTCACCGCGCACGGGAATATTCTGCAAATTTGGATTGCTGGAAGAAATCCGGCCGGTGGCCGTGCCTTTCTGGTTGAAGGTGGTGTGGAGGCGCCCCGTTGCATCTATCAAGCGTGGCAACGGGTCCAAGTAGGTGGAGCGCATTTTCTCGAACTTGCGGTACTGCACGATGAGGTCAATCATTGGATGCTGTCCCACAAGTTTTTCCAGTGTGTCTTGGGCGGTAGACGCTTGACCGCCCCGCGTTTTACGCGGCGCGGTCAAGCCCAAGCGGTCAAAAAGAATTTCACCCAACTGTCTGGCGGAACGCAGATTGAACTCCGCGCCCGCCACCGCGTAAATCCTGGTTGTAAGACTATCGATTTCTTTCTGCACATCCAGAAGAAAAACCTTAAAAGCCGCCGGATCAATAGCCACGCCGCGCTCTTCCATGGCGGCGAGCACGGGCGTCAGGGGGATCTCCATTTCCGTATAGAGCCTGTCAAGGCCGTTCCGCGCAAGCCGCTCCCGCAGTGTGCCCGCCATGCCAAGAGCGAGGCTGGCCGGGCCGGACTCCCCGCACCAGGCACCGAGGCGAAAGACCAGACGCGTCCAAGAATAATCATTCTCGTCCGGTTCTATCAGCCAGTCGGCAATACCTAGATCAAAACAGCTTTCGGCAAGGGGACTGCCGGCCACACACAGTCCGGCCCGCAGCAAGTCCTTGAAATCTGTGCAAACCAATTGTCGCGCTTCGGCGAGCCAAGTGGCCAAGGCGGCAATCTCCCCAACCCAGACATGCTCCTCCCCCGCTCCGTCCACAGCAAGGCACAATTTTTTTCCCGCCGCATCCACAACCAGAGCCACCGCGCGGCCAGCGCAATCCGGCAAATCCGCAACAATATGCGTCTCGTGGGCATCAGAGATATTTACCGATTCCAAAAGGCTGAGTTCACCGGTGACCGCTGTTTTGACGGACTTCACCTTGACTGCGCCAGCTTCCGGGCTTGACGGTTTGGGAGCCGCGGTGGCAGGGACATCAAACAGAGATGGACGACGTTCGCCGGGCCGAACCGTCGGATCGGCCTGCGGCGGTTGATGGAACAGGGCCTCCACCTCCCGGCGCAGGGACACAAGCTCAAACTCTTGGGTGAGCGCCCGAAATTCCGGGACATTGAGGGGCCGTACCGTAAGGTCCGCAAGGGTCACCCCTTCACAGACATTACGGGCCAAGGTGGTAAGCCTGCGCCAGACAAAGGCTTCTTCCAGATGTTGGCTGAGCTTATCCCGAAATTTTTCCGGAACCAGGTCAGGTTTGTCGCGTATGTCCTCCAAGCTTCGGCATGCGGTGAATATTTTCCCGGCCGCCGCCGGGCCTATGCCGGGCACGCCAGGGATATTGTCGCTCGTGTCCCCAAGCAGGGCCTGCACGTCGGGCCATTGCGCAGGGGTCACGCCGCTGTCATCTATAACATCCTGCTCAGTTACGAATTTTTCTTTCTTTTCGGCTGGGTCCCACATAAAAACAGAAGGGGCAAGGCACTGTTTCATGTCCTTGTCACCGCTGACAATAATCACGGGGTGTTCCCGAGAAAAGCGGGCCGCAAGGGAGGCTATGCAGTCGTCGGCCTCGTAGCCCCCGGAAACTTCAATGCTCAGGCCTAGGGCGCTGATCATGCGCTTGACGGGTTCAATCTGTGCCACAAGAGTTTCCGGCGTGGCGTCGCGGTTGGCTTTGTACAGGGGGTATATCTCGTGGCGGAAGTTCTTCCCCTTGCCATCCAAAATAAAGAGCAGGTAGCGCGGCTTCTCCTCGCGCAGAATTCGCAGCAGCAGACGTGTCAGAAGCACCAGCGCACCTGTCGGAAAACCGTCGGAGCGGCACAGGTTCCGGTTGGCGAAAAAGCCCCGGTACAAAAAAGCGGAACCGTCCATCAGAAAAACAGGATCATTGGCAAGGTCCAAACGTGTTTTCAGTGACATGCCGAAAACTATAAAAGGGAAGCTGGGCTATGGCAAGAATTGTGATCTGGAAAAATTTCGCGCAGGGATCCGGCTTTTGCGCTCGGCCAGGTTACGGCTTCGCGTGGTGGATTTTTTATGCACATGAAAAATGCCAGCCTCATTGCGCGTTCTTTTTCAGATGAAGGTTGTGCCGGGGCAGGAGGAGGCTGTGGAGGATCGAGGGCACGGAAACAACCTTGTTGCCGCTTACCAAAAAACCAGCGTCCAGCAGACGGCAGGCCTCAATCCTCCGCGAGCGAGCATCCGGCGCGCCCATGATGACAGCCAGAAGGCGTTTTTTCCCGTGGGCGGCCGTAAAAATGAAATTGTAGCCGGAACTTCTTATCCATCCGGTTTTCAAACCATCCGCGCCTTCGTAATGACCCAAGAGCGGGTTTTTGTTCCAGATGACGCTGCCGCAGTACCTGAGTGCATGAGTGCTGTGGAATTGCAGTACAAAGGGATAGGCGCGTAGATAGGCGCGCGCCAAGGTGAGCATGTCGCGCGCGGTAGTATACTGCTTCTTGTTGGGCAAACCGTGAGGATTACAAAAATTGCTGTCGCGCATACCCAGACGTCGGGCCTTGACATTCATCATCCTGACAAAAGTCGGTACGGAACCACCGATATGTTCCGCGACGGCGGAACTGGCGTCATTGCCGGAAGCAACCGCCATGCCAAGCAAAAGCTTCTGCAGGGAAATCTTGTCTCCGGGTCTCAGACCCATGCGCGAACCGCCCTCAGAAGCCGCCTTGCGGCTCACGGCAACCGTATTGTCAAAATTTGTCTGCCCGGATTTGATGTGATCCAGCGTCAGAAACATGGACAGCACCTTGGTGAGGGAAGCCGGGGGGATGCGCGCGTCGGAGTTTTGCTCAAAAAGTATGGTCTCGGTGTTCAAGTCATAGAGAATGGCTGAAGAAACGCCCAGTAAAGCCCCTTTGGGCACGGTCGGCGCCGTGGCTCCCGCTGGAGCTGGAAAGCACAGAAAGGCCAAAAAAATGGCAACGAAGCGCAGGGAAAACCTGACATCCATAACAATTTTGTGAAAAAACCCTCTCACGCCACACTCCCCAAAGCCAAAGCCTTCAAATTTATCTCTTGCATCCTTGACGGCAAAAATTTTTTGACCGCTATTTCCAACACGTCCGTGCCGAAAGGTAGCACGCCGGACTTGTACTTCATCTCCCTGAGAGCGCCCAAAACCGTTTTCAGGTTGAAGGCTCGCACCTTAACGCATTCGGACACGCCAAGGCCGCGCATTATGCTTTCAATATCCAAATGCAGGACATTCTCGCCGAGCATTGTCTGCGCCATACCGGGATTGGGCTGATGGCCCGTCATGGCTAGCGAAACCGCTGCCCGCCATACAGAGGCTCCCATGCACACCAAAAAGTCCGCCATACACAGGGGCGGCACCATTCCCAAGGTGTAGCAGCCGATGCCGCTCGCGTACACGGCCTCGTCGCCGTAAACCTGCCGCGCCGCGTAATAGACGGCGCGGTGTGAGCATCCGGGGCAAAGATTGGGCGGGCTTGACCGGGCAGGGGCAGTCCAGAAAAGCGGCCACACGGCGCATGACCAAAGTTGTGGAATATTCTCCCTGCTCGAGTCCGGCGTCCTTGCCCTCCACGCGCACGCCGAGGCCGCGCTGTTGGGCCAGGACGCGCACGCTCTGCTCCAGCAGGGGCGCGCCTTCTTCCAGCACCAGCACACGGTCGCACCCTGTTAGCAGGGCACCAACAGCTTCCGCGGGCAGGGGCCAAGTGACGCCCAATTCAAGAATGTGAGCTCTCTCTTCCCAACCGCCAGCGACCATGGAGTCCGCCAGATAATTGCGGGGCACGCCGCTTGCCATGATGCCTGTGCGGCATTGTGGGCCACCCGCACTGGTTCGGGTAAAGGGGCAAGTTTCGGCAAGCTGCCGGGCTTTTTCCATAGCGGCCGCAAGGGCCAGATGGCGCTTGCGGGCCACGTCCGGCACGGGCACAAAGCGGGCTGGCTCCCGCTGAAATTTCACAATGGAGCTTATATGCGGCAAATCGTCAAAATCTACGGGCCCACACATGTGGTTTATGCGCATTGTGGTTGCGCAGCATGACAGGCTGCTGCAACTCACGGGCCATGCGGAAGGCCATGTGCGGGTCATGTCCTTGGCTTCCTGGACCGTGGCCGGCTTAAAGCAGGGCAGAGAGGCAAAACGGGCGTAGTGGCGGCGGTAAAAGGCGTCCGGCACTTCGGAAGACGGAGTGCCAGGATAGCAGGTAATCACATGCACACCGGCCTCCAGAGCGCCACGGACAATAGCCTCATTCCCAGGCAAAAGGTGGCGCTCCCCTTTCATGCCGTTGAGAAGCAGCTCGTTGCTCATAGCTCCTCGCTGATTTATAGATTGGCCGCTCCTTGCGGCTCAAGTTCCTCCGCCCTGGCGCGAAAATAGTCGCCATCCCGACCTGGTGCCATGCCTGCTAGATCCCTGTATGTTTTGGCGGCAAGCTCCGTCTGTCCAGCACCGACTGCGGCTTCGGCGAGCATCTGACGTAGTTGCACTGTGCGGGCCTGCTCCGGAAGACGCTTTTCCATCTCCTGCAACAGGCTTACGCCTTCGGCGTTCTTTCCGCCCTTGAGCAGAGTGCAGGCCTGGGCAATCATGGCGGCAGCGCCGAGAGCACCTTCACTATCCTGCCTAGCGGCGGCGGCGTAGGCCGAAGAGGCTGTGGCGTAATCCCCGCTTTCCAGAGCGCTTTGCCCAAGCGCCATGTATATGCCGAGCTTCGCTTTTTCAGGCACGGAGAGGACCAAACTGTTGAGTGCCCTGACGCGGGCCTCTCCATGGCTTGTCATTGTGATGCGCGCCAGTTCGTCTGCGGCTTCGGCGCTTTTTACACCAGTACGCCATTGCCAGATGCCCGTCCCCGCCAACAGCAACAAAAATCCCACAAACACACCGGCGATAACATTTGCGTGTCGCAAAATAAAACGCAACAACGACACGTTTTCGGCGCTGACTTCAGACTGGATTTCATTCAGCAGCGACGTGACTTCCGAGACTTGATTTTTTTGCGGAGTCATCAAAAATTCCTTTTCTAAGACCTCCCCCCTTAAGGGGGAAAATGGTTTGACAAATGGCAAAGCCGATGAAAATCTTGTTCGCACCTCCCTTTGCTTTAGGTAGGGGCAATCCACGTTCCTGCTTTGGTCGTGCGGAACGTGTTTACTATGCCACAATACCGTCATTTGTCAAACTTCTACCACATGAGGGGCAAAACGCCATGATTCAAGAAATAGCCCGCATCGGGGAACGCGCAAAAGCAGCCGCGCGCGCCTTGAGCAAAAGCGCTCCGCGCGACAAAACAGCGGCGTTCAACCGCCTCGCGGAAATTATCTCCCTCAGGGAAGCGGACATTTTTGCCGCCAACCGCAAGGATGTGGAGGCCGCCGGAGCCGCGGGGCTGGACGCGTCGCGCCTGAACCGCCTAACGCTGACCCCGGCCGTTCTGGAAGAAATGCGCACGGCCTGCCTCCATGTGGCCGGGCTACCGGATCCCGTTGGCGTGACGGAAAGCCAGTGGCAACGTCCCAATGGCCTGCTGGTGGGGCGGATGCGTGTTCCTTTGGGAGTTGTCGCCATGATTTACGAAGCGCGGCCCAATGTGACCATTGATGCAGCCATTCTGTGCATCAAAGCTGGCAACGCGGTTATTCTGCGCGGCGGCAGCGAAGCCTTGCATACCAATATGGCCCTTGCCAGACTTCTGGGCGAAGCCCTGACATTCGCGGGATTGCCCGCCGGGGCGGCGCAGCTTGTCCCCACCACGGACAGAGCTGCCGTGACGGCCATGTGCAAGCTCGACGGGTACATTGATGTGATCATCCCGCGCGGCGGCGAAGGCCTGGTGCGGGCTGTCACCGAGGCGGCCGTCATGCCCGTGCTTAAACACTTCGTGGGAGTCTGCCACGCCTATATCGACGCGGACGCGAATGTGCAGCAAACCCTTGAAATCGTCTTTAACAGCAAAGTGCAGCGGCCAGGCGTGTGCAACGCCTTGGAATGCCTGCTCGTTCACAAGGATATCGCAGCGCGTTTTCTGCCTCCGGCCAGCGAAAAACTTGGCAACGCCGGCGTAGAGTTTCGCGCCTGTCCCAAGTCTCTCCCTCTGCTTGGGCCCACGGCCACCGCTTTGGAGCCACAGGACCTGGGCCGGGAATTTCATGATTTGATCTTGGCCGTCCTCGTGGTGGACGGGCTAGACGCGGCTCTTGACCATATCGCCAACTTCGGATCCAACCACACGGAAATCATCTGTACGGCGAACCTTGACAACGCGCGGCGTTTTCTGAGGGAAGCGGACGCCTCCATGGTGGGCATCAACGCCTCCAGCCGTTTCAACGACGGCGGACAGCTAGGCCTTGGCGCGGAAATCGGCATTTCCACCTCAAAACTGCACGCATACGGCCCCATGGGAGTGCAAGAACTGACCACCACGAAATTTGTGGTGATGGGGCAGGGGCAGGTACGAGAATAAATGCCAACCGCCTTCGCCCGTCGGGCAATACTGGGGGGAGCATTTAACCCATTGCACATTGGCCACCTGCGCTTTGCCATTGAGGCGCGCGAGGCTCTGGGCGGACTGGTGGACGGTGTGGACCTGACGCCGACAGCCGTGCCGCCTCACAAAAACGCGGAAAACCTGCTCCCCTTCAACCTCAGAGCCGCCATGGTGGAGGAGTCCGTGGCTGAAATGCCAGACCTGCGCTGCAGCCGCGCGGAAGCTCTGCGCCGTGGACCATCCTATACTTGGGACATGCTCTCGGCGGCACGTGCCCAATGTCCGGAGACGGAATTTTATTTTCTGCTTGGCATGCCGGATTTCGCCCTTTTGCCCACCTGGCGTCACGGGCCGGAATTGCCCGGTCTCTGCCATTTCGTAATTTCCTCACGCGGCGGCACGGCCGCCGGAAATTTTGCGGCCACGACCCTCAAAATCTGGCCCTTGGCGCAGGCCTGCCCCCCCCTTGTACCTGACGGCTTGAGCATGATCCTGCCCGGCGGCTGTCTGGCGCATTTTCTGCCCCTTCCGGTTCTGGAAATCAGCGCTTCGGACATTCGTCGGCGCTGGCTTGCCGGCCGTAGCATCGCCTGGCTTGTGCCGCCACCCGCAACACGTCTTCTGGAGCAATCGCGCCGGATTGCGCAAATCCGGTGGAGCGAGTCTGGCTGATAAATCGACGGCGGATGATTTCCCGCCGTTTTTATCGACATTTCGCCTTTGAGATGACAAATCAGATGCTATCAATGTCTCCGGCATCTTTTACAGTAATTTTCCCTGTACTGTGATGAAATCCACGCTATGTGTCCCACAATCAAACGCGGCATTAAGCGCCATTGGCCTTAACCCTATTGCCTTTCATGCTCCTCCTTCTGTGCGCTTGCCTTGACCATAACAGGCTTTTTTGTGGGTTCAAAAAGCACGCCTTCAGCAAACACGGCCCAAGCTGTCCGCGTCATTTTGTTTGTTATGACTATACGCTCATAGGGAGCGTGGGCACATACGCCCCCTGCGTCCCGCCAATAGATAAAGAAGCCGTCCGCCAGCATGGGGCAATCTTGGGCACTGCCTTTTCCTAGCCGAAGCCCCAGCAGAAGGACGACTATGAGTTTCAGCACTTCCGCATGGTCAAAAGGATGGCGATAAAACCTGTAGGACACCCGCCTCCAGTCCTGGAGGCGCCTACCTAGCGTGTCAGCTGAAAGAGTTCAGGTACGGCCCCCATCATTTCATTTTACGCTTGAAATGTTTGCTTTATGGCAGTCAAATCCTTACTGAGCAACTCAACTTTTTCAAAGTTAATCTGCTCCAGAAAGAAATAAAAAAAATTGCACCGACTTTGTCGTTTGTCAATCCATTTTTCCGTTTCAAAATTATACAACGGCAAGTAAAAACCACAGCTGTCCTAGTTCAATGGCCGCGCCCAGAAAATCCCCGGAAAAACCGCCTTTTTCACGGGCCAGCCTAACAAATGCTCGAGTGAGGCCGTATTGAACGAGAAGTAGCGTCAGGCCCTGCCACCATTCCCATCCAAGACCGCACAACAGGAACACGGCACCGGAGGCCGCAATGGCATATAGGACGGCCGTCTTTGCACATACCCCGGACCGGACTAGACCGCCGATGGAATGCAGATCGCGCGGATGAACGGACGCTGCCAGCCAGACGGCGCACGCCCGACCCCATGCGGGGGCAATGACCAGACCCCCAAGATGCCCTGCGGCCAGATGCCAGCTTACGGCGGACCATTGCCCGCAGAAGACCAAAAAAAGGCTCAACGCGCCGAAAACTCCCAAGCGGCTGTCCTTGAGGACTTCCCAAAATCGCGGGGAGGGCGCGCCCGCAGCATCCGTGAGGTCGGCTAGACCGTCCCAGTGCAAGCCGCGCGTCAGCCAGATTTCAAGGCCGAGCCAGAACAGGGCGGAAAGGGCGATATCCAAGGGGTTCGCGGCTTCAAAGGCGGGCCGTGAGGCCAGAAAACTCTGAACAAAGCAGGAGGCAGTTGTGCATATCGCCCCCAAGGCAAGTCCCGCCGGGGCGAAAAACGGCACACTGCGGCCAATGGCGGCAGGCGAACAGGCGCGCGCTGGCGCAAGGCGGGTCAAAAAAGCGAGGGCATCGAGAAAGGCCGTCATTCCCGTCACATTCTAGCTCGTCGATTAAAAGCCAGTATGTAGAGATGGTTGAAAAAATCTACATATTCAACATTGACGTTGTCCTGAACTTGTATCCTGTCCAGCGCGAAGTTTAGTATGGATGTCACCCCCGCGCCGGTCAGACAATCGGCCGCGCATTGCGCATGTTCCGGCGAGGTTGTGATGATGCCTATTTCAATACCGATTTCATCCGCAATTCGCGGGAGTTCCGAGGTGCAACGCACTTCCATGCCGTTGACGATATACCCGATTTTGAAGGGATCACAGTCAAAAATAGCCGTTATGTTGAAGCCGCGCACCCGGAAAACTCCGTGATTAAGGAGGGCCTTGCCCAGGTTGCCCACGCCTATGAGGGCCATGCGCCATTCCCGGTCCACACCCAAGGAGGAGGTGATAGCCTTGATGAGGGAGATTACGGGGTAGCCGACACCGCGAATGCCGAATTCTCCAAAATAGGCGAGATCCTTGCGCACCTGGGAGGCGTTTACCCCACAGGCATGAGAGAGGGGGGTGGAAGATATTACCTGCACATTGTCGCGGGCAAATCTTTCCAGCACCTGAACATAGATGGCCAGTCGCTGAATGGTGGCGCGTGGGATGTGTTTTTCTTTCAGAATGTCCATTTTTGAAAAAAAGGAGGCATTGCGGCCTCCTTCAATTTGAATGCAGGATTGGCTGCTACGCATACGGGTTGGCGTAGAGCAGAATGAAGCTGATGACCAGAGCATAAATGGCCAAAGATTCAATGAAGGCAAAGGCCAGAATCATGGTGCCGGTAATTTTGCCGCTCACTTCGGGATTGCGGGCAACTCCTTCGCAAGCTGCCTTTAGGCCCAATCCCATGCCCACGCCGCAACCGCAGGCGGAGATGCCGATACCGATAGCCGCAGCAAGGCAGGTGAAGCCGAGGGAAGCGGAGTCAAGTTTGTCGGCGGCAAAAGCCACGCCAGCCGTGCCTAAAAGAACAACAGTGTTGAGAACTGTCAGTAAAAGTTTACGCATGTGAAACTCCTTCACAGGTTTATATGGTGTCGTATTAAGAATATAACATACTGAAAATACTGACTGTGTTTGGTACAGCAATTTTAACAAATTATCAATGATTTTAAATTATTATATGTCTCACGGCGACACCATCTAATGCTCCGGTACCTCAATAGCGCTTTTTATGTAGAGCATGGTGAGCATAAAGAACACAAATGCCTGCATGGTCTTGCCCAAAAGGAAAAGGGCGTAAATTGGCAGGGTGCCCAGAATCGGCGCCATGATGAAAAAGAGTATCATGACGATTTCCTCACCCCGGATATTGCCGAAAAGACGGAGGGAGAGAGAAAGCGGCCGCGCGAGGTGCGAAACGATTTCCAGCGGAAAAATCAGTGGAATTATCCATTTGGACGGACCGGTGAAATGGCGTACATAATGGGCTTTCCAGCGGATAAACCCGATGGCGTTGTATAAAACCAGCACGAAAAGGGCCATGCACACTGTTGTGTTGAGGTTGGCCGTGGGCGCGTCAAAACCGGGGATAAGGCCCATGAGATTCATACTCAAAATATAGATGAACATTCCCGCCAGTAGGGGCACATAGCCGTGTCCAACCTCGCCCATGGTGGTACAGACAAAATTTTCAATAGTGTCTATGACGGCTTCAAAAAAATTCTGCAGATTTCCCGGCACCACGGTAAGCCGTTTGCGCACAAGAAGCGCCACGGCAAAAAGCATTGCCATACAGAGCCAAGAGTAGAAAACATGCTTAAATTCCACGAGATGGCCGTTAATGACAACTTCGTCCATGTGCATAAATGTGGAAAGCAATACCGGATGCGGCAAACTACCTGCCATGTCATACCTCCTTTCAGTGCGATAATTTTACGTTGTTACTGTCCGCGAACTGCCAGCGCATAGGTGAACAACGCTGCCGCAACGCTGGCCGCAAACCCGCCCAAAATGGCGCTTGGCGGAGCTTTGCAGACAATCAGGGCCGTATACAGCAGACCGGCCAGAATGACCTGCCTGCCGCCCCAGCGCAACAGAACTATGCGCAAAAATGACGTGCTGTAGTCACTCAAGCCGGATCGCAAAAAAAAATGCGCCAGCCCAAAAAATATCAGTGCCATAAGGCCCATGCCCACACCAAACCAAAAAAACCAAGACGAAATCACAAAAAATGCGCCGCCGGTCGCAAGGCAGAACAAGGTCAATAACACTATATTTCGCAACAGCGGCCCAATGGCAGGATGCCACATGCCATGCCGCCAGAGCATGGCGTCAAGGCTGTGTGTCACGATTTTCAACGGCATTGTCTATTCCTGCGAACTCGGTCCTGGCGCTGGCATCCTGCGCGTCCATTTTTTTCACCAGACGGCGCGAATCCCGGTACACGTTCAAAAAACCGGCAACGATACCGATTGCCAAAAAAACCAGCTTGCCCCACGGGTCGGTGTTAAGCCAGTAATCCAGACCATAGCCGATACAAAACCCCACTAGCGGGCCGCTGACCATGTGAAAACCAATAATACCGGGGCCGACCATGGCATCCATACCGCTTTGCTGTTGTCGCAATATATCTTTGAACATAAAAACAATTATCACATAAAAATATCTCCGTCAACAATCGTCCGCGACAAACTTGTTGCCTCCCCGAATGGCGTGCCTAGAGCATTTCAACTTTGAAATTATTTAAAAATATGTTGGCCATTATTGCATGAAAACAGCAAGCCCCGAAGTACGCTCTATTGCAGCCTGTCACTCCGGTATTCCAAGGCAGCAACTTGCTGATATTGCAGGATACCATCTGAACAGCATCAGTCGATGGATCCGTGAGTTTAAGCGCGCCCGCGAGGTCATCGGAGCTCAATTAAAACTATTTGAACTTATTGACAATAATGTCAACATGACAGGAGCAAGGTGAAACAATTGGTTAGAGGGATAAAAGCCAGGACTCATGAAGACTTCTTTTCTGGAGTGGGGAAAGCCCTGGACCTAGTCACTCCCAGATGACCAACGCTGGTTTGAATCTTGTGGATATGGATAATTTCAGGCTATTTGGGTTCCAGCACAAAAACGCCTTGCGCGTTCACCTTGTTAGGTACGGTAAATCACCTACAATGACCACCACCCCGCTTGAGGCCAATTTTTGCGGCCCCTTCGACCGTGACGATTACGCCGCCGCCGGTCGGGAAACGACAGTCTGCCCCGCGGCTTCCCGCCGCGCGACAAGATAGCGCAACGCCGGACCGCGCCCTTCCCTGATCAGAATACCGAAAGCCACAAAAGACTGCAAGTCATACAGGGCCGTACGTGCTGAAATCTCCTCTCTGACCATGCTCTGATATTCGTTGCGGCTGACGCTGTTCTTGGCGAGAATTTGCGGAAGGATTCTGCGCTGCCTAGGGTTGAGTTCGCGCCACAGATCGGCGTCTACAAGGATTTTTCTGCCGGTTGGTTTTGCATCGGCAGTCTTGCCTTTCGATGGGTCCGGTCTCGCGGGCAGAAGTGATTTTACAGCATCGTGGGATCCGCTCTGGGGATAGTTGCGCGCCTCAGCCAATTCCGCGCCTATGCTGATGTTTTCCGCGAAAATTATTCCCCCTTCACAGAATGTAAGGGCATTGGTCACACAGTTCTTCAGCTCCCGCACATTGCCGGGCCAGTTGTATTCCATGAGCTTTGTCAGCGCGCCCCGGCTGACCACGGGCATTATTTTCGGCATGCCAGGCTCGCCGTGATACACAGTCCCGGAAAGAAAATGCACCAAAAGCATGGGTATGTCTTCCTTACGCTGCCACAGGGACGGGGTATGTATAGTTATGACGGCAAGCCGGTAATAAAGGTCTTCCCGGAATGTGCCCTTCATGGCTTCGTCGCCGATTTCCGCGTTGGTGGCGGCGATGATACGCGTGTTGAAGGGCATATCGTAATCCGCCCCCAAAGGCCGTATGCATCTTGTGGAAAGCGCGCGCAAAAGCGCCTGCTGCACCTTGGGCGCGGCATTGCCCACCTCGTCCAGCATGAGAGTCCCGCCGTCCGCCGCCAGAAAAGCTCCCTTGCGCGCGGCCTTCGCTTCTGTAAAAGCACCTTTTACATGGCCGAAAAGCGTGTCCATCAAAAGCGTTTCGTCCAGAGCTCCGCAGTTGATACTGATAAAGGGACCGTGCATGCGCGGGCTCAAACGGTGAATGTATTCGGAGACAAGTTCCTTGCCCGTGCCTGTATCGCCCACAACAAGGACGTCGGCGCCGGACGGCGCCACCTTGCGGATTTGCTGCTGCAAATGCCGCATGAGGGGCGAATTGCCAACAAGTCCGTGGGAGGGCACGTCTTCGGGATCGGGCAGGTCATCGGCCGGCTCCCGCTGCAATTTAGCAGCGGCTTCCACCTGCCTGTAGATGTTGTGCTCTATGGCCCAGCGCAAGCGCTCCAGAAGCCTGTTGGCGGCATTTTTTATTTTTTCGAGTTCGCGGGGAAGCGGCGGCATGTAGATGGGCTCAAGACTGTCCTGCTCATTGCGCCATTCCATATCTATCGCAAGAACATGCAGTTGCCGGTTGACGTTTCCAGCAATCCGCCACAGGCACCCGCCGAAAAGCGCCATACCCGCCAGAAAGCAGCATATGTAGAGGACAAGCATCTGTGTGCCGGTGCGCGAAAGTATAAAACTAGCGTCCAACACAGCAATGCCACCAATGACGGATTTGCTGCCTTCACCCTCTGCCGAAACTGTCACCGGCACATAGCACATGCCGTCAAGTCGTTGCTGTCCGTCGCCCCATAGATTACCGGATTCGGTCATGGCAAGACGCCCGGAGCTCCCGTTCTGCACATCTAGGACCATGGTCCAGTAACTCATATATTCGGGCCCAGGACGGAAGGCCAGACTGAAGCCCGGCCGGCCGAAATCCCCACGAAATCCCCCACGCACGGCATCGGAACTCAAGGGTTTTCCCTGATCTTCCGTTGTTGTCCCTTCTGACTGAAAAAGCATCCACCCGTCCTTATCAAAAAAAAGACTGCGCACGGAGCTTGAATCAGCATCTCCGTCGCCGTGGACATAGCCGGAGGAATAGATGGAAAGCACGGCGCGTAGGGCCGACAAATCCAACGAAAGGATCAACACCCCCTGAAAACGTCCCTGCGCATCATGCACTGCCGTCGAAAAACGTAAAACATGAAGGGTGACGCTCTGGAGGGATTTGTTGACAGGCAGCAGCGTGTAGCTGACTTCCACGGGCGCCGACGTATTCACCCTACCCGGAAGGTGGGGAAGGTGGTTTGCGCCGATACTGTGAAACGGCCCGTACACAGCGCTCATGGCGGCTTCAGGGGGCACGACGACAATTTCGCCGCCACAGTTCAAAAAAAGGTATTTGTTTTCAGGCGCAAGTCCTATAAAGGCCACTTCGCGGTACTGCGCCTTTTCAAACCAGCTCCGGTATTTCAGGCGACGCGCCATGGATTCCTGGTCAAGTTCGCCGGAAGCCAGTAGCAAGAGGTTGTTGCGCGTTTCTGCAAGAATTTGCGTCAATGCCTGCCCCATGACGTAAGACCGGAATTGCGCGTTGCGCGATATTGCACGCGAGGCTACGGATTCCAGCACGCGCCAACTGGAGAAAAAAATCACAAAAAGGGCGACCGCAAGCAGAGGCAAACAGAGGATAAGCATCCGTCCGCGAAGACTGCGGTGCACCACAAAAAAAGAAGCGGTAGTCAGGGAGTTGCCGCTGAACAACGGACCGAAAAAACACATACTCTACTTCTCCATAAAAGCAAGAGCTGTTTGAAAGCAAAAAATTCACGCAGAATTTCTCTGAAAACATAACCTGCCGCGCGTAATATTGCAAGACCTTCGGCTAACAATAAAGAAAATTTATGTGAAAAATATCGCAATGGCATGGCATTTGCTACTATAAATTTTCTTATGAAGGCTGGACGCCGTGCGCAAGGGCTGCGGCAAAGTCAGCACTCTAAAAAAACATGTGGAGGAACCATGAAAAAAATGCGCAGATTATGGACTATTATCTGTTGCTGCGCGCTGTCCTTGCCCCTATTGGCACCGTCACTGGCCTTTGCGGCCAAGGCGGAAATCACCATTGTGGCGGACACGCGTTTCATTGACAACAGCATTCTGCATTGGTGGGCGCAGATGTACAATAACAGCCACCTGGCCTTCGCCCTAATGACCATGGCCATCATTCCGATACTCGGCGGCTTCCTCGGTTTTGTGGCCGACTTTTTCATGAAAATGACCGGCATTGACCTTGAACACCGCGAACTTGCGGAAAAATAACCCGGACAGGAGGCAATTTATGGAATGGCTATATATGACGATGCCTATTGCCGGCGTGAATATTTTCTGGCCGGGACTTATTATACTTGGTCTGGGCGTTGGAATTATCGGCGGCTTTTTCGGACTCGGGGGAGCTTGGATGGTGACTCCCGGCCTGAATATTCTCGGATTTCCCATGGCTTTTGCCATCGGCACGGACGTTGCGCAGATGGCTGGCAAATCCCTGATTTCCACCCTGCGGCACGGTAGATTCGGCAATGTTGATTACCTGCTCGGCATTACCATGCTCATCGGCACGATTATCGGCGTGGAAATCGGCGCACAGATGGTTATGTGGCTGGAGCGCATCGGTCAGGTTGACAAAGTGGTCCGCTGGCTTTACGTGGTGTTGCTTGCAGTGATTGCCTGGATCGTCTTTACCGACGTGGTAAAACGCAGGCAGAAGGAGCGTAAGGCCAAGGAGAAGAACGTCGAGGTAGACAAGCTCGCCAGTGGGCTTGACTGGGGTACCAGGCTCCAGGCCATCCACGTTCCTCCCATGATTCACTTCAAACAGGCGGGCGTGTACTGCTCCATGTGGTTACCCATCTGCGTGAGTCTCTTCACCGGCTGGCTGGCTGGCATATTGGGCATCGGCGGTGGTCTCATTCGCATGCCAGCCCTGGTGTATCTAGTAGGCTGCCCTACCCACCTCGCAGTCGGCACCGATCTCTTTGAAGTGGCCATTTCCGGCCTCTACGGCGCGGCTTCCTATACCTACAAAGGCCGTACGGAACTCATCGCGGCCATTATCATGCTCTGCGGCGCCGCCATAGGAGCGCAGATCGGAGTTGTCGCCACCAAATACGTCAAGGGTTACGGCATCCGCGTGGTCTTTGGTCTGGCCGTCATTGGATGCCTTATATCTGTGCTGCTCAAGCTCCTCTCTGCGGAATTTCCCTCTGCAGGGGCACTGCTCAACACCTTGGCAACCATAGATGTGCTCGGATTTGTAAGCGCGATTTCCATTTACATCACGATGTGCATGGTCAAGGGTGCCCAAGCGGAAATAGCGGCCAAAAAACTGGCCGCAGGCAAATAGGGAGGAGAGAAGCCATGAAAACTCGTATCTTACTGACTATGTTGCTGGCCCTCTCTTTCGCCCTTTCGGCGTGCGACTATACCGGGGGGGGAGTGGAACAGGGGCGCGCTATAGCCTTTGAATCCGGCAAAAAAATGACGGTTGTGCTTGACACAAGCACCGTCCGCAACAAGCCTGTCTACAACGGAAAAATCGTCACATACAAAGTGCCGACGGAATCAATGGATATGGGCCCGGCACCCGTGTGCGGCAGACTGCTCGCCGTGAATCCGGACAAAAAAACCGTGTCCATCTATGATTCCGCGAGCGTGTCCGTCAAAGAAATTCTGGTGGAATTCACGGACGTGCAGAAAGATATCGACGACAGACACCCCTTGGTAGCGGGCAAAATTTTCCCCATGATTGACAGGGAAAAGCAGACTGTCACCGTCTACGCGCCGCCGCTCAGATCCATTTTGACCTTCAACCCAGGCGTTGCCATATTCATGCCGGCCGAAGCCTGGAAGTTCGGCGATGAAATGCGCATCGCCTTCCGCAATCGCAATGCGGAAGAAACCCAAGCTATTCGTATCATGAACGTGAGCAAGACCAATATCTTCAGGCGTTGATTCAGGGGGGCCGGAGCGTGGTTTCCCGCTCCGGCCCCCGACAAAAAGCCCCGGACTTTCGCATGAACAGCTACAAGCAATCCTTTTATATCGGGCTGATTCGCATTCTCGCTAATGTTTTTATGTTCATCGCCGTTTTTGTGGGCATGTACATGGCTTCCCGCGGTCCGTGGCCGGTGGAAGCGGGATTCAGCATCTGGTTTTTCGGCATAAGCGTGCCGGTGTGGACGGGAGCAATCCTTCTCACGCGTTTTGTCAAAAAGCGTTTTCCGGCCGAAGAAGAAAGCCTTGTAGATCTGCCCCGCCGCGGCCTCAGCCTTGTGCGTTGGCGTGTGCTGGAACCAACCAACGCCGTATCCGCGCTCTCGGTACTGCGGCATGACCGTTCTTGTTGATACTCTCGTCCTGCGCCGGCGCCGCCGTCTGTTCGGGCGCGTGTGCGCCGTTTTTATCGCGGCGGCGCTCTTTTGTCTTGCTGACGGCCTGTATTCCGCAGTGCGTGTCGGTTCTGACGTTGTAGAGCTTCTGCCCGGCCGAACACTCATGCTGTCAGGCCCCTCGCCGATGAAGACTCCTCTCAACAGTGACTTTACCGCGCAGATATCTCCCGACGGCGACGATCTACATTTTATACTTGAGGGTTTTTTCGCCAGTTACTGGTTCGGCAGCGCCATGTGGCGCGGCGCAGTGGAGATTGCCGATAACGCAAAACCCGGACGCTACGAGCTGCTGATAAAATTCCGGGGAAGCCCAGCCAAAAGCGCACAAAAGATTTTTGTCGTCATCTGGGAGGATGAAGCGGCCATGCGCGCGGGGTCGACATCCTCCGTACGGCGCTTGACCGGCGTCAGTCCTGTTGTGCCCGGCATCGTCTGCGGCGTTGTGGGCCTGCTGCTCGGAATCTTTACATTTTTATGGGGCAAACAATACCTCAAAACCCTGTCCAAACTCGGCTACTCCGAAATTTTCCGCGTCGCGGTCGCTGGAAATGACTACCGCTTTTTCTGCCTTGCCAATGGCCTGAGAACACCCCGCGAGGGCAGCCACTGCCATGTTTTCACGCCGGAAGGGCAGGAGCTTGGGCAGGCTTTGACGCAAACAGCGACCAAAGGGATACTGGAGTTCAGCATTCCGAAAAATATCCCTGTCAGATCGGGTTGTCTTGTGGAATTGCACAGTCAACCGTGAGAAAAACAGGGGCGAAAGCGCCAGCCATTGTGAAAAAAACAGGAGACTCCCATGTCTCACAGCGTAGAATGGTCCAAAGCCTATACCCATCGTCTGCCAGTCAACGCTGGAGAGCCTTTTTTCTTGCGCAGGACAGATATTTCTGAACGCCTTGCCCGTGAACTGGCCGCCGGGGAACTGCCTTTTCTGAATATGCCCTACCGAGAAAAACTCATGGATGATTTGCCCCTGCTGCTTCCCCGCATAAAACCTTTCAGGCACATGGTTGTGCTCGGCATCGGCGGTTCCGCACTGGGCGCCAGGGCCATACAGCGAGCCTTTGCACCGGGGCAGGACGAGCCGAACCATAACGGGCCATGGCTGTGGATTGTCGACAATGTCTGTGCCCAAAGTTTTGAAGTTCTGATGAGCAAACTCAACCCCTCTGACACGGTGGTTGTGTGCATCAGCAAGTCCGGCGGCACCATTGAAACGCTGGCCCAATATTTTCTTGCCAAAGAATGGCTGACGGCCGCCACAGGAGAAGGCTGGAAAGAACATATGATCGTTGTCACCGACAAGGCAAAGGGATATCTGCGCGAAGAAGCTCAGAATTACGGCCTCTCCTCTCTGGAAGTGCCTGATTGTCTGGGCGGTCGCTATTCCGCCCTTTCGGCTGTGGGACTTTTGCCGGCCGCCTTTCTGGGGATTGACTGGCAGGCATTGCTGGACGGGGCTTGCGCTGTGGCGCGTCCGCTGACCAAGAACCCCGCATCTCTGGGAGAGCATCCCTCCTTCGCCATCGCCTGCTGGGCAAAAGCACTGGAAGAGTACCACTACTCGCAACTGATCTTTTTTTGCTATATCCCATCATGGGCCGCATACGGCCTCTGGTTTGCCCAGCTTTGGGCGGAAAGTCTCGGCAAAAACGGCAAGGGAACCATGCCCGTGCCGGCCGTTGGCGTGACGGATCAGCACTCCGTCAACCAGATGTTTCTGGACGGACAGCGCGACAAGGGCTGCCTTTTCCTGACAAGCCGCGGCAGGCCGGAGAGCCGTAGGTTCGGCACAAATCTGCCGGAACAATGGTCCTGGCTGGCTGGCAAACCCTTTGGCAGCCTGCTGGAAGCCGAGGCACTTGGCACGCGCATGGCCCTTACGACGAACGGTGTGCCCCTTGTGTATCTGGACATGGAGGATGCCGGACCGCGGTCCGCCGGCGCGCTCATGATGCTGCTGGAAGCCACGACGGTATTTACCGGCTGGCTTATGGACATCAACCCCCTAGATCAACCGGCGGTGGAAATGGGCAAACGTCTTGCGAACGCCCGTCTGGGCGCCAAGGGTTACCCCGAAGAGGACGCGCGGCTTGCCGCTTTTCTGGCAGCACTACGGCGGGAGCAGGCTTTTTGAGACAATCCCTCCCACCTCTACCCGGAACAACGCATGTCTATTGACTCCGAAACAGGAGCAACGGCGCGGAACGCGCTGGAGGCAGATTCAGTCGCCCCTGGGGACGGCAAAAACCTGCTCCTCAGCTATGCCAGGACCCTGTCCTGGCTTTCCCTGCTAATCATTCTGGCGACAACGTTGATCCTTTCTTTTTTCATTTCCAATTCGGCACGAGAAACTCTCCTAACGCGACAGGAGAATTTTGCTCAATACCTGGTCGTCAACCTAAATCACCAGATGTTCCACCGTTTCTTCCTGCCCACGGTTTTTGCGCGCGGCCACATTGCCCTGCGCGACAACGAGCAGTACGAACGCTTGGACAAGGTAGTGCAGTCCGTCATCCAGGGACTGCCGATCAAGCGTCTACGCATTTATGACTTTGCCAGCCGTGTGGCCTACTCCACCGACCGCGAGGAACTGGGCAAGATTGACCTGGCCCCGGCCAATCTTGGCGAGGTGCTGGAAGGAAAATCCCCCAAACCCGAAATCATCGCCGGGATTCCAGCTTGGCAGGCGCCTTTCCGTCTGCCCTT
Organism: Desulfovibrio sp.; assembly: GCA_031290615.1. GTDB lineage: Bacteria > Desulfobacterota > Desulfovibrionia > Desulfovibrionales > Desulfovibrionaceae > Desulfovibrio. The sequence continues at coordinate 20,897 of JAITNF010000057.1, read as the reverse complement.
GAGCGAAGGTTCCTTTGTGTTGCGCGTGCTCTATCCCCTGCGCGGAGAGATGGACGAGCAACTGACCTCTGTGATGGGCGTGCTTGAGTTGACCCAGGATATTACGGTCGACTACGAGGATGTGGTAGCTTTTCAGTGGATTATTGTGGTTATGTGCCTGCTCTCTTCCGTTGTCCTGTTCACGCTCATGCTGGTACTGATACACAGGTCCGAGAGAGTGCTCGCCCAGCGCATGGAAAAAAACCGCATGCTGGAAAAAGAACTGCACAGTAACGAACGCCTGGCAAGTATGGGCAGAATTGTGGCCAGCATTGCCCACGAAATCCGCAACCCTCTAGGCATCATACGTTCCAGCGCCGAACTGCTGCACAATCGCACGGACAAGGCAGACGCAGGCACACGGCGTATCCTCGGGGCCATTTACGACGAATCCCTGCGACTTTCCCGCACGGTCAGCGATTTTTTAGACTATGCCCGCCCCAGACAACCGAAACAGGATATGGTTGACGTAAATTTTGTCTTGGACCAAGTGCTGTCCTTTCTGGAAGGGGAAATGACCCGTCACGGCGTGACTGTTGAGCGCGACACCGTACCGGAACTCCTTGTCCCCGGGGACAAGGAACTTCTGTACCGTGCCTTTTACAATATCCTTGTCAACGGTCAGCAGGCCATGGAGCAGCCGGGGCTTCTGCGCGTTTCCGGGCGGCTGGACGATCGGGGGAGAGTCTGCCTGACATTCCTGGATTCCGGGCCCGGCTTTGACCCCAAAAGTCTGCCCCGTCTACCGGAGCCTTTTTTTACCACCAAGGATGCTGGAACCGGCCTCGGCCTGCCAATTGTGCAGTCCATCATTACCAGTCACGGCGGGCAGATTGAACTGACCAATGGGATGAAGGGGGGCGCTCTGGTGTGGATTTTACTGCCAGCGCATTCCGGTTTCAAATAAATCCGGGAGAATTTTTACGACGTATATAGCCTTGAATTCATGCTCCCCATGCGGCAGAGCACTTCGTAAGGAATTGTTTCCAGTTTATCCGCCAATTCCTGCGCGGTGACGGGTTCGTCACCAAGTTCCGTCGGTCCACCGAGCAACCAGGCCGTGTCGCCAGTCTGTGTTTGCGGTAAATTTGTCACGTCCGCCATGAACATGCCCATGCACACGCGGCCCACCTGCGGGACGCGGCGGCCGTGGACGAGAACCTCCATCCTGTTGGAGAGGGAGCGGGCAACGCCAGTGGCGTACCCTGCCGCGATGACAGCCAGCGTCATATTAGACGCCGCGCGAAAAATACACCCGTAGGAAACGCTTTGCCTCGTCCGCAGGCGGCGCACACTGATGATTGGCGCGCTGACACTCATAGGCCATTCCAAACCAGCACCAAGTTTTTCCCGCTGTGTTCCGGCAAAAGGATTGCCGCCATACAGAACAATGCCTGGCCGGCTCACGTCAAAACGGCTTTCGGGCAATCCCAGCAGCCCGGCGGAATTAGCAAGGGAGCGTTTCATATTCGGCCAAATGGCGCGCAAGCTTCCGCAGATGGCCGTGAAGTCGCGTATCTGCGCCAGAGAATAAGCGTCCTCCCCAGGCATGTCGGCGACAGCCAAGTGCGAAAGAGCCAGCGCGGGTTCTAGGCCCGGATTAGTGCGCAGATATTCCGTCAGGGCGGGAATATCCTCCAGAGTGAACCCCAGACGGTTCATGCCGGTTTCACACTTGATCCCCACGCTAAAAACCCTGTCGTGCCGGGAGCAGGCCAATGCTTTTTCCAAGTCTTCACGATTCGCCGCGAGGGGAAGCAGGAAGTAGGCGGCAGCGGCGTGCCAGTCTTCCAGAGGCATGCCGCCCAAAAGCGGCACAATTTCCTGCTTGAGACCGGCCTTGCGCAAAGCCACACCCTCATTTGGGGTACTCACGGCAAAGCGACGCGCGCCGACCTGGGCGAGAGCGCGCGCCACCTGCAAGAAACCGTGCCCGTAGGCGTCATTCTTGATGACCGGCATGAGGGCGACCGGATCTCCCAGACGGACAAAATTGCGCTGAACCGCAGTCAGGTCAATGTGGCAACGGGATGGCGAGAAGGTGGATTCGTTCATAATTTTACATTCTGTCGATCTATCCTGCTCAGGGAAAGCAGGAAGTAGGCGGCAGCGGCGTGCCAGTCTTCCAGAGGCATACCGCCAAAAAAATGTTTCCCGTCATTCCGTATTTCGTCCCAAGTCGCCTGCGGACATTGCTCCTGATATTTTTGAAGAGATCCAGTGGGGATGGATTTTAGTCCGCATTCCCATTTCACACTTGAGATGCTTGCTTTACGGCAGACAAATCCTTCCCAGGCAGCTCAATTTTTTCAAAGTTAATCTCCTCTAATGTGGCAGGGCAGACGCATAAAGGCTATAATAGTCTGAAATACTTGTATAAGTTTTTTTGAATGTAATTTCATAGCATCCTGTTATTCCAAATCAAATAATTGCTGGTTTAGATGCATCGAACCTTTTAATCCGTGACCTCACTATTGAGGACAGATTGGCTCCGATTTGATGGAGCAACAGAGCGCATTATGGTAATTACAGGTCCATCCCGGAATTGTTCCGACCGCGAAACACTCTCCGTCTGGACACATTACACATGCATTTCGCATCAAAAACTCTCCGCAATCCACGCGTTCAGCCCCGTGAGGTCTTGTCCCCAAGGAAAATCGCCGCCCTTGAGCAGGTCTCCCACGCCGTAAAAGCGTGTTGCGGCGTACTCCGCCGCATCCCTGTCTGTTGTGGAGTCCCCCACCATCAGCACGTTTTCCGGCGGCAGGCCGGTTTTTGCGACAATCTCCGCCAACAGCGGCGATTTGGCCGGCGGAGAGCCGTAAATGCCGTCAAAATAGTATTCCAACCCCCGCTCGCGTAGGACGACACGCAACTCTTCCCATGGCGCGCCGGAGCAAACGTAGAGGGGTAGTACGCCGCGCCAAGCGTCAAGAACATCCTGCGCGCCCGCGATCATTCCGCATACGCGCACTTCGTCCAGCGCATATTCGACAAAATGCCGCTCCCAATCGACTGACTCCTCCGGGGTGATGTCCCGGTCCAGAATCTCCCTAAAAAACCACTCAAACTTTTTGTAGCGGCTCACGCCGCCGTGTACTGTGTGGTACATGACCATGTGGTCCCTGGCCTCCGCCCCGTAAGGCTCCGCCAGACGGGCTAAAGCCCGCGTTTTTATGGCTACACTGTCAAGGATAACACCATCACAGTCAAAAACCAGGCATTGTACAGGCATATTGTTCCCTACGTGCTTTCGCGCAATTTGATAATTTTCGCCGGAACACCTCCCACCACGGCAAGGGAGGGCACATCGCATGTGACCACAGCCCCAGCTCCCACCACAGCGCCGCGGCCTATGCGCACATCCGGCGTTATGACGCAGTTTGCGCCGATCCAGACATCTTCCTCAACAACGATTTTGCCCGGCGTGTGTCCCTGGAACATGATGGGCGTGTCCCGCCCGCAAAAACGGTGATTGGCGGCGCGCAGAACAGTGCCGGGGCCTATGGCCGTGTGCGGGCCGATTTCAATATGTCCATCGTCGGCGCTGATGTGAGCGCAGGGGGAAACGGCCACATTTTCACCCAGCACAAGACTACCGTTACCGGCGGTGACAAAGGCCCCGCGCCCTAGACGCACGCCGTCGGCAAGTCGCATGTTGCGACAGCCAGCGAGGGTGAGGCCAGCGGCAAAACGCACGGCACCGCATGAGGCAAAAAGGGGTTTCCAGGCCGCCAGACGTATAAGGAGACCCAAAGGCGTGGGTATCCAGGCGAAGAGAGTAAGCCAAAGTTCTTCTAGAACAGCCGCGACGCGGGTTCCACATGAGGGTTTTTGCATGCCCGGCTCCAGCAAACGGGACGTGTTTTGCGTTACCTGTAATGTTTTCTCAAATCATCCCCTTCCATGAGGCGAACCACATGGGCGAGGTCTTCCGGCGTGTCCACACTGAAGGTGCGGACGGAGGTGGAAACCATGCGCAACTTTTCGCCGTATTCCAGAATGCGCATCATATCCACGGATTCATAGATTTCCAGCGGACTTTCTTCCATTTCATTGAAGCGCAACAGATAGTCACGCCGGAAGGGGATAACGCACACCTGCTTACGCATGGGCACCCTGTCGGAGCCTTTCTTGCGCGAGGGAACAGGCTCCCGTGAAAAATAAAGAGCGTTCATATGGCGGTCAACCACTACCTTGACCTCATTGGGGTCTTCAAATTCCGCAACGGTCTCCATCTCGGCCATGAGATTAACGACGTTGACGGATGGGTCGTCAATCATGGGGGCCACGGCGGCGTCAATCATTGCCGGAGTCACCATGGGCTCGTCGCCCTGCACCATGACCACAATGTCCGCCTTTTTGCCGGCGGCAGCCTCAATCTTAAGCAGTGCCTCGGCCGTGCGCGTGGTGCAGCGCACATGATGGTCGCCCGTCATAACGCAGGGCAGCTCCACACTTTTACAGTAATTTTCAATAATTTCATCGCAGGTGGCGACGTATGTGCCGGAGAGGCTTTTGCTCATGGCCGTACGAAAGGCCACATGCCCCACCAAGGGCACATTGTAAATCAGCGCGAGCGGTTTGCCCGGATAGCGGCTCGACCCCATCCGCGCCGGAATAACGGCAATAATATTCATCAGAAATTCCTTTTCAGTAGGCGGATGGAGCGGACTTTTGATACGGTTAACAGTAGTCGTCCATGGGCAGCAAATACCCGCCCTCTGTGTGCAATTCCGAATGCATCGCCTTATGTTCGTCCTCCATCACGCGCAGAATGCCCTGCCCCAGGTCAACGCTGAGAGGCGGCGTCAGCTTGCGCCCTATCCTAGGTATGAAGGAATAAGGAGTAACCTGGTAGTGCCCGCTGTTAGGGTCGTCCAGATAGTTGATGGTCAGTTCCCTGCCGAGCATTTCGCCTATCATTTTGAACAAATCCCCCACTTGCATGGGCTGGTTGCCGGAAATGATGATGTTCTGGTTTTCAAACTCTCTGTCCAGTATGGCAAGTGTGCCCGTGGCGGCGTCGTCAGCATGCACATATTCGCGCAGGGCCGTGGACACGCCGTAGTAGGTGATTGTTCCGACCGTCAGGGCTTCATGCACAAAGCGGTGAATGGCGTTGTGGATATCGGCGCGTGGTCCATACAGGGAACCGTAGCGCAGGATGGTGTAAGGCAAACCGTACATGGCCTGATAGTTTTCAATATAGATTTCGCAGGATTGCTTGCTGCACCGGTAAAAACCTCCGGATTTGCCGTAAACGTACAGGGAACTTGCAAAGACATAGCGCTGAACTCCGGCCTGGCGGCAGGCTTCCAGCAGCATGACGTTGCCCAGAACATTGATGCGCGCCGTGTCCACCGGACGGGAGTTGGCCTCACCTATGTCGGCGATGCCGGCGTAATTGAAGACCATATCCGCGCGGGCAACCGCCTCTCGCACAATATTTTCGTCCAGAATATTGCCGGTGAGCATGGTCTGATCCAGTCTGAGCCACGGTGAAGAACGCAAATCCGCAATGGTGACGTTGTGTCCAGCGTCGGAAAGTTTATCACAAACATGCGAGCCGAGAAAACCGGAACCGCCGAATACAGTTATGTTCACGTTAGATTTTCCTGCCGCGGACGCTCCGCGCCAAGCCACAGAAACACGGCGTCTATGCCGTAGGCGATGAAGCGCGCGCCGTTTTTGATTTGCCTGTCCAGTTCCCGCGTGTCCGGACGCACGATGTGCAGCCCCATGCGGATGTTGTGGCGTTCGCAGGCCGCCTGTATGGCCGCCGTGGCGGCGCGGAAGTCCGGATGGTCAAAACGGCCGGTGAGGCCCATGCTGCTCGAAAGATCGTACGGCCCTACCATGATGGCGTCCAGACGCGGATGGGAAAGGATGGCGTCCAGATTTCTCACGGCCCTGATGTGCTCAATCTGGGCCACAAAAAAAATGTGGGGGGCCATACCGTCAAGATAGGCGTCAAAATCCTTGCCGAAGGCGTTGGCCCGGCAATATCCCACGCCGCGGTAATCCCCGGCGCGTTCCCCCGCTGACCGCCAGTCGTCCTGTCCGGGATAGGTTGCCAGGTCTATGGCGAGGTCAAGCTGCTCCCGGCTTTCTATCATGGGAAAAATGAGCCCCTGCGCGCCGGCCTCCAGAACGGACTTGACGGCGGTTTTTGAGACTTCGGGCAGTCGGGCGAAAGGCACTGCCCCGCCGTTTTCAACAGCCCGAAAAATATCCGGCAGACTGGCCCGACTGAAAGAGGCATGTTCCATGTCGGCCGCCACCCAGTCATAACCTGCACGCGCTAGAAGCTCGGCCACATCGGAGGAGGGCAGTTGCAGCCAAGTGCCGACCGTCGCCTTGTCCTCGGCCAACATGGCGCGAATGTCGTGGATGTTCATCAAAAATTCCTTGAAGCCTTGCCGGCGCTCGCAATTGTTATGTCAGCAGGGCAAACTTGTTTCATGCCATAAAGAATTTCACCGGCTTCACAGTTTGTCAAACCATTTTTTCCCAAAAATGCTTTCCTGACGAAAGGGGTGCCTGTCACCGCCGTGCGGTGAAATGTGAAAAAAGCGGTGACGGGTTCAGACGACATGGCGCACTTCATTTCTGACGGGACGACAAAAGCCGCAGGATCGGAGCCAGTATCGTGGGCGCAAACACGCGGGAGAGGAGAGCAAAGACGAAGAGAAAAGCCGTTCCACCGGCGGCCAAGGCCGCGCAGGCGGCGGCGAAGGGCGACAGTCCCGATTTTGTCATGCAGTATTCCGCCGCGCTATAGGCAAGAGCCACGCCCGGCAGGGAGCAGGCGACACCGCGCAGACCGAGGGAGTAGATCCCTGCCAAAACGCCTGCGCCGTTGCGGCGCTGCCACAGGACGGCAAGCCAGAGCACATAAAGACTCACGCTTGCGCCGGACAGGGCGGCGATGCCGGCCGCGCCGGCGGGCACAGCCCAGAATTGGTAAACAGGCAAGCACAGAAGGGTTATCACCGTGCCCGTGACAGCGGGCGTGATTGTATCCCCGCAGGCATAATAGCCCCGCACCAACACCATGTACACAAACCAGAAAGGCGTCGCGGCCAGCATGATCTGCGTCAGGGGCACAGCGGCCAAGGTTTCCGCCGCACTGAAGCGGCCGCCCTGGAATATCACGCCGAGGATCGGCCAGGCGCAGGCCGCCATGCAGGCGGCGCAGGGGACAATCAGGCATAGCCCCGTCCGCAGGGCCGAGCGCAGGGTCTCGCTGAAACGCTCTTCCTCTCCCTGCGCGAGCAGACGCACAAGAAACGGATAGGAAGCCGCAGCCGCAGCCTGTCCCACAAGTCCCACCGGCGCTTGGGCAATGCGCCGCGCGTAGTTGAGCAGGCTCACCACTCCTTCGCCGGCAAGGCTGCCGAAGACGCGCATAAACTGTTCGTCCAGCATGATGACGGTCTGTCCCAGCATAAGCGGCAGGACTGTAAGCAAAAAGCGCCCCATGAGCTTGTGCCGCCAGACGAACTGCAGATGCAGCCCCCCCTGCGTCGCCACGCGCCAAGGCAGAAGAAAGCCACCCAAAGCCGCACCGACGGTCACGCCGACGCAATAGCCCGTCATGCCCTGCACGGGAGCACACAGTGGCAGAAGCAGGCCTGCGGAAATAATACAGCCGTTGTACACTAGAGGCGCCAGAGCGGGAACGCTGAATTGATGCCGCAGATACAACAGAGCCGTGAAACAGGACCCGGAGAGAAAAAACACTTGGGCCGGCAGAACAAGGCGAATGAAGAAGGTCAGACGCTCCCGGCGGTCGGGCGTGAAGCCCGGCGCCGTCAGATGGGCAAGTGGTTCGACGAAAAACACGCCAAACAGGGCAAGCAGACTTGCCGACGTGAGCATCCATAGAAACACACAGGAAAAAAAACGCCAAGCGTCCGCCTCGTCCTCCTGAAAACGCTGCGCCAGCAAGGGGATGATAGTGATGGACATAACTCCACCGGCCAACAGGTAATTGAGGCAGTCCGGCACCACAAAGGCCGCAAAATACATGTCCGCCTCAGCACCCACGCCGAATTGCCAGGAAATGACCTTGTCCCGCACCAGCCCCATAAAGCGGGAAAGGACGGAACTCGCGGCCAGCAACAGGGCTGCCACGCCCATGCGGTGCCGCGCGGAAAGCAGGCCCATCAGTTTTTTCCCCAGCGCGTTTTTTTTCTCCGCCCTCCAGCGGCGGCGTGGCGCTCCCGCCGCGATATCTTCCGTACATGCCCTGCGGCGTAGAGGGCAAAGGCAGCACGGAACATGGTAATCACCTCAAGTCCGTGCGGGAGTTCGTCGAGTTCGCGCAGGGCAGCTTCATCATCAAGCAGGGCGGCCTTGACCCGATCATAGGTAAAACTCGCCACAAAAGGCGCCGTCCACGCCCGCACATCACGGTAAAAGAAGACCTCTACAAGCGCAGTTCCACGGACATATAGTGGCTGACGTCGGAAATGACCACCATGAGCGGCCAACCCCCATTCCCCGGAGCTTCCACCGGCGGCGGCTAAGTCGTTGGCATCCGCGTCGTCAATGGGCACCAAAGGCAGATGGCGCAAATCCTCGCGCACCGGCCATATCTTCCGCGTGGGGCAGAGGGGCAGACAGGCCACTTCGGCCAGCACCGCAGGCAAAAAGTCGAGTAAAACTCCGCAATTGAGTTTGACCAAGCGTTCCTGCGCGGTCACGCTGTTGACCAGAACGATGGGGACTGGGATGCACAAAAATCGTCTGCGCGATCAATCGCGGCTGGCGCTGGAAAAGCGCAACATCATGAGGAACAGATTGATAAAATCTAGATAGAGGGTCAAGGCGCCGAGTATGGCGCCGCGCCGCATGGCCGTGACGTCGTCTAGGGGCGCACCTTCACCGAAATTGCGGATCTTCTGCGTGTCATAGGCGGTGAGCCCCGTGAAAATCAGCACGCCGAGGCAACTGATGACAAAATCCATCTGGCTGCTCTTGAGAAAGAAATTGACCAGCATGGCGATTATTAGGCCAAAAAGCCCCATGGTGAGAAAGGAGCCGAAGGCCGTGAGATCGCGCTTTGTCACAACTCCGTAGACCGACATGGCGAGGAATGTTCCCGCCGTGGCCAGAAAGGCGTTAGCAATGGAGGCAACGGGATACACCACAAACACTGACGAGAGCATGGCTCCAGTGAGCACGGAATACAGCAGGAAAAAACCTGTGGCCATGGTGGCGGACATTTTGTGCACAGCGGCGGACAGGACGATGACTAGGCCGAATTGGGCGATGATCAGACCTATCATGATGATGCTGTTGTCGAGTATGGACTGCTGAAGGCCGGCGGAACTGGCAAAGGCGTAAGCCACGACGGCGGTCACGGCCAGACCGGCCGTCATCCACTGGTACACTTGGCGCATGTAAACGGAAATTGGGCTGACGCCGCTTCTGGCAATTGTGCGGGTGTCGAGGGACATATCTCCTCCTGATTCGGTAATGTACTGCCTGAAACTGCCCCGGCGAAAAAACGTGGGGGAGCCCTGCTTCGATCATGGTCTCAGGCTACGTAACAGTATATTTTTATAATAAGATTTTTTTCACATCTGGCAAGTATTTTCTATTTTGTTGAAATATATGATAAAAAAAGATCTTCTTGTCTAGTGTATCCCGCTGTGATATAAGAGAGTAAAATTTAAACGTCAAAAGGAGTTTCTCTATGACAATTTCCCGCATTCGCGGGATCTTGCTTGTATCCATGCTTTTTTGCCTGTTCTGCGGGTCTACTCTCGCAGTACAAAATAACGCGAGATCTCCCGTTTCACCCGACGCTCCAGTCAAGGGGCTATCGAGCGCTCCTGTAGTGAAACTGAAAACAAGCCTCGGGGATATCTTTGTACGCTTGGACGAACGCAAAGCTCCCATTTCCACAGCCAATTTTATCCAGTACGTCAAGTCCGGCCATTATGACGACACGATTTTTCACCGCGTTATCAATGGTTTCATAATCCAGGGCGGTGGCTTTACTCCGAAAATGAGACAAAAACCAGTCCGCGACGCCATCCGCAACGAAGCCGACAACGGCCTGAAAAACCATAAATACACCCTTGCCATGGCGCGCATCAACAACGAACCCCATTCCGCCACGGCGCAATTTTTTATCAACACAAAGGACAATAGCTTTCTTGATTTCAGGGGCCAGACTACCCAGGGTTGGGGTTATGCGGTCTTCGGCAAGGTGATCAAGGGCCAGGATGTGGTGGACAAGATTGAGGCCGTGGCCACGGGCAAGCTGGATTCTAACGACAATGTGCCCGCGACGCCCGTACTCATCAAAAAAGCTGTACTGGTAACGGAATGACCGTTGCAAATCGCATCGCCGTGGCCGTCAGCGGCGGAGTTGACAGTCTGTGCACGCTTCTACTCCTGAAGCGCGCCGGGAATGAAGTGCTGGCCGTACACGGCCTTTTTGCCCCGGTCTCACCCAGCGCGGCCAGTCCTGTACCCGGCCTGGAGCTGGTCTGCCATGCCCTTGACGTGCCCTTGCATGTAGTCAATCTCCGTGAAATCTTTTTTCGGGAGGTCATCGCCCCCTTCGGCCAAAGTTACGCCCGAGGGCTCACCCCCAACCCTTGTGCCATGTGCAACAGGCACGTCAAATTCGGCGCGCTTCTGGACGCGGCAAAAAACCTTGGCGCGGACAGGCTGGCTACCGGGCATTACGCCCGACTGCTGCCACCGTCTTATCCCGCAAAAGTGCCGAGCCTTCACGGTGCTGCGGACAGCGCCAGGGATCAAAGCTATTTTCTGGCGATGGCCCCCGGCGGCGGCCTGCGGCGCGCGATTTTTCCTCTCGCGGAACACACTAAGCCCCAGTGCGCGGCCTTGGTCGCGCAGGCTGGTCTTGTCGTGCCCGCGCCCGTTTCAAGTCAGGACCTCTGTTTTGTGAATGGAAAAGGGCCTGACGCGTACTGTGACCATCTTCTGGCGCACTGGGCAACCCTCGGTGCCCCGCCGCCCCCGCCGGGGCCGATCCTGCTTGTAGATCAGACCGGCAATAAGCACGAGGTCGGCGAACACCAAGGATTGTGGCGCTATACGGAAGGTCAGCGCAGAGGTATGGGCATTGCCCACAGCAAACCCCTCTATGTTCTCTCCAAGGATACAACCCACAATGCTCTTCTGGTCGGGGAACGCGCGCTATTGGGCATGCGCGCCTGCCGCACCGGCAAGGCTAATTTTTTGTGTGAGCCAGCGCAGTGGCCCGACAAACTTTTCGCCCGTCTGCGCTACCGGCGCAAAGCCACGCCGGCCCACATAAGTATTGTAGACGGATGCCTGGACATCACGTTGGAGACGGTAGAATTTCCCGCCGCGCCGGGACAGCTTGCCGTTGTTCAGGATTCCGGAGGGCGCGTCCTTGCCGGCGGCATCATCAAAAATTCAGTCTGAAACCTACCCCCCCCCCTCAGGGAGGAAAATGATTTGACAAACGGCAAAATCGATGAAAACCTTATTTATAATCCCTTCCGAGAGTGGCAATCCGCACGGCTCCTGTCCGTCTTGAGTGGAGTCAGTCGGCGGATGGATTGAAACATTGTTGAGACGGAGATGGGGCATAAAAAAGTTCAGCGTATTGATCCGCTGGTAATGGCTTTGCCACCCGGCGGCGTGGACAGCCACGCCCACCTTGACGGGCCGGAATTCGACGCTGACCGGGAAAAAATTTTTGCCCGCGCGCGGGCTGCCGGCCTTGCGCGCGTCGGTTGCGTTTTTTTGAATCCAGAAGATTTTGCCGCGCGCAAGACCCTCTTTGACGGACACCCGGAAGTTTTTTTTCTTTTGGGCATCCATCCTTGTGACGGAGCGCGCTGTACGGAAGAAGGCCTCGCGGACATCCGCGAGGCCTTTGCTGCGGACCAGCGCCTGAAGGCCGTGGGGGAAATTGGTCTTGATTACCACTGGAATGATTGCCCCAAGGAATTGCAAATAGCGGTTTTCATTGCCCAACTCAATCTGGCGAGAGAGATTGGAAAACCCGTGGCCCTGCATTGTCGCGAGGCAGAAGATGAAACTCTTGTCATCTTGGAATCACGGGGTTTTCAACGCTATCCCCTCCTGTGGCACTGCTTCGGCGGCGGGACGGAACTAGCGCGCCGCATTCTGGACAACGGCTGGCACATTTCCGTGCCCGGCCCCGTAACATACAACGGCAACACACAGTTGCGCGAAGCCGTAGCCCGCATTCCGGTCGACCGCCTTTTGCTGGAAACAGACTGTCCCTACCTTTCCCCCACGCCTTGGCGCGGTACGCGCAACGAGCCGGCCTACAGCGTTTTTACTGCCCGTGCCGCAGCTCTGGCACGCGGCGTCAGCCCGGAAGAAATCTGGCGGACATGCGGCGACAACGCGCGGCGTTTTTTCGGAATTTGACAATTCTGCCGCCGCGCGTCGTCTTTTTGACAAAGTAACGGGAAGCGACTATTATGCCCTCAAAAATCCCATAATAACAAGGAATATCCATGTCTGAACTGCGCACACCCCTCATTGGACGGCATATAGCCCTCGGTGCGAAAATGGCGCCTTTCGCGGGCTGGCTCATGCCCATCCAGTACGAAGGCATTGTGCTCGAACACGAACACACACGCAAGCACGCCGGACTTTTTGACACCTGTCACATGGGCGAATTCCGCATTGAAGGACCGGGCGCTGATGCCGCCCTTGCCCGCGCCTTAAGCCACAATCTGGCGACCCTCAAAGCGGACAGATGCCGCTACGGCTTCCTGCTCAACGCAAGGGGTAGCGTGCTGGACGACTGCATTGTCTACCGCTTCGGTCCGGACAATTTTATGCTGGTGGTCAACGCCGCCTGCGCGGCCGGGGATTTCGCGGCCCTGCGCGAACGCTTACCGCAATTCGTTTCCCTTACGGACATTTCCGAAGATACAGCCAAAATTGACTTGCAGGGGCCGGAATCTCACGCGGCGCTGGAGCAGACCCTCGAAAAAAATTTCAGCGACCTGCCCTATTTTTCGTTCCGGCAAAGTTCGTTCAATGATGCGCCGCTACTTGTGAGCCGCACTGGCTATACCGGAGAACTCGGCTACGAGTTCTATCTCCCGCCGGACAAAGCGGAATGCCTGTGGAGTGCCCTGCTTGCCGCCGACAGTGTGAAGCCTGCTGGCCTCGGCGCGCGCGATACCCTTCGTCTGGAAGCGGGATTGCCCCTGTACGGGCACGAGCTTGACGAGAATCACACGCCCGCCGAGGCGGGATTAGCCGGTCTACTGACCAGCGAGGTGGACCATGTGGGCAGAACCGGCGTCACGAAGGTACGCGAACGCCTTGTGGGACTGCGCCTTTCGAATCGCCGCGCCGCCCGCAACGGAGACGCCGTCGCCCTGCCAGACGGCACGCCTGCGGGCCACGTGACCAGCGGCTCCTTCGCTCCTTCACTCGGTTGTGCCGTTGCTCTTGCCTATGTGGACGCCGCCCACGCCAATAAAAAAAATTTTGTGATCAAGACAGCCAGAAACGAACTCGCGGCCGTCCGCACGAACCTGCCTTTCTACACACAAGGCACCGCGCGTGTGAAATTGACGTAACCCGGCCTAAGTCCAACGGAGGCGCCTCATGTCCAACTGCCCGTCTGACCTTCTTTACAGTAAAACGCACGAATGGACCCGCCTGGAAGGCGAAGAAGCGGTCATCGGCATAACTTTTTTTGCCCAGGAAACCTTAGGCGACGTCACCTATGTAGAAATGCCCCAAGTAGGGGATACCTTTACGGCTGGCAAGGAATTCGGCTCCGTGGAATCGGTCAAGGCCGCCAGCGAACTTGTCGCCCCTGTCAGCGGTACGGTTACCTCCGTGAACGCGGAACTAGAAAACGCGCCGGAAATCCTGAACGCCTCGCCCTTCGGCGACGGCTGGATCGCCCGCATCAAACTTTCCGCCAAACCTGAATGTCTGATGGACGCGGCAGCCTATGAGGCCCACTGCGCCGCCGAAAAACACTAGAGATAACGTATGCCGTTTATCCCCCATACGCCGCAGGAAGTTGAGGAAATGCTCGCTGTTGTCGGCGTGCGTTCTCTTGAGGATCTCTTCGCCGACATCCCGCCGGAAATGCGGCCACGCCGGTTCGAATTGCCTAAAGGCCAAAGCGAATCTGCCGTCTGCGCCTTTTTTGAAGAAACGGCCACTAAAAACAGGGCAGACATTATTTCCTTTCTCGGCGCGGGCTTTTACGCCCACTATATTCCCAAGGCCGTAGACGCCCTCTCCGGTCGCAGTGAATTTTACACCGCCTACACGCCCTATCAGGCCGAATGTTCCCAGGGAACGCTCCAAGCCATTTTTGAATTCCAGACGGTCGTCAGCCGCCTGATGGAGATGGACTGCGCCAACGCCTCGGTGTACGACGGCGGTACGGCCCTTTTTGAAGCGGCCATGATGGCCGTGCGGGCCACGCGCCGCCATGTGCTGGTAATGGACGAGGCTGTCAACCCCATCTGGCGCAAAATGCTCGCAACCTATAGCGCCGGCCTGTCCGTCACGCTCAAAACCGTGCCCCAGAAAAACGGCGAGAGCGACACGCAGGCCCTGTGTGGCGCCATTGACAATTCCTGCGCGGCCGTTATTGTACAAAATCCCAATTTTTTCGGCATAATAGCTGATTATGGAGAAGTTTTTGCTAAGGCTAAGTCCCACAATTCCCTCGGAGTCATTTCCGTCTATCCGGTCATGCAGGCGGTACTCAAAACGCCAGGTGAAATGGGTGCGGACGTGGCTGTGGCCGAAGGACAGAGCCTAGGTCAGCCCCTCAACTTCGGCGGCCCGTATCTGGGCCTCATGACCTGCAAAAAAGAACACATCCGCCAGTTCCCCGGTCGTATTGTCGGCCGCGCAGCCGATGCGGATGGCAAAACCGGCTATGTACTAACCCTCCAGGCGCGGGAACAGCACATCCGGCGGGCCAAGGCCACATCCAACATCTGCTCCAATCAGGCGCTCTGCGCCCTCCGCGCTCTGATACACCTCAGTCTGCTGGGGCCGGAGGGTCTTGTCCGCCAAGCCGAGTACGGGATGAGCCTTGCGCGGCAGGCCGTCAAACGGCTCACAGTTCTCAAGGGTGTGGATACGCTCAACAACGCTCCCTACGGCAATGAGACGGCCCTGCGCCTGCCTGTGCAAGCGGAGCCGCTCGTCAACGCGCTCATCGCAAAGGGGTGCGTGCCTGGCTTCCCTGTGGGCCGCTATTATCCGAGAATGGAAAACGTCTTGCTGCTGGCGTGTACCGAGGCCAACAATCCCGTTCAGATCAATATGCTGGCCGAAGCCATGGGGGACTTGCTGTGAAGACCATCTTTGCCGAATCCGTGCCGGGACGCGGTTCCCGCTTTTTTGAATCCGACGCGCCGACGGCGGCGCAGATGTTGCCATCCGGGCTTTTACGCGCCCGTCCCCCGCGTTTGCCGGAATGTTCCGAACTTGACGTGGTACGGCATTTCACCGGGCTTTCCCGCCTCAACTACAGTGTTGACGCCAATTTTTATCCACTAGGCTCCTGCACCATGAAATACAACCCCAAATTCATGGAATATGTGGCCGGATTGCCAGGCTTTGCCCGTCTTCATCCCCTGCTGCCCCGGCTCGAGCAGGGGGCGGCACTGACGCAGAGCGCCCTGCAATGCATATATGAAGCCGAACGACTGCTGTGTGAAATCACGGGCATGGACGCCTTCACACTTCAGCCCATGGCCGGCGCCAACGGGGAATTTGCCGGCGTCAGCCTCATGGCGGCCTATCACCGATCCAGGGGCCACGTACGCTCAAAGATGCTCATTCCAGATTCAGCGCACGGCACCAACCCGGCGTCCGCCGCTCTGGCAGGCTTTGAAATCGTCAATATCGAATCCCGTGACGGCATGGTGGACCCCTCGGCCCTTGCCTCCTACATGGCCGAGCACGGCGATGATGTGGCGGGCCTGATGATGACCTGCCCCAATACCCTCGGCCTCATGGAAGCGCATTTGCCGGAAATTGTGGCGGCGTTGCGCGCGGCGGACACCCTACTTTATTACGACGGCGCCAACATGAACGCCATTCTCGGCAAGATGCGTGTGGGCGACGTGGGTTTTGACGTGATGCACCTCAATCTGCACAAAACCTTTGCCACACCCCACGGCGGCGGCGGTCCCGGTTCCGGGCCGGTGGGCGTCAACGCGCGCCTTTTGCCCTTCCTGCCTACACCGCGCGTTATCCGTCACGCTAACGGTAGCTTTTGCCTCAACGACAATCTGCCGCAGTCCATCGGGGCCATCGGCCCCTTTTATGGCAGTTTCTCCGTGGCGGTGAAGGCTCTTGCCTACATACTACGCCTCGGCGGCGAAGGGCTTGAACGTGTGGCGGAATATGCCGTGCTGAACGCCAATTATCTCAAAAAACGCCTAGAAGACGTGCTGGATATCCCCTTTAAACGCCTCTGCGCTCATGAATTTGTGGCCTCCGCGCCGGAGGGGATGCACGCTTTGGACTTGGCAAAAGGCCTACTGGAGCGCGGCTTTCACGCCCCAACCGTTTATTTTCCCATGATTGTCAGGGAATGCCTGATGGCCGAACCTACGGAAACAGAAAGCAAACAGACTCTGGACGCCTACGTTGACGCCCTGCGTGAAATCGTGGAGCTGGGCAAAAATAATCCCGAAAGCCAGACGGCGGCTCCCGCAGGACTGCCGGTACGCCGTCTGGACGAAACGAGCGCCGCGCGCCAGATGGTGCTGACGGAAGATATGGTCGTACATTCCAATTCCAGGTGGAGCAGCAAAGGCTGCTTGGAATTAACTGGATAACAAGTGGGTTATGATCATCTTACTCTTGTAAAACCCTCTTTTACAAAAACGAAAATCTGCTATATTGTGTTATGTTCTCGTCAAAAAAAACAAAAATGGTAGCTAATGTTCGGGAGGCAAAAATGTCGTTGGGTTATGCGGAAATGGAAAAAACTTTAATGGAAGCTCTCAGGCTTTACCACCACCCAGTCGCCGTGACTTGGCTGTTTACAGACAAGGATGTGGATGAATTTAGGGCCAAAACGCCCTGTGTTACGCCCGTCAAACCCATCACCTTCTGCCAGTGGGAAATAGCCGCCCGTATGCAGAACAAAACGGTGCTAGCTTTCGAAGAACAGCTTGACTGCTCCAATGCGCTGGTGAGCTTCGGGTTCAAGGACGTTGACGAAAAGGAAATCAAGTCACAACTCAAATACTGCGTGGACCTTGCCCAGGCCAAACGTTTCCAACGTTCCAAGCCGCGTTTGCCTCTTGGCTCCGTCAAGGCCGTCGGCGTCGGCCCCTTGGGCAAAGCCGCGCTGCATCCGCACGTGGTGCATTTTTATTGTGACAATATACAGTCTTACCATCTTGCGATCGACTACATGGCCGCCACGGACACTCATCCGCTGCATCCGCAGATAACCATGAGTTCCTCGTCTTGCGGGGGCAGCGTTTTCTCGTGGCAACAAAAAACCCTCAATTGCTGCCCGGCCTGCTCCGGCAGCTACAATTCCGGAAAAACCGAACGCGGCGAAGTGAATGTTTTTATCCCCGGCGAACAGTTTGAGGCCGTCGTCAGGCGGCTTTTGCAGCGCATTGAAAAATTCGGATCCAGCGCCATCACCCGGCCGGGAGATTCTTTCCCCGGCGGCGACATTTGCAAGAACTGTCCTCTTATCAATTTCAAGGCGGATGCCTGCGAAAATTGCTGGCAATAGATGATAGATGAGTGAAACGAAGGACGGGGGGGGTCCACTTCCCCCGTCCTTCGTCCTATACGTCAGTACATACCGTCCATACCGCCCATGCCTCCCATACCGCCGGGCATGCCGGGAGCGTCCTTCTTGGGTTCGGGCTTTTCAGCAACGGCGCATTCCGTGGTCAACAGGAGGGAAGCCACGGAAGCGGCGTTCTGCAGAGCCACGCGGCTGACCTTCTTCGGGTCTATGACGCCGGCACTGATGAGGTCTTCATACTCGCCGGTGGCGGCGTTGAAGCCGAAACCGTCCTTGCCCTGCCGAACTTTTTCCACAATTACGGAACCTTCAAAACCGGCGTTGTGGGCAATCTGGCGTAGTGGCTCCTCAATGGCGCGGCGGACGATGTTTACGCCGGCCAGTTCGTCGTCATCTGCCGGCTTGATGCCGTCGAGAGACTTGGCAATCCGGATGAATGCCGTGCCACCGCCGGGCACAATGCCCTCTTCCACGGCGGCGCGTGTGGCGTTCAGGGCGTCTTCCACGCGATCTTTCTTTTCTTTCATTTCCACTTCCGTCGACGCGCCTACATGCACAACAGCCACGCCGCCCACTAGCTTGGCAAGGCGTTCCTGCAGTTTTTCCCGATCGTAGTCGGAGGTGGTTTCCTCAATCTGCACGCGAATCTGATTCACACGGGCCTTGATGTCCGCGCTCTTGCCCGCGCCGTCCACGATGGTGGAATTTTCCTTGTCGATCACTACGCGTTTGGCGGTTCCGAGATCGCCCAAAGTCATGTTTTCCAGCTTGGAGCCAGTGTCGTCGGAAGCCACCTGCCCGCCGGTGAGAACGGCGATATCCTGCAGCATGGCCTTGCGGCGGTCACCGAAACCAGGCGCTTTGACGGCTACCACCTGCAGAGCGCCGCGCAGCTTGTTGACCACCAAGGTGGCCAAGGCTTCACCTTCCACGTCTTCGGAGATGAGCAGGAATGGACGGCTGACCTTTGCAACCTGTTCCAGTATTGGCAGCATGTCCTTCATACTGGAGACTTTCTTTTCCGTGCAGAGAATATAGGGATTGTCCAGTTCGCAGAGCATCTTCTCCGCGTTGGTCACAAAATAGGGGGAGAGGTAGCCGCGGTCAAAACGCATGCCTTCCACCACGTCCATGGTGGTTTCCAGACCCTTGGCTTCCTCGACGGTAATCACCCCTTCCTTGCCCACCTTAGCCATGGCCTCGGCGATGATATTGCCAATGGTGACATCAGCGTTGGCGGATACGGTGCCGATCTGGGCGATTTCTTTCTGGTCGCGGGTGGGCTTGGAGAGAATGACCAGCTCGCTGACAAGAGTGTCCACAGCCTTATCAATGCCGCGCTTGATGGCCATGGGGTTGCGGCCGGCGGCCACAAGCTTGCTGCCTTCCTTGTAGATGGACTGGGCGAGAATGGTAGCTGTGGTGGTACCGTCGCCGGCGGCATCCGAGGTTTTGGAGGCAACTTCTTTCAAAAGCTGGGCTCCCATGTTTTCAAACTTATCGCTTAGTTCTATTTCCTTGGCCACCGTGACGCCGTCCTTGGTGATGACCGGCGAGCCGAAAGATTTTTCTAGCGCCACATTGCGGCCCTTGGGCCCTAGAGTGACCTTGACGGCATTGGTCAATTTGTCCACGCCGCAGGCAAGTTTTTCACGGGCTTTGGCGTCAAAAAGGATTTTTTTGGCAGACATGTATGCTTTCCTCCTGAAATGTTGAAATTAGTCAATAATGGCGAGAATGTCTTCTTCGCGCATAACCAGATGCTCGACGCCGTCCAGCTTGACTTCGGTACCGGCGTACTTGTTGAACAACACTTCGTCGCCCTTCTTGACGGCCATGGCGATACGGGAGCCGTTCTCAGCCAGTTTTCCGGGGCCAGCAGCCACAACTTCGCCCTTGGAGGGTTTTTCTTTGGCCGTATCGGGGATGTACAGTCCACCGGCTGTTTTTTCTTCAGACTCAAGGCGTTTTACAAGCACACGGTCATTGAGTGGTTTCAGGTTCATAGCGTCAGTTCCTCCGTAATATTTTATTGCCTGTGTTCATGTGATGCCGCCCGCAACCGGCGCAACCGCGCTTGGGTAGTGACGGCAGATGTTCCTCACGCGCTAAAAAATAAGACAGTCTTTGCGTTTGAAAAGGGGGAAAACTAAAAAAATCTTTTTTTTTAATTAAAAAATCTTCCATTATTGTTGGCCGGCGGGGAGGAAGGCGGATGCCTGCGAAAATTGCTGGCAATAGGATATGTTACAAAAAGGTATTTTGTGTCGCAACATGACAGCATGGCGAAAAATCCACACAGGCAGCTTCAGCCTAGGCTGACTAGGACTAATTATCCAGTTCGTCGTCGTCTGCTAGCGGTGCGGTTATGACGGGCTGTAAAGCCCGAACCCAAGGTGGAGCGCTCGCTCAGTGCCGTATCGCGAGCAACGCGATGTCGCTGAGGCGTAGCACCCGCTCTGTTATGGAACCCAAGAGTGCGTCTTGCAGACTGTCGCGACCGTCGGTAAACATTATTATCAGGTCTGATTTTTCTTCGTGGGCGACGCGAACTATAGTTTCCGCCACCGTGCCTTCTTCAATACGAACGGCAAATGACCTTTCCCCTATTGTGTTTATGGCGGTGTGTAGAAAAACGCGGCCTTCTTCCTCCTGTTCGCGTTTGAGCTGCGCATGTGACTGCCCGCCAACAAGACCGGATATAGGCTCGGTGACGTAGAGCAGGAGTATTTTATTTGTTTCCGGGTTCAGCGCCAAGGCGTGCAGGAGGACGGCGCGGGCGCGAATTTCGAGATTTTTGGCACTGATGGGAACAAGAATTTTTGAATACATATCGCCCTCCAAAGAAATTTTTGATGAGCATCCTGAATTTATGCCGCAAAAATCATCACATAAAGTTAAATTCTCTAATTTATTACGTTGTTGAAAATCATAAATCAATTTGTAATAATTGCAAATTGCAAATGGTCATGCCTGATTAATTGACCTATTATCGGTCAGGAAGCCGGGTATGCCAATAAAAAACAGGTATCTGTCCGTTCAGGAATTCCGGAGGCAAAAATTCAGCAAATCGTGAAGC
>JAITNF010000047.1 GCA_031290615.1 Desulfovibrio sp. | reverse complement strand
CCGGATTCCTTCGGCAGCTCCCTTGTCGGTTTGGCTGATTGTTTGGCGATGACCAAAAACCAAATGACCTGGAGAGACACTTCCTTATTTTTATTGTGCGAAAAATTCCTTACTGTATCCCTTTAACCAGTTTTGAACTGTTTTATTGTGAACACAATCGGATAAAAATGGAGATGGACATTGTGGCGGCAAATGTATATAATGCAATATGCGCAAATGTGATATACATAAGGGGAGTTTTTAAGGGAGAGCGCTTATGAATATTATCCACCAGGTCGGCGGAAGCCGTAACTTTGTTCTTCAGGAACCGGAAAAACCTCAGCTCTACCGCGAGCTTTACCCCTACACAAACATCTGCCGCACGACCTTTGACGATGTGCTGCTTGCGCCGCGCCCGGCAGAGAGTATGCACATTACAGATACCACCTTCCGCGACGGCCAGCAGGCGCGCCCTCCCTATACGATCAGACAGGTCGCACGGATGTTTGACTTTCTCTACCGTCTGGGCGGCAAAACCGGCCTTGTCACAGCCTCAGAATTTTTTGTCTACTCTGCCAAAGACCGCAAATGCGTTGAGGTATGCCGTTCACGCGGCTACAAATTTCCCCTAGTCACCGCGTGGATACGCGCCGACAAAGAAGATCTCAAACTTGCGCGGGACATGGAATTTGCCGAAACCGGCCTGCTGACAAGCGTCTCGGACTACCATATTTTCCTGAAGCTGAACAAAACTCGTCGACAGGCCATGGACATGTATGTGGATATGGCGCGGCAGGCACTGGAATGGGGCATTATCCCGCGCTGCCACTTTGAGGACGTGACGCGGGCCGATATTTACGGTTTCTGCCTGCCCTTGGCCCAAAAACTCATGGAACTCTCCGAGCAGAGCGGCATGCCTGTAAAAATTCGTCTTTGTGACACCATGGGTTACGGCGTGCCATGGCCCGGGGCGTCCCTACCCCGCTCCGTGCAGCGCGCGGTGCGTGCTTTTATAGAGGTGGGCGTGCCTGGGGAATGGCTGGAATGGCACGGGCATAATGATTTCCACAAGGCGCTCGCCAACGGAGTCACCGCCTGGTTGTACGGTTGCGGAGCGGTGAACAGCACGCTGTTCGGCTTCGGCGAACGCACGGGCAATACGCCGCTGGAGGCCATGCTGGTGGAATACGTTTCCCTTACGGGCGACGATGCGGCAGTCGACACGACGACTTTGAGTGAACTTTCCGAATTTTTTGAAAAAGAGTTGCATTACCGCATCCCGCACAACTATCCTTTTGTGGGGCGGGACTTCAATGCCACCAGTGCCGGCGTACACGCCGACGGCCTGACCAAGAACGAGGAAATCTACAATATTTTCGACACTCGGCGTCTGCTGAACCGGCCGGTACCCATCACCATTACGGATAAAACCGGACGCTCCGGCATTGCCTACTGGATCAACACAAACCAGCGCCTGCCCACTGAACGCGGCATATCCAAAAAACATCCGGCTGTTGGACAGATTTACGACACCATCATGGGCGCTTACGAAAACGGCCGCACGACGAACTTTTCCCACGAGGAGATTGAGATTCTTGTACAAAAATATATGCCGGAACTCTTTGTCTCCGAATACGACCACGTTAAGCAGCTGGCCGGAGAGCTGGCGGCGGGCCTCATACTCAAACTTGCCAAAAGCATTGACCTGCACGACACTGACCCGCAGACACAGGCCAAGCTGGACGTCTTTGCCGAAAAATATCCTTTTATCCAGTACCTCTACCTTACGGACACTCGCGGCAGCCTGAAATGCGCCGTGATAACAGACCAAAATTACAGTGAAAAATATCAGACGCTGTCCATCGGCTTTGACTTTTCCCAGCGCGAATGGTTCAAATCTCCCATGCAGACCGGTGATCTGCACATCATGGACGTCTGCCAGTCGCAGTTTACCGGCAAGCTCATCATCACCGTATCCTGCGCCGTCACGGACGAAAAAGACAGCATTGCCGGGGTGCTCGGCGTTGACATACAGATGGAGCAACTGCTCAAGCGCGCCAAGACACTCAGGGAAGAAGTCGACCCGCAAGACGACGCGGAAAACGATATATAACAGGATGCCGTCATGCGAAAAACAATTTACTGGATTGAAGGCGACGGCGTAGGGCCTGAAATCTGGCGCGCAGCGCGCCCTGTCATTGACGCGGCCCTCGCTGAAGAATCGGACATGACTTTCGATTGGGTGGAACTGCTCGCCGGAGAAAAAGCCAGGTGTGAAACAGGCTCTCCCCTGCCCGAGGAAACCCTTAAAATTCTCGCACGGGCGGAAGTCGCCATGAAGGGGCCACTGGGCACACCTGTTGGCGGAGGAATGCGCAGCCTGAATGTGACCCTGCGCCAAGGACTCGACCTCTATGCCTGCATACGGCCCATACGGTATTTTCAGGGGATTGAGTCACCCGTCAAGCATCCGGACCGGGTCAATATGGTTATCTTCCGTGAAAACACGGAAGATGTGTACGCCGGTATTGAATACGCCGCCACAACGCGGGAATGCCGCAGACTCATTGCCTTTTTGCGGGAAGAACTGGGCGTGGCAAAAATTGACGACGCGGCGGCCATAGGCCTCAAACCCATGACGGAGGCCGCCTCCAAGCGTCTTGTCCGTCGGGCTCTGCGTTACGCCGTTGACCACAAACAGCCGAGCCTGACCCTGGTTCACAAGGGCAATATCATGAAATTCACGGAAGGCGCTTTCCGCCAATGGGGATATGACGTGGCCTCAGCCGAATTCGGCGAAGCAACCTGCGCGGAAAAAAAACCCGTCCCCGGCCGCATTGTGGTAAAAGACCGCATAGCCGACGCCATGTTTCAGGAAGTTCTGGTACGGCCGGAAAACTACCATGTGATCGCCACGCCAAACCTGAACGGCGACTATCTTTCCGACGCTCTGGCGGCGCAGGTGGGCGGTCTTGGCCTTGCCCCCGGAGTCAACATATCGGACTCCTTGGCCTTTTTTGAAGCCACCCACGGCACAGCCCCATCCATCGCCGGGCAGGACAAGGCCAATCCCGGCAGCGTGATTCTGTGCGGGGCGCTCATGCTGGAGCATCTGGGCGTACCTAAAGCGGCAGACCGCATACGCACCTCCCTGGAAAAAGCCATCGCCGCAAAAACCGTCACAATTGACCTTGCCGGACAGATACACGACGCGACAACCGTGGGCTGCGCCGCTTTCGGCGAAATTGTCGGCGCCAACCTGTAACAGGCTCTCTTGAAAAAAAGGGTTCCCAGCATGATAAAACTTATCAACGATTCCGTGGTGCTGGACAGCGGCGTACTGTTCAACGCCGGGGAAGCGGCGGCAAAAAATATTGATCTGGCCGCCGCGCGGAGGAACACATTGGCAAACCGCATCCTTGCGGCGCACAATACTTCCGGCGATCCGGATATATTGCGCCTGCGTTTTGACGCGTTGGCCTCCCACGACATCACCTATGTCGGCATCGTTCAGACGGCGCGCGCCAGCGGTCTGAAAGCATTTCCCCTGCCCTATGTCCTTACCAACTGCCACAACAGCCTCTGCGCCGTTGGCGGAACCATCAACGAGGACGACCACGTTTTCGGTCTGTCGGCCGCCAAAAAATTCGGCGGCATCTTCGTACCCCCGCATCTGGCGGTCATACACCAGTATATCCGCGAAATTATGACAAAGAGCGGCGGCATGATTCTGGGATCGGACAGCCATACCCGCTATGGGGCTCTGGGTGTCATGGGCATTGGCGAAGGCGGCCCTGAACTGGTCAAACAGCTTCTCAACAAAACCTGTGACATCGCCGCGCCTGCTGTGATTGGCGTGTGGCTTGACGGAAGGCCGCAGCCGGGCGTCGGCCCCCAGGATGTGGCCTTGGCCATCATCGCCGCCGTGTTCAAAAACGGCTTTGTGACAAACAGGGTGATGGAATTCATGGGGCCGGGCATTGCCGGGCTTTCCGTGGAATACCGCTCTGGCATTGACGTGATGACCACGGAAACCACCTGTCTGTCCTCCATCTGGCCGACGGACGACAAGGTGCGCGACTGGATGGCCCTGCACGGCCGTCCACAGGATTTCGCACTCCTGTCCCATGACAGACCTGCCTGTTATGACGGCCTGATCAAGGTGAATCTGGATGCGATAACCCCCATGATCGCCCTGCCCTTCCACCCGAGCAACGCCTTTCCCATTGCGGAAGTCAACCGCAATCCCCGCGAAATTTTGTCCTATGTGGACGAGGAAGCAAAGAAGCGGTTCGGCGCAAACGCCGGTTTGCGCCTCACGGATAAAATTCGCGGCGATCGCCTTCAGGCGGATCAGGGCATTATCGCTGGCTGCGCCGGCGGTTCTTTTGAAAACATCACCTTGGCCGCCGCCATTCTGGACGGCGAGAGCACGGGCAATCAGGCCTTCAGCCTTTCCGTCTACCCGGCCAGCACCCCGCAGTCACTGGGACTGGCGCGCAACATGTCCGTAGCCAGGCTCATGTCCGCCGGAGTAGTCATCAAAAACTCCTTTTGCGGCCCATGCTTCGGCGCGGGCGACACGCCATCCAACGGCGCCCTTTCCATACGTCACTCCACCCGCAACTTCCCCAACCGCGAAGGTTCCAAACCCGAACAAGGGCAGCTTGCGGTCGTGGCCCTGATGGACGCACGCTCCATTGCAGCCACGGCGGTCAACGGCGGCCGCCTGACAGCGGCCACGGAACTGGACTGGGAGGCCATTGAAAAAAACGCTGACATGACCTATCAGTACGATCCCAGCATTTACGCCAACCGTGTCTATAACGGAGCCGATGCGCCGCAGCCCGACGTCCCCCTTGTCTTCGGCCCGAATATCACCGATTGGCCGAAAATGGTTCCGCTGCCCGAACACCTGATGCTGCAACTGGCCTCTGTCATCATAGACCCTGTCACTACAACCGACGAGTTGATCCCCTCCGGCGAAACCTCATCCCTGCGATCCAATCCCCTCAAGCTGGCGGAATTCACCCTTTCCCGCAAGGATCCTGGCTATGTCGGCAGAGCCATAAAAATTCAAAAGCTCGAAACAACCCGTCGGGACAATCCTGCGGACGCGGGCCTGCTCGCAAGACTGGCCCCCGTCCTCGCGGCGGCCAGACGGCCAGACGGCGTAGAGGCCGATCTTATGCCAGACAATCTTGCCAGGACAGGGATCGGATCGGCCGTATTTGCCGTCAAACCAGGCGACGGCTCAGCGCGCGAACAGGCCGCGTCCTCGCAAAAAATACTGGGAGGATGGGCCAATCTGGCGGTGGAGTATGCCACCAAGCGCTATCGTTCCAATCTCATCAACTGGGGCATGCTTCCCTTTATTTTGGGCGCTGACTGGAAGGAAAAACTGCATTTGGGCGACTGGCTGCTCTTCCCAAACATTCGCTCCGCAGTGGAAGAACAACATGAAACCATTGAAGGAATTGTGGCCTCACAGGGCGGCGACGGCGCATGGAGCGCAAAGCGCATGTCCCTGACGCTCAAAGACCTTACGGAAGATGAACGCCGCATTATTCTGGCTGGTTGCCTGATAAATTTTTATAACCGTCATTGACCAGAGCCTAACACTATTTTTCAGAGCATCCACACTCAATCGGTTATGTAGGCTTGCACGATAAACCTTGGCTTTAGGGTTAACAGTTGCTTTATCTCCAAACTTGATCCGAAACAGAAAAAAGAAAACAATGCTGACACGAAAAATTTCCATTGCTCAGGCGTCTAAAGGAACGCTCTCCCATTTCTGTGCGGTACTAAAAACCGGATAGCGGAGAATCCATTCATTTCGTTCATGCGTTTTGGACCAATTTTTTCCATTCAACAATAAGTCTGAGGGCTTCCAGCGGGCTTGTGGCCTCGGGGGTCACTTCCCTGATCTTGAGCAGCACCGGGTGTTCAACAGTTTGCGATACGGCATATTTTTCAGACGGCGGCATCGCTTCTCGAGGCCTAGTGCCGGGTTTGCCCGTTGTGCCGAGGCCGGGCAGAGTCATGGCAAGCGCCGCGACCGCTTTGTAGTTTTGGGAACGCCCGCTTTCCAGTTGCGCCAGAATGGCCCTTGCCCGCTGCACAACCGGCGCTGGCACACCTGCAAGGCGCGCCACTTCAACGCCGTAACTGCGGTCTGAGGGTCCGGGGACGAGCCTGTGCAGAAAGATTATGTCGTTGCTGTATTCTCGTATGGCGATATTCATGGTAAAAACGCCTGGGATACGGCCTTCCAGAGCGGTCAGCTCGTGGTAATGCGTAGCAAAGATCGTGCGTAACGGGATATTGCGGGATTTTGTCAGTTCTTCAACAACGGCCCAAGCTAAGGCTACCCCGTCATAGGTGCTTGTGCCGCGTCCGATTTCATCCAGAATGATCAGACTGCGCCGGCTTGCCTGCCGCAAAATGCGCGCCGTCTCCATCATCTCGACCATGAAAGTGCTCTGGTTTTCCACCAGATTGTCCGATGCTCCCACGCGGGAAAAAAGGCGATCCACCATGCCGATTGTAGCCTGTTCGGCGGGGACCATGGAACCTATCTGAGCAAGCAGACAAATAATGGCCACCTGCCTGAGTATTGTGGATTTGCCCGCCATGTTGGGGCCTGTGAGCAGGCAGAGACGACGTTTGTGATCCAGAGAAAAATTGTTGGGAATAAAGGAGTCCCTGCCGACTATATTTTCCACGACAGGATGGCGTCCTTCACGGATGTCCAGATTGGCCTCATCGGTAAGCGCCGGGCGACACCAATTATTTTTGCGGCCTGTTTCAGCGAGGCTTTGCCAGTAGTCAAGCCGCGCGACACAATCCGCAGCATGCAAAATTCGTTCACGCTGTTCCGAGACATATTCCCGCAGATTTTGAAAAAGTTTGTATTCCAAAGTGTTGCGGCGGTCCGTGGCGGAAAGAAGCTCTGTTTCCAATTTTTTGAGGTCTTCCGTTGTATAGCGTTCCGCGTTGGCCAGCGTCTGCCGACGGATGAAGCGGTCTGGCAAGGCCAGCGTATTCGCGTTGCAGCACAATTCATAATAGTAGCCGAAGACTCGGTTATAGCCAATTTTCAGCCTGCTGACGCCTGTGGCTTTCTGTTCTTTTTCAAGCATGGCCCGAATTTTTTCTTCGCCGTGTTCAATCAGGTCCAGCAGGGCGTCAAGCTCAGCGTTATAGCCTGTTTTGAACAGGCCGCCTTCAGTGATGACCGTGGGCGGATTTTCGGCAATGGAGGAATGTAGCAATGTTGCGCAGTCGTTGAGTGTGTCTCGGTTGCCGAACAGACGGTTAACGGTTTCGGGCAGTTGGAGGCGGTTTTCGTTTCCTGTCTGTTTCCCGTCACTGTCGGGCTTCGCAGTGTTTGCGCTGGCCGCTTCGTACAGGCCGGGAAGTTCGGCAAGAGAAGCGCGCAGGGCTGTAAAGTCGCGCGGTGTCGCGCGGTTCAGGGAGATTCTTGTGGAGAGGCGCTCCAGATCGCCGATATTTTTCAGTATCGCGCGCAGGGCTAAACGAACGGCGTCGTTGTCGTAAAAATACGCCACGGCCTCCTGAATATTGAGCACAGGGGCGATTTCACGCCAAGGATGATGGAGCATGTCTTCAAGCAGGCGGGAACCCATGGGGGTCATGGTTTCGTCGAGAACATGCCTGAGAGTTCCTTTACCCTTACGACCGTTGAGCCGGGTAAAAATTTCAAGATTCTCCTCAGTGACCTCATCAATGATAAGACGGCGAGACAAGTTCAGGATTGTCAGCGGCTTCAGGTGATCAGTCACGTTCATCTGCGTTGTGTCAAGGTAGCGCAAAAGCGCTCCACAGGCGCGCGTCAGAGTGTCCTTGCCCTGCATGTCCAGAACGCTCAGATGCCGCACACCCTGTATTTTCAATATCCGCCCGATAGCGCGTTTGAGATCGAAATCTCCGCGCGGCCGGCGCAACAGGCGTATTCCTTCAAGCCTGCACCGCAACGGCAGTGGCAGGACATGGCTTTCGGGAAGCAGCAATTCTCTTGGCGCAAGTTTTTGAACCCATTGCCAGACATCAGTTTGACACTTGAACTCAAGTCCTGTGCATTCTCCCGTGGAAACATCGGCATAGACAAGGCCGTAGCGCCCGTCCCGGGTGTTTTCGCAGATCACCGCGAGATAATTGTGACTTTTTGCATCAAGAATATTGTCTTCAAATATAGTGCCGGGAGTAATGACGCGGGTGACCGCCCGCCGTACAAGGCCCTTTGCCTGTTTCGGATCTTCTATCTGATCGCAGACAGCGACGTTGTAACCCCTGTCGATAAGCTCGGCGATATACGTTTGCGCGGAATGCCACGGCACGCCGCACATGGGCACGGGATCCGAGGCATTTTTGTTCCTGGTGGTAAGGGTTATCTGCAATTCTTTGGAGGCGGCAAGGGCATCCTCAAAAAAGAGTTCATAGAAGTCGCCCATGCGATAAAACAAGAGCGCGTCAGGGTGTTCAGCCTTGATGCGTTTGTATTGCGCGAACATGGGTGTTGTTTTTATGAAATTATCGGACATCGCAGTGTGTACATATCTCCCAGAAACGATTAATATTTTCCGCGCTGGTCCTGTCCGTTATGTATACAATCAGACGGTTGTGCCGGCATGGGGTGGAGATAGTGCGCTAACCTTTGTCCGGATCCGGTGCGGAAACATCTTCTGGAAGTTTGGCGGCGGCGTCAGAATTTTTGTCTTCAGCCCTGCGGAAAAAGGTTGAACACGAGGATGTTTCCCCAAGCTTTTTCTGCAGGTTCCCCACCTCGCTTTCCAGGCTGCCGATACGCCACCTGCTTTTCATAAGTTTTGCGGAAAGATGCACCTTGTCCCAGACAAGCATGGATAGAGAAAAAATGGTCCCCAGAAAAAAAGCTGAAATAACAATAAAATAGAAGGGAAGCGGGATAGATGACATTGCCGGGATGAAAAAAATGTTGAGGGAAAGCACCAAATTTTGAGAGAGCGCATTCTGATTTTGAAAAAAGAATACCAGAGCTAGAAAAATAAGAACAACGAGTAACAGCACCTTGATGTAACGCATGCACATGCCCCTTGCTACAACACAGTTAACATTATATTTGCCGAGATATCTTGACATTTTTATGTAAAATAACGGCATAATGCCGTATGCGCCTGCTGAAGATGTTCCGGTATGGCACGGATGTCGTCGAGCACGGCCATAAAGGAGGAATCTCCGTTCCAGCGCGGCACCAGATGAAAATGCAGGTGTTCGCGGATGCCAGCACCGGCGGCCTGCCCAAGATTCAGGCCGATATTTATACCTTCACACCGGAAATGTTCCTTGAGAATCCGTGTGCAATGTTTGAGCATGTCCATGATTTCCGTGCTTTCCTCGTGGGAAAGATCAGCGAGATCCATCGCATGCCTGTATGGGCAAACCATGATATGCCCGTTGTTGTAGGGGTATTTGTTCATGACAACAAACGAGAAGGTATTGCGCGACAATATCAGACGCTCCCCGTCTTCCTCCACTGTTGGCGGAATACAGAAAACACAACTGTCAGGTTTAGGCCTTAGAATATATTCCATGCGCCACGGCGCCCAAAATTGACTCATGATTTTTAATATACGCTGATGTTGTTCAGCTGGCAAGTATTCCGGCAGTGTGTTAGTCTGAAATTGACGTTTGGGTTCCCGGTTTGTACGTCCCTCACCTCCAGGCTAATAACTGAGGCTAAAGAGAGACAATAATATTCCCTGAATCTGCGCTCGAACTGCCTTGTTGTCAATGGTCTGCGGGGTCCTGGGAAAAAAATTGTGGCGGACGGCGGCCCCCCCCGGCGTGGGCTGATTTCGCGGGCTGAGCGGCCGAAAACGCGCAACGCCTCCGGCGTGTGAAATGTATTGCCTTGATTCTTTCTGAACCTGAAGGAAAATGCCATTGATTCCGATTCCGCGGCGCCATTCCGCAACCATTTTATATTTTCCGGAATTACCTGTTATGCTTTTTCATTTTCGCCATGCTGGCCTTGCGTCAACCGGGTCCGGCGCCACGCAAAAAGAGCTTTTAAACCGCGATTTCATATTGCTTTTCTGCCTTTCCATGTGCAGCAATGCCAATATCGCCGTTTTCTACTGCTTTGAGCAGTGGCTGGAGGGTCTTGCCATAAGCCCCAACTGGCGCGGCCTGCTGATTTCCTCCATGTTCGCCATGCCGCTGCTGCTGCGGCCGGCGGCGAGCTTTATGCTGCTGCGTGGCGGCAGACTACCCGCCCTGGCCGTTTCCACGGCGGCGCTCGCCGCTGTGATGCTCGGCTATCTATGGGTGTCTGGCGCGTGCATCGCCGTGGAGGTTCTAACCCTACGCGTCATACAGGGCATCGCCGTCGCTGTGCAATCAAGCTGCGTTACATCGGTGCTTGTGAACTGTATCCCCCCGGGTCAGAGCGCCCGCGGCTTCGCGTTTTTCTCTCTGACTGCGCTGCTTCCCTATTCCATAATCCCCGCCGTCTCCGAAAACCTCCTGCTGCCACTTCTGGGCGGAAACGACGACGCGACGCGCCTCTTCGCCTTGACGACCGTGCTGGTCACCATTTCGCTGTTTCTGGTCATTCCCCTGGCCCCACGCCTCAAAAAAGCGGAATTGTCCGACAAAACTCCGGGCGGCGTTTCGCGCTCCGCCCTCTGGAACTCTGTCCGGAATTCTGGTCTGCTCTTCATATTTCTGGCCTGCCTTTGCTTCAGCACCATGACCATTCTTAGCATTTTTTTCATGAAAGGCCTGTGCGCCATCACCGGCGGGCAGCCATCCCTGTTTTTCTCCACCTACACGATAACCATCATTCTCCTCCGGCTTCTCGCCGGCAAAAGGCTGGACGCGCTACCGCGCCACGGCGTCAGCATTCTTTGTTCTCTGGGGCTGGCCCTGTGCATGCTGGACTTCGCCTGGGGGCCGCTGTGGGCCTTTGTGCCCATAGCCTGCCTCTACGGTCTGGGAATTGGCCTGCTATACCCCCTGCTGGCCTCCATTGTGTACAACCGATCCACACCGGCCACGCGCTCCCTCAACTCCAACGTGATGATGTCCGCCTTCGACGCCAGCGGCATGCTGGCCCCCCTCGCCGGAGGTCTGTTAATCCATGCCGGTTTCAGCTATCAGGGCGTATTTACAGCCACGGCGTTTTCTGCGCTACTCTGCGGTCTGTGGACTCTGCTGGACTGGTTGCGCTTTAACCGTTTCGAAGGGAGAGATACACATAACCCGACAAATTTTTGATCAAACCGGACGCGGCGCGCTTTTTCCGTATTTTCACCGGCTAAACACTCTTGTCCTCACGCTTACCCTGAGCTTAACGCGCGCGGCTTTAGAGCTGCCTTGTGGTCGAGGGATTCGCCGTGACGAACAATCTCAGCGACGCCTGATATATCATCCCGGCTTCCCAAACTCTAGAAACCGGCGATACGACGCTTGTGACGGATACCTTGTTGGTGGTGCGACGGCGCGTGCCGCAATTCGGGAGAGGAGCCATCTACCAATCTAGCCTATCGTCAAACCCCATAAGAACTATAACACATTGTGACACTTAACTTTTATCGCAACGAACAATCTTGCCTGATGTCGTAAAATCTATAGACATACCGTAAAAA